>CAZOIC010000108.1:0-4696 GCA_964579945.1 uncultured Syntrophomonas sp. | reverse complement strand
TGTTTGAGAAAATTATGACTATGCCTCTGGAGGACCTTTTTACCTGGGAGGATGTTGAACTTGAAATGCCAGGTAAAGCACAGATATATGCTACCCGGCAGTGCGCTGTCTGTGGTGAAGGGGTTATGGAAACCCGTACCCGGCAGACGGAAACCGGAATCCTGTGTATACCTTGCTATAATAAGCGCGGAGGTGAAGCTTAATGTGTGAAGCTAATGTTTATATTGACCGTGGCGCTGGCGAAGAACTGTTAATGGAAAAAGTTGACCGTATCATTCCCGGAGAAGAGAATAATATCTTTATGGAAAGTATCTTTGGCGAGCGCAGAGTAATTAAGGCTCGAATAAGAGAGATGGAACTGGTTCACCACCGGATTATACTGGAAGAGGTCAAGGAAGCAACCGGGGTACGGGAACTGGAAATTTGGCTGGAGCCTGATACTGACCATGGACATTTCCATGAAGGCGAAGAAGTAAGCCTGAAATTGCTCAAGGGCTACAATATGAAGGCCGATGTTACAGTAGGTTTACAGGATATTAAGGCTTTTGTAGTTTCTGAAGGTGATAAACGCGAAGCTCATTTGCACGAACACGATGAGTCGAAAAATATAATTTTGGGTCAGGAAACTGAAGGATTAATCCAGGTTTATGTCAATGAAGAGGATAAGCTCTATGCCAAATTGATAGTTGAAATAGGTCATCATCACCATCATGGGCTGGAACCGCTGGGTCTGCCCCTGGAGATTGTCCCCAGCAATTACAGTCATGCCCGTATGGGTGAGAATTATGAAATTCAGGTGCTGAAAAACGGGGAACCACTGGCCGGTGCAGAGGTTAGAGCTACCTACTCTGGAACCCAAAACCGGGATTATCCCCATCATTTGACTACTGACAGCGAAGGTAAAACCAGGCTGTATCTTACTGCCCGGGGTAATTACCTGTTTACCGTTACCCATGAAGGCATAACCAGCACATTTACCTTGATGAAGAGCTTCTAGGGTTGCCCGAGGTGACAGGGGACGGTTCCTGTGTCACCTTGAAAGGTGACACAGGAACCGTCCCCTGTCACCCCCCCTGGCGTAAAAAGTTTTGCTATATTTAGAAGGAAATTAGGGTTTAATGTAGAAATAAAAAGATGTTAAACAGCACCACGAAGGTGTTGAAATATAAGCCGTTGTTTGAGTAAAAATAGAATAAGAAATTAAGAAGGCCATGAAGGCAGGGCTGGAAGGAATCCAGCACACTGGTTTTTTGTGGCCTTTTTTCTGTTTTTACCCGCTAAAATGCAAGTTCTAATTAGGAGGGTTAAGAATGCACATTCCAGATGGGTACTTAAGTCCGCAGACAGCGATACCGATGATTGCAGTTATGGTTCCGGTTCTAGGGGTTGCGGCTAATAAAGTTAAAAAAGATCTGAAAAAAAAGCAGATTCCGGTTCTGGCCGCCGGGGCAGCATTTTCATTTGTCATTATGATGTTTAACCTGCCGGTGCCGGGGGGGAGTTCAGCACACGCCGTTGGGGCGGTATTGCTGGCGATACTTTTGGGGCCATGGGCAGCCTGTCTGGGGGTATCGGTAGCTTTAATTATTCAAGCCCTGGTATTTGGTGATGGCGGCATACTGGCAGTAGGGGCCAATTGTTTTAATATTGCTTTTGTTATGTCTTTTGCCGGGTATTATACTTATAAACTGATCAAAGGTGCGGCTGATAAACTATCAAGTCGGGGAATGGCAGCTGCATTTATAGGAGGTTATGTGGGGCTAAACATTGCAGCCCTGACCACCGCCTTAATGTTTGGAGCCCAGTATCACCTGTTCCAGGCTGCTGATGGTACACCACTATATTTTATGTATCCCATTAAAATAGCGGTGGCGGCAATGATGTCGGAGCATCTTATACTGGCCGGGCCAGTGGAAGGATTAGTTACAGTTATCGCCCTTTGGTTCGTGGGCAAGAATTACCCGGCTCTGCTGTCAGATAGTCCCAAATGGATAGCTAGTAATGACAAGGGGGTAGGAAGCCATGTTTAAAACCTTTAAAAACTTGTGGTGGGGCTTACTGGTACTCATTATCTTATCACCGCTGGGACTGCTGGCGACAGGTACTGCATTTGGGGAATGGGGTATGGATGAATTGGTAGATGAAGTCGGCTTCATCCCCGCCGGGCTGGCTAAATTTGCCGACTTCTGGCAACATGTTGTCCTGCCGGATTATTCAGTTCCAGGAATGGAAGCTGGCTTTGGCCAGGCGGCCGCAGGATATATTATCTCAGCTGTAGTGGGAGTACTTCTGGTAGTCCTGGTAATATCGATTTTCTATCGCCTGGCCAAGGATTAAATAGCGAGGTGTGAGGTTTGTAGGGGCAGATGTATGTGTCTGCCCTGCCGAGCAGTAAACCCCGAGGATTATACATTATAGTAATAAAACAGCTGACTCCGGGCGAACACACGGGTTCGCCCCTACAGGTTGTGTACTCCCGGTAGGCCATTCTGGTCTTGGGGGTATGGGGGATAAACATGAATAGAGTATTTATACCAGACTGGATGGGTACAGAACAATATAAAGAGGTTAGCTCACGGAGTAAGGGCAGAAGCAGGATGGGCTTTTTGCGAAAAACGCTACGGCAGCTGCAAAAAGGCCTGTCCAGCGAGCGCCTGAATGAATATTATGCCCGACAAGATGGTATGCTACAGCACATTGATCCTCGTATTAAATTAGTTGCTACCATTAGCTTAATACTCCTGGCAGGGCTCACCCGTAAGCTCGAAATATTATTGGGACTCTGGGTACTAACCTTGCTACTGATGCATTTTTCCCGCTTGCCAGTTTTAAAAATGCAGCTAAATATTTGGGCTTTTATTCCCCTGATAACCCTGCTTATAGCCGTTCCGGGAATGTTTAATCTAATTAATGACGGAATACCACTACTGGTACTGCACCATTTCAGTGAACCGGTATACTTGTGGGGGTATAAACTGCCCCAGAGCATATTTATCAGCCAGCAGGGTGCTATGGCTGGATTATACCTGTTTTTACGAGTGGGCCTATCCCTTTCTCTGGGGGTGCTACTGGCAGTAACTACACCGGTATCCCGCCTGCTAAAATCCCTGCGTATGCTTGGCATACCAGCATTATTCGTAATGCTCATTGAAATGACCTATCGTTACCTGGTTATGTTGCTTATGCTTTCTCTGGAAATATTCGAGGCACGCAAGATGCGTACCGTAGGTGACTTGGCCCTGCGCCGCCAGCAGGCCCAGGTAGGTTCGTCCATTGGAACCCTGTTCGCCAAAAGCATGATAATGGCTGAAGAAGTATATCAGGCTATGACCGCCCGCTGTTATACCGGAGAATAAGGAAACCTGGATAAACGAGGGGATTTACCCCTCGTTTCTTTATTTTCGTTGGTAGGAATATGGCACCAGATAAAGGTATAATACTTATTGAGGATGAGCAAAGATTGGAGGACGTTCCTTGGCGAAAATGCTGTTTTGTTTACAGGAAGTAGGTTTTACTTACGGCAGGGGGATAGAGGTATTCCACCATTTAAATCTGAAGATTCATAAAGGGGAAAGCGTATGCCTTTTAGGCGCCAATGGCTCAGGCAAATCGACATTGCTTAAGATATTGTGTGGTCTGGTCTTTCCTGATGAAGGCAGGTTTGAAGCTTTTGGCCGAGAAATAAATGAAGAAGTTATGGAAAATGACCGCATTGCCCAGGAGTTCCACCGCCGGGTGGGGTTCATTTTCCAGAATTCTGATGCCCAGCTGTTTACTACCCGAGTGTGGGATGAGATTGCCTTTGGCCCTATGCAGTTAGCTTTAAGTAGGGACGAGGTAAAGCAAAGGGTAGATGATGTAATTCGGATGCTAAAACTGGAAGAGCTAAAAGAAAGATCACCTTATTTATTAAGCGGCGGGGAGAAGAAAAAGGTGGCAGTAGCTTCCGTCCTGGTATTAAACCCCGAAGTATTAATTCTGGATGAACCGACCAATGGCCTGGACCCTCGTACCCAGCGATGGCTGATAGACCTTTTATTAGAACTAAATCATAGGGGGTGTACTATAATTACCTCCACTCATAACCTGGAACTAGCCCATGCTTTGTCACAAAGAGCCCTGGTTTTATCTGAACAGCACCAATTGGTATACGATGGCCCCACCTCCGAGGTTCTAGCTGACCGCAATCTGCTCCAAACGGTGAACTTGATTGATGAATACTGCCATGTACATGGAGAAGGCCAGCACGTTCATCGCTATGTTCATAATTAATAACGACATGAATAGGTAATAAGCTTCTTGTTATAACGTGGTATTTATAACTTGATTAGTTGTCTAGAGTGAGGAGTGAGGGCTGTCCTGCCAAGCACTAAACCCTGGTATGGACCCCGACGAAGAGGGCGCAATTTCTGCCAGACACTTTAGGGCTTATCAAAAAAGGGAAGATATAATAAGATAGATTAAACAATAAATAAAAAAATCTAGCGCATTTTGTAGGATTTTTTAAATTTATATAGAATACATACTTGTAGTGATTATCTGTAAGGCGGTCAAGGAATGACAGGTTTACAGAAGGAAGATTAGTTAATTGGCAAGGGAGAGGCTTGCCGGGTTTTCTAAGAAAAAATTGCAGTTAGCAACACATAATATCTCCGAGTCTGTTTATCCTAAGGTTTAAGCTATGGAACTCAGACCT
>CAZOIC010000107.1:0-4696 GCA_964579945.1 uncultured Syntrophomonas sp. | reverse complement strand
CTGAAAAAGACCGTCAAGTTAACCGAGCTAAAAATAGCCTGGTAAAAAGCATGGGCTGGATTATTATTCCACTACCAGTATTTATAATCTTTCAAAGACGGCTGAAGGGCCAGGAGTAGATTTATATATAACGGGCTACTTCGTTGGCTGAGCTAATGGCCTCCCAAGCTCGGGCGGGACGCCTGGCATCACCGATACAGTAAATCTCAGGTGCTGCGTTTTCTCTTAATAATTCATAGTATAACCCGTCATTGGCGATTCCTCCGGTTGCAAAAACTACATAATCCGTATCTATTTCAATCATTTCTACATCATCAGGATCAAGCGTCTTATGGAAAGGGTTATGTATATTGTCAGGAACGAGAGTAGACCAGGGAGTATAAGGATCTTTGCGCTTACGGTTAGCTTCCAGGATTACCCGTCCTCTTTCAAACCTTACCGCTCGGGAAGAGGTGAAGGCCTGTACCGGTGTTTGTAAAACATCTTCCGGCCTGCCTGAAGGTCCTCCTCGTCCCATCATCAACCACAGAAGCATACTGCGATTGGCATGGACTACACCCTTCATGAGCTCGTCACGCAGTTCCACAATGGTTACCTGCATTTGTTTTTCAAAAGCCAGGGAATAGGATAATTCGCAGCCTACGATACCCCCTCCTATCACCGTAACTCTCTTGACATCCGGGGGTAGCTGCATTTCATTATCCAGAAATTCTCTGGCTTCACAGTAAGGAATCAGTTCCCTTCCTTCTATCTGAGGCAGGGGAGCTACTAATCCATTGCAGCATATGATAACGTCAAATTGGCCTTTCAAATCCGCTACCGACACCTCCGTATTATACTTAATATCTACCCCTTCCTTTTCCAGGAGGTCCATTTGGTACTGAAGGTTATCAATATAAAGGGCCAGGTCATGCTTTATCTTCATTCGGCTCCCGGTAAGCAGTTGTCCTCCAACCTGATCAGTCTTCTCGAAAAGAGTAACCTGATGTCCCCTTAAATGAGCGGTTTTAGCAGCTTCACAACCTGCAGGGCCAGCACCGATAATAGCAATATTCTTTACCCGGTTAGCTTTGGACACCTTCTTACTATCTTCAAAACCAGTATAGGGATTAACTGTACAACAAGGGTGCCCCCCAAGGACAAACGACTGGATGCAGCCCTCTTGATCTCCAATGCAGTGTATTATTTCTCGAACCCGTCCTTCGCGAACCTTTTGCGGCCAATAAGGATCGGCCAGTAATGGTCTACCCAGCATAAAGAAATCTGCCCAGCCTTGGCGCAGCACTTCTGCCGCTCGGTCAGGTTTACCCAGTTTACCAACCGCAATTACTTTGGCCTCTATTTCTTTGGTCTGGAAAAAAGATTTAAGTCGCCCCGCAGTTTGTTCTACATAGGGGATATCATCAAAATAGGCCGGGGGATGAGGGTAGAACCAGTTATCATAACATCCCTTATCCACATCAAAGGCATCGACTCCAGCCTCAGCCAGTACCTGACAAAACTCCAGCCCTTTTTCTATGGTCCTTTCCTGACCCTTAAACATCTTTTTAAAAATCTGATCCCCGTAGGATTCATATAAGGCCTGGGTCAGATCCAGACGATAAATAATAGGAAATTCCTCCCCACACCGTTCTTTGATTTCACGTACTACATCAATGGCAAACTGAAATTTATTTCGGTACCTTCCAAGTTTACGCCGGTTCCATGGTGCAGAGGTAAGCTGATCCATTAGATAGCCTTCATGACCATGCAGCTGTACTCCGTCCATGCCACATACCTGTGAATTAACGGCAGCTTGCCCGAAGTTTTTTACCATCTTTTTAATGCTACGATCAGAGAGAGGAAGGTGGGGAACCTGCGGCACATAAAAATTCCTATTCCAGGAGGCTGATTTCAGAATCTTCCCCTTAAGTGCAGCTTCAGGTGAACCAACCCTGCCCAGGCCAGCTGTAAGCTGAATAAAGATTTTGGCATCATAGGAGTGAACCCCTGCTACCAGGTCACGCCATCCAGACATACGAGTTCGGGAGGAGGCGTCAATACGGGGAAAGTAGGTGGTGTCATTATCTTCTGACACAGTAGGGTCAATACCAAATGATATTGGAACTAGACCTGTAATCAGGAGTCCAGTTCCACCCCGGGCTCTTTCCACAAAGTATTCAATCATTTTAGAAAGAGGCCGGCCTATGGGATCAGCCATATTAATATTACCCATGGGTGCCATTATAATCCGGTTTTTTACTTTGCATTGCCCGATTTCGCCGGGTTCAAAAATCTGTTGGTAATTCATACCCCTAACCCCCTCTTAATATGTAAACTTTTTAGCGGATTGTTATCGATTGCTTATAAATAAATATTCTGGAATATAATACTAAATCCTCCTTGTAACAGGAAAGACTCTGGACCAGAAACTATGCCAGGGAGCATACCAAAGGGGTAGTTTCAATATTAAACGGCCCCTTTTTACTCCTATATCTGTCTTAACTGCTATAATTGATTAAAAGATGTGAGAAAATACTAAAGTTAGGGGGGAGGGTATCCTGGCGAAAAAGATAATCATAGCGGTATTACTTACCGTATTGGTCCTGATATTTGGCCGCAATTTTATTTCAAATCTGTTTATGGGAAATGATATTATATCCGGTTTAGAAGGGCAAATATTTTTCCAGCAACGAAAACAAGGCGTAATGAAACTGTATACTGCTGATGCTGGGCTTACAAATATCGAGCTTGTATACAGTCATAGGGGTAAAGGGGAACCAAATGAAAATATAATTTAGTACTACTATGATAAGTCACAAGATGAACTTCGCTTTATTGCTATGAAAGATGGTAAGTGGGGATTATACTCTATCAAAACCGGTGAGAAAACCCCCCATTTTATAAGAAATCAAGAATCATTGTTGGATGATAATGCTTACATAAAACCAGAAATCAACGATACTAAAGCATTTAATAAAAGAGGATCCATGTATTTAGCTAGAAACGGGAAAGAAACGGAGTTGAGGCATTACTACGGCATATACGATAGTAAATTTTCCCCTGGTTACGTTCCATTGGGTTTTTCACCTGATGGCAAATATCTGCTATATAGTTGGACTGGACATTTTACCCCTGTAGGATGGTTGCTGGAAAGCATGGTGAGAGAGAACTGTTACGGAGTATACATAATGGATTTAGACAGTAAAAAAAGCAACTATTACATTTCTGGGCAAAGAATTCAGTGGGTAAGAAAATGATCTAAACAAATCTGTCCAGCAAAATATCCTCAACATTTCGTCTGCTGTCAATCACGGCTAATACCCATACTTTATTATCTTCAGTCCTATAAATGATTCGCCACGGCTGGTAAATTAACTCCCTGTAGATTAAAATACCGTAATAACTCAACTCTGGAACGATTCTTCCTTGCAGGGGCATTTGCTGCAAGTTATCAGCTTTTTGTTTAATGGCTGAATAAACTTTTGTGGCTTGAGTTTCACTATCAGCAGCAATGTAGGCAATTATTTTTCTTAAGTCCTGCTGCGCAGTTTGAGTCCAGAATACCTGGTATGTGCCTTTACTCATGACCGTATATTTTTTAAGTCATCATCCAGAGCTGAAAAAAACTCATCCTGCGACAAGACCTTTTCGTCCACTATATCCCGTTCTCCCTGAGCCAATAGTTTTAATAAACCAAGAGCCTTTCTCATTTTTTCATAGGACTCAGTATCCAGTAATACCGCCTTGGCCTCACCATTTTGAGTAACATAGACAGGGCGGTGAGTCTCATTCACCTGCGCCAGAATCTCAGCGGCATTGGCTTTGATATAAGAAATAGGCCTGATGTCTTCCTTAATATTCATCCTTCATCACCTCGGTACGAATATGGTACTAAATTAAGACCATTACGTCAATAATTACAACTTGCTATTAAAAACAATTCCAGTCGGTATAGATCAACACGCCTTTACTTCTCTCCGATACAGCATAACCAGTTATTAGCTTCAACCACGGCAGTTCTCACATTATTAAATTGCACTTCCTCCAGCAATTGCTTCAATTCATCCGGGGCAAATATCTGCATATCTCCAGCAGCAGTATAGGCTTCATTTCTTTTCCGGAAGAGCTCACTTTTATACACTTCATTAATAATGACAAATTTACCGGCAGGCTTTAAGACCCTCTTTATTTCTTTAAAGCATTGAGCCAGATCTGGCCAAAAATAAACCGTTTCCACTGCGGTAACTATGTCGAAGTAATTTTCTTCAAATGGAAGTTCATTAACAGTAGCTTGCAGTATTTCTACTCGGCCTTCCTTAATCCAATCTGTGTTATAAGCTCTAGACCAGGCTACACAGTCTGGTGAATAATCAATCCCAAAGACTTTACCCGCAGATACTATTGCTGCCATCCGATGAATTGTTCGCCCTCCTCCGCAACCTGCATCTAATATGATACTGTCAGGTTCAATAGAGAACTGTTCCATTCCCCAGCTGGTCACCGCATAATGGCTCTCATTCATCCTATCAGCAATCAGTTTTCCCTGTCCACCAGAAGGTTTTTTACATTGATTTATTTTTTGAGAAAGTTCATTCACGCTACCACCTCATAACTCTCGAAGATTTTAACGAATATTGTATTCGATAATATCATTGCTCCTGTTATTATACCATCCTATATATAGAGTATTCCTAACGCATAAGCACTTACGCCT
>CAZOIC010000106.1:0-4793 GCA_964579945.1 uncultured Syntrophomonas sp. | reverse complement strand
TGGGGAATTGGGCCGGAAACGGCTGACTCCATTCTGCTCTATGCTGGGAATAAAATGGTTTTTGTAGTCGATACCTATACCAAAAGGATTTTTTACCGTCTGGGTATGGTAGAGGAAAATATCTCTTACCAGGAAATGCAAGAATTTTTGGAGTATCATATACCCCCAAATTTTTATACCTATAATGAATATCACGCGCTATTGGTGGGACTTGGCGCCAATTATTGCAAGAAGAGCAGACCGCGCTGTAGTCAATGCCCCTTGCAAAATTTATGTAAATATTTGACTCACTTGCAGGAAAAATACTGAAGGAGGTAGAATGAATGTCATATTGGGATAAAGAAAAAGAATGTATGCCCCGTAAAGAGCTGGAAGAACTACAGCTTAGAAGGTTGAAGGAGACAGTTTATCGGGTTTATACTTTTGTCCCTG
The DNA here is from genome assembly GCA_964579945.1 of uncultured Syntrophomonas sp. Lineage (GTDB taxonomy): Bacteria > Bacillota > Syntrophomonadia > Syntrophomonadales > Syntrophomonadaceae > UBA4844. Next base: position 4,361 of record CAZOIC010000106.1, on the reverse strand, counting down.
CTTATAAAAATAAAATGGATGAGTCCGGAATTAAACCTGAAGATATCAAAAGCCTGAATGATTTGCAAAAACTACCTTTTACGACCAAACAGGATTTACGAGATAACTATCCTTTTGGGTTGTTTGCTCTACCAATGAGTGAGGTAGTAAGAATCCATTCCTCTTCAGGTACAACCGGTAAACCTACTGTAGTAGGCTATTCCAAAAAGGATATTGATATCTGGTCGGAATTAATGGCCCGAGCTCTAACTAGCGCTGGGGCAACCCGTTATTCAGTAATTCAAAATGCCTATGGATATGGTCTATTTACCGGAGGCCTGGGTGTTCATTATGGAGCAGAAAAGATAGCCGCTTCGGTTATACCCAGTTCCGGTGGCAACACCAAAAGACAGATAATGCTGATGCAGGATTTTGGTACCACGGTGTTAACCTGTACACCCTCGTATGCCTTATTTATGTACGAAATCATGCGGGAAATGGATATAGAACCGTCGGACCTTAAACTTCGGGCAGGCATATTTGGAGCTGAACCCTGGTCAGAAAACATGCGCCGGGAAATTGAAAACAAACTGGAAATCGATGCCTATGACATTTATGGATTAAGTGAGATTATTGGACCGGGAGTGGCTATAGAATGTGCTAGCAAGCAGGGGTTGCATATTGCCGAAGACCATTTTTTAGTGGAAGTGGTTGACCCCATTAGTGAAGAGGTTCTGGATGACGGTAGTCAGGGAGAGCTGGTCATAACTACCATAAGCAAAGAGGCCCTGCCCATTATCCGTTACCGTACCCGGGACCTGACCAGTTTAGATAAAAACATATGTGATTGTGGGCGAACCCATGTCAGGATGCAAAAGGTGCTGGGTCGTTCTGACGATATGGTTATTATCCGGGGAGTTAATGTCTTCCCATCTATGGTAGAGAGCGTACTATTAAATATACCCGGAGTAGAACCACATTACCTGCTCATTGTTGACCGTAAAGGTAACCTGGATCAATTGGAAGTGCAGGTGGAGGTTTCCGAACAGCTATTTAGTGATGAAGTTAGAAAACTGGAAGAATTAGGTGCTATAATTGCTAAAGAGATGGAAAGTGCACTGGGGGTTAACGCCAGAATTCGCCTGGTAGAACCCAAATCTATAGAAAGAAGCGAAGGCAAGGCAAAGAGAGTAATTGACAGGAGAAATATTTAAGGAGGCAGACTATATGGCCAAGCAGATATCAGTTTTTCTCGAAAATAAGGCAGGTCGACTCTCCCATGTTACCCGGGTACTCGGGGATGCAGGAATAAACATTAGAGCCCTCTCCATTGCCGATACATCCGATTTTGGGATTCTGCGTATTATTGTTAACGATCCGGCCCGGGCCTACCGTATATTGAAGGATGCCAATTTTACTGTTAGTGAAACCGAAGTTATAGCCGTTCAGGTATCTGATTCGCCCGGAGGACTAGCTGCAGTACTGGAACAAATGTCACAGGCCAGTTTAAACATTGAGTATTTATATGCTTTCCTGGGTACCTCAGACAACGATGCTCTGGTAGTTTTTAAAGTTGAAGATATAGATAAAGCCCGTTCTACATTTAAAGAAAAGGGGATAAAGTTTATTGATGAGAAACAGCTCTATGAGTTGTAGAGGATTTGGAGTGCCTTATAATAATAAGGTACTCCAAATATTGTAATTTAGAGTTTTTATTCTTCATATTAATTACAATTACTATTAATTAGTTACCTAATTAGTTTATGTCTTATCTGTAATAACACTTCTTCAAATATATTTACTTTAGTATTCCCAATAACAGTTGCAGCTTAATCGTAACAATTTTCGCAAAATTGAAACAAAAAGGAGGTGAAACCATGAAAAAGGTTATTGGCCTTGGTCTCCTTGTAGCAATATTTTTTACCATATTTGTTCTTCTGCAAGATTACCTGGGGGCCAGTGCATTCTATATGGCAGCGATAGCAATGGCCATGTTTACAGTACTGGGACCCTTTGGAGACTATTTAAAAACGGCTATTGCCATGTTGATAGGGGTAGTTGTGGCACTGGCCGGTATGATAGTTCTAGCAACTCAAATGCCCTTGCCACCAGATAATCTGCTCTTTGTTGCTCTCGTTTCGGGTGTATCGCTTTTCCTGCTGATATTAATATCTACGGCAGGTATGCGAATAGATGCCATGTTCCTTGGGTGGGCAGCTTATTTTGCTGCAGTATTTGGCACTTATACAACCGACACTCCGGCTATGGCAACTGTGGCATTGCCGGCTGCAGTAGGAGTAATCGTATCTTTATTGCTGGGACTCTTTATGTCACTCCTGGTGATGAAAATCGCTATGGCAGTAAATCAGTAAGCAGGGGAAAGGGGGGATAAGATTTGTTGAAACGCAGTAGGTTTAGAACTTTTGTAATTCTCTTGACGGTTATGATGCTGGTTTTAGCACCAGTGGCCGGAGTCTACGGGCAGAATAGTTCGGGAGTCATCCAGGACAATGAACTGGTCGTTACCCAACTGGGGGACAACGGGCAAATAGAGAGCATACAGGTGCTGAATAATCTGCATATTGCCGGCGGGGGCGTTTCAACCATAGAAGATGGTAAAAACTACAGCGTAACCTCGGTACGCAACTTGTACAGTACCCAGAAAATTGGGCAAAAGGATAACAGCTTGAGCGTAAAAACTTCTGGTACTTCGGAAGATTTATACTATCTGGCAAGTATTGACAAGAAAGAAATACCGAGGATACAAATGCCGGTCAGCGTTCAAGTTGACTATTATTTAGATGGTCAAAAAGTTAAGCCGTCAAACATCTATGGCAAAAGTGGTCACTTGAAGATTGTGTGTAATCTGGAGAACACTACTGGTGTAGAGCAGGAGCTGGAATACCAGGATTCCAAGGGGAATCTGGCCAAAAAACAAGCTACTGTTTTTACACCCTATGTTGTTTCCCTGTCAGGTTGGGAGTTTGACAATCGCAAATTCTCTAACATCAAGGCTCCCGGGGTAGCTGGAGTGTCGCCCGAAGGAGTCATGGTTAATGTACAGGGGATAACTCAGGTTAACTGGAGCGTTCCTCTGGTACCGCCCAAGTATCCTGCCAAGCAGTATACGGTTCTGGAAGCAGACGGAAAGAACATGGAATTACCCAGTTTTAAAATCGCAGTTATTCCTATAGTACCTACAACTGCTGAGGTCGACAATATACCAACCATCCATGAGAGTTTCCTTAAACTCTATGATGGCTTTGACCAGATTCAAAACGGTGTCGGAGCTCGAGAAAAAGATGCTACCCTGCTGTTTGGTCTGGGTGCTGTTAAAGATGGAATGGGGCAGTTGAGCGGTGGTTTAGGAAGCCTGATTGATAAAATGAAGATGATCAGGTTCGGTATAGCCAATCCCGCTTTTAATGCTGCTACGTACAATGCTGAAAAAGGAGCAGATGCCAATGGTAATACGCCAGGGCTAAGAGATGCTGTAGGTTTATTAAAAGCCGGTGTAGAGGGGCGTGCCCTCCCTGCTTATAAGCTCCAGGCATTAATGCTTGGTATGTTGCGCGATAGTATTGGTAAGACGCCAGATGCAGTTCAGGAGCCCAACGAAAGTACCAGTATAATGAATGATGTTGCTTACCTGAAGAGCCAGGTTCCCGCACCACAGCAAAAAATCATTAGTGACAACATTGAACCCAAACTTAACCGCCTGGCTAATAACATCAGTGCATTTAACGACGGTGGAAACATAGTTACATCATCTGGATCCATGGCATTTCCAGCCAGCGTAAAGGCTCTGGAAGAAGGCAGTACCCAAACCCTGGAGGCATTGAAGAAAGTCGATGGCGGCCTGGCGATGATGGAACTGGGCATGGGCGCAGTAGATAAGAATGGCAAACCGGTTAAATTTATGATGAATGGTCAACCTGGTTCTATTCTCTATGCTCTAGCCTATATGCAGGAAGCCATAGATGGACAGTTGGTACCAGGAATAACCCAGTTGCAAGAAGGAGCAGGAAAAATTAGTACTGGAGCCGGTACCGCCAAGGAGGCTATCAGTGGCGGATTGGAAACTTTTGAGTCAGTTCCCGCGATAGTTTCGGCCCTGGAGGAAAATGCCAGTCAGGCTGATACATTCCTGGGTAAACCAGCTGGAGCAACTGGAACAGTAGCTTATGTCTTCCAGACTCCAGAAGTTAGCAAAGAAGCACAGGCTATGAAGTATGGACTAGGTGTTGTTGCCGTGGTATTAATCCTGTTAATAGCGATTGGAAGACCGCCCAAACAGGCATTTGAAGCCCCGGCTGAACATGCATAAAAATGATTGGAGGAATTATAACATGAAGAAGAAATGGATATTAATGTTAGCTGTA
>CAZOIC010000105.1:0-4810 GCA_964579945.1 uncultured Syntrophomonas sp. | reverse complement strand
TCTTCCGCGTCAAGGAAGCACTCTCCCACTGAGTTAACGGCCCATTTGTCAATCTTTATTATAACCAGACTACTGATAGAAATCAATATCTATTAAGTTTAGTCCGATACCAGATATCAGGTTAAATTGTTTTTTGTCATTCATAGTTGTATCTGAAAACCAATATAAATAGTGCAAAAGCTAAAAAGGATTGATCAATTATGGTCATATTGACTATACGTAAGCGAACCGCTGGCCTGGGTGTTTTTTCTCTACTAATTCTAATGATATTGGGCATTACCAGTTACACTCTGGCCAAACATCCGAATATGGATAACTGGAAAAAAGAAAGGATAGTTATCGATAAGGTCGAGACAGATAAAAAAGTGGTCGCCCTCACCTTCGATGATGGTCCTGATCCCCAATTTACTCCGGCACTATTGGACGTACTTAAAAAGCACGACGCCCAGGCTACTTTTTTCGTTATGGGAAAAAAAGCGGAATCCCACCCGCAAATTTTGAAAAGAATCGCTGCTGAAAACCATGAGATTGGCAATCATAGTTACAGTCACCCTGATTTCAACAAACTAAAAAAGGATGCCCAATTGGAAGAAATCAATAAGACCACTGCCATTATTAAAAGTCTCACCGGGCAAAGTCCTATGTTATTACGACCACCCGGCGGTTACCTATCTTACGATTTGATGGAGATGAGCAAAAAGCAAAAACTAACTATAGCCTACTGGACCTACCAGCAAGATAGCAAAGATTGGCGTAACGGGACAAAAGCACCCGCCATAGCCGGGCATATCATCAAAAATATCCAGCCTGGTCAGGTTATAATTCTGCACGATGGCTGCCCTAACAGTATGGAAACCGTCCGGGCCGTTGATATGATAATTTCCAACCTTAAAGAAGATGGATATACATTTGTAACCATGAGTGAATTAATTAAAATTGGAAAATAAGTAATAAAGCCAGGCCAGGCACCATAAAATTGTAAAAAACTACAAATGGGAGGTCTGGTTAGCATGCCGAAAATTTTCGGTTTCTATGAAATGCCATCCCGGGTTAAAATTCTTATCATCGGGATTGTGGCGCTGGTTGTTCTGGCCAGCAGTGTAGTGTACGTACAGGCTTATCACCGCGTCAAACCTATTTATGAGGTTCCTACGGATAAGAAAATCGTAGCATTAACTTTTGATATTAGCTGGGGTAATACGACCCCTATGCCAGTGATTGAAATTCTAAAGGAAAATAATGTTAAATCTACTTTTTTTCTATCCGGACCCTGGGTAAAGCAATACCCTGAAATAGCCCAACGGATTAAAAAAGATGGCCACGAAATTGGTAGTCACGGCTATCGCCATATTAATTTAAGTAACCTGAGTAAAACCGAAGTAAAAGAAGAAGTTATGAAGGCTCATAAAAATATTAAAGACGTGACCGGAGTAGATGCTAAATTAATTAGGACGCCTAATGGCGATTATAATGAGCAGGTTATCGAAGGTATTCATGAATGCAATTATGAGGCTATACAGTGGGGAACGGATTCTCTTGATTGGATGAATCCAGGAATTACTACGATTATTGAGCGGGTAAGTAAAAGAGCCCATCCGGGAGATATTATACTAATGCATGCCAGTGATACTTGTAAACAGACCCACGAGGCCTTACCGGTAGTAATTAAGAACCTGAAGCAGCAGGGATATAAGTTTGTAACTGTTTCCGAGCTGATTAATGAAATGGAAAAGGATAAGAAAGAAAAGAAGTAATTTATACAAAAAAAAGAAGCCGTTTAAGGCCTGTCTTAAATGGCTTCTTTTTATTCGTTGTCATCTCTTTTAACCTCAGCTTCCTCAATATGTTCCAGGCCGATATCATTGAGGATTTGGTCAATCAATTTCTTATCCACTTTATCACCTCCTACTAAGATATAGATATATTCTCCCTTGAATAATTATAGTACTATAATTTTATTATAGCAAAATATATTCAAAATATTTAGAAAATATGGTAAATTTTAATATTTTATTTATTGCCCTCCATACACCGAGGACGCAGTCACCTGTGAAAATTGCCATACACGGTCATATATTGCTCGGCAGGGCAGACACATGGGTAGGGTCGAAAGCTGGCGCGGTAAAGTGTTAGTGCTCATTCCTCTATTCTTCATCATATGTGTAGGCAACGGTACTTTGCGCCTCTTCCTGCTCAAGTTCCTGCGCGACTAAATAACGTGGGATTTTATCAACTGGTTCCAGAACCGGGATAGCATTACCACTGGTTGCTCCAAGCTCGCGGAATTTACGAGCAGTTACCAATACCCGACCTTCCAGAGAACCCACCGCACGGTTATAGGCGTCGATGGAGCGCTCCAGGCTTTTGCGTAAATCATTGAAATAGCCGGCTAAAACACTGATACGATCATAGAGGGTTTTACCCAGTTCACTGATTTGCTCTGCGTTCTCGGCGATACTCTCCTGTCTCCAGCCATAGGCCACTGCCAATAAGAGAGCTATCAAGGTGGTGGGAGTAGCCAGGATTACCCGTTGCTGGGAACCATACTCAATTAGCTCCGGATCCTGTTCCAGGGCTGCGCTGAAAAATGACTCTCCCGGTAGAAACAGTACTACAAATTCAGGTGCAGGTTTAAACTGTTCCCAGTAACTTTTACTGGCCAACTGGGTTATATGCACCTTAACCTGGCGGGCGTGGTCTTTTAAGTTCTGTACCCGATCATCCTCATTATTAGCTTCCAGAGCTTCCAAATAAGCCTGCAGTGGTGTTTTCGAGTCCACTACTATGTAGCGCTCACCGGGCAGCCTGATTAGCATATCGGGTCGCAATCGGCCCTCATCACTATCGCTGCTTTGCTGCTGGTAAAAATCGCAGTGTTCTACCATACCTGCCATCTCCACCACCCGTTTAAGCTGGATTTCTCCCCATCTCCCCCTTACACTGGGCATCCGCAGGGCCTTAACCAGTTGGGCGGTTTCAACCTGCAATTGCACCTGGGTATCAGCCAGGGATCTGACCTGTTGACTAAGACCAGCGTAAGCGATACCACGAACTTTTTCTAGTTCCCTTATTTCATGGTCAACTTTTTGCAGTGAATCTTTCAGGGGCTCTACCAGTTGATTAATGGCTTGCTGGCGTTTATCCAGGTCGCCCCGGGCTCCTTCCTGGTATTTCTCCAGGGTAGCTCGAGCCAGCTCCAAAAAGGCCTGGTTATTACTTTTCAGAGCTTCGGCTGATAAGGCCTTAAAAGCACTTGCCAGGTGTTCCTGAGCCTCATTCAGGATTAGCATTTTTTCCGCAACGGCCCGGGCCTCTTCTTCCATCCGGGTTTGCAATTCAGTCTGTTTTTCACGGAAAGTAATGTTGGTATTAATTAATTCCGTTATTCTTTGCTCCTTCTCCACTAATACCGCTTCCAGCTCGCTTACCCGTTTACACTTCTCCTCGGCTGCGGATTTCAACTGCTGTTCGCGGGCTAATTCGCTTTGAAGCTCACTGAGCCTTGTTTCCATCTCCTCCTGCCGGGTTTTTAGCTCCAGGATATAGTCCTCCCGGCTCTGAAGTCTTTCCCTCAGTACCGCATTCTCAGCCTCACTCTGGCTGATATCCCGGTTATAGCCGCTTTGCAACCTGCCTTTTACCAACAGGTAGCATAGCAATGCTCCCAGCCCTAACCCGACTCCCAACCATATGAGATTAATAATGTTTCCCTGCATAAGAAAACACCTCTTTCATTAACACAGGTTATATTTTCTTTTCTTACCTGATTTTACAGGGATAATATGTACATAGCAAGGTTGCCAATATTGAATACTAAATAGAGGGTTTCTGCCCGGCCGGCCACTGACCTCCGGAGGGTAAATCCCGTTGCATATAGAACTGCCTATTCCGGGCGAACACATACGTTCGCCCCTACAATCATCACGTTCCTTACCAGCACCGATTGACGACTTACGTCTGACGTCTTATTACGCCTGACGCCTGACGCCTTACCTTTTCACGTCCTCTGCAGCTGTTATACAAGCCCACTTACCATCCTCAAACTTGTAGCTCTCAAAGCGATCTGTGGGCAGGGTTACATCCGGCCAACGGTTTTTCAAGTTATATTCCATCTTCCCGGAAGGTTGTCTATCCAGCACGTATTTTAAGGTAGTTATACCCTCATCATTTTTTATACTGAGGTAAAACGCATCCCCCCGGTCACCAATGTAGTTGTAGGGGAAATATATTGAGTCAGGCTGATATTTACCACCATCATAGGCCGAATGCTCCAGTTGTTGAAAATCATGCAGTATCACCTGCTGATCAACCAACGCCTGCGGAGGTTCCTGTTTAGTATCAGGGACATTGCGAAATATCATGGCAGCCATAAATACTATCACTGCAATATAAATAACCCGACGCCAGTTCACCTTTGCTACCTCCTGTAGTTCAAATCTCTTGTCAGTATTAAATGTTCTATACAACCAGAGTCTGTCTCAGTGGCCTCTTAAACTTGTAACAGGTAAAATTAAGAGCCTGTTCCCCTGGCCTCTTGCACAACAGGAAACATCCTTATTTACTCGCATTGCTTAAAACACTTATCCGGTGAAACAAAAAGCCCCTGACATTAATAAGGCCCGGGGTTACCCGGGCCTACTTTCCTTTTTGTTTTAATCCAGCTTATCCAGCATTTCCAATACCATGTCAAAGAAATAGGCTATATCGTCACGGTCATTGATGCCAGCTTTAAAACCTATTTCTGGGAACCTGCTGCCCCCATTGATACGAACATTGACCAGGTACATAGCCTGATCCATATCTTCCTCCA
>CAZOIC010000104.1:0-4884 GCA_964579945.1 uncultured Syntrophomonas sp. | reverse complement strand
GGAATGAAACATCGCAGTAAACCTTATAATCTCAAGAATATTAATGACTTAATTGAGGCTACCAAAATGATAACCGGTGAATTGCTGGATACTTGGCATTGCTATTCCTTGATTAATAGCGCATGCGAGATTTATGATGAAGCTATGGAACACTATCATACTGCTGCCTGGCATGACCCGGCTTCCCACAGTGACAGTATATATGTTGATGCTCATGAAAGAATCGAGGAATTGGACGGCACCATGGGTTTGATATTAATGGAGTTAGAGGACGAATGCAGTACTCTATGGAAAGCTGTATTAAATAACGCTGATTGTTCCCGGTACTTTTTTAGTGAAGATATTGATATCAACGGGAAGGATTTAGATGCAATATTCGAAAGAGTCTATGAACAACTACCTGAAATGGAGTATAACACCGTAATTGAAACCTCAACCAGGAGCTTTGCCAAGATATTGATTGAGATGCTTAAATGAAAGAATATTCGTTCTGAGGTGGGTTTAAGCACCAAACGGGCATTTTTAGTTTTCTAGATGGGGTTTAAAAAGCCCGGTATTTCCAACTTCTCCTCACCCGACTTCTAACCACCATACCTATTTTTTACCATTCGTAATCCTACAGGCCATGGAGGGTTTTGCCGCTCTATACCAGGGTAAACGGTTGGTGCTTACCAACTCTTATTTAATCCCCGGGAACGTTTTACCGCTACCCATGAGATTGGGCATCATATATTTAATTTTCAGGACTCCGACAGTGGGTTAATAGTGGATGAACTGAACTGACTAATTGACCGGATCGAGTTACAAAGTCGTCAGGTATATCCTTAAGCAAGCAATATTACCCGGCAGATAAAACTGGTATCAGCGCACATACTTACGCGGATGGTACCCAGGTGCTAGTGTTTTGAGGAGCGGGAAAAAATCAACATTAAAGACCTGGTGAGACGATATGCCCCCTTCAAAATAGACAGTAAAAAAAACAAACTGTCATTTGAAGGGAGTATTTTTTATGGGTCGACGAGCAATGTTTACGAAAGAACTTAAAGCGGAACATGTGTTGGCCGGGTTATTCTCTATTCCGCTAAGTAGCGTTGGACTGCTTCAATAAGCTGAGATTGAAACTTATAAATATCATCTATTGAATCCAAGGGGTAGCGTACAGCTTGTTTATTTTCATCTTGAATAAACAAATTGGTTTGAATTTTACCTATTGCTACACGACATATCCACTTATACCTATTATCATCCAGCAATATTCCGAAATATGATTCCGTATCCCTATAAGAAATCCTCGAGGGTGCCACAACATCTTTAAGCAAAGTTTTTACTATTGCAAATGCCTCTAGTTCCTCTATAGTAGTGGTTATCTTAGATATTGATTCTGACTCAGGCTCTTTAATATCTGAAGTTGCCGCAGTATCGGCTTCAGAAGGACTGCCCATTATTGCCTTAAAACGGTCGTTTAGTATATCATTAATGAACTGGCTCATGGCTTTTTTAGTGGTATCCCTGAACCTATCAATGACATTTTGGGTTTTAATGCCGGGATAGATGTCTTTAAGCATAAAGCGTATGAATTCATCGGAAGGATTGGACATTTCCTCTTGTAGAAGTTTCTTCATCTCGTTAGTATATTTTAATTCCGCTGCAGAGTTGAGAATATTATCACAATCAAAATTATTGCGTTCAAACTTCTTGATCTCTGGAATAAGGTTGTCCTTTATATCAAGTAGGTTAAATTCTAAAAATGGTCTATCATCCATTATGTTGGGAGTGGCAAGGTCAGTGTAAAACTTGTAGATAATACCGTTAGTTAATATGCCAAACCTTGCTGGTAGTGTTGCGTAATACCTGAATAATTGTGAACCATGTTTCGCCAGGTCTTCATTAACTGCTTTGGCTTCTAATAGGATACTAAGTTCACCGTTTAGAAGGATGGCATAGTCAATCTTTTCACCTTTTTTTATCCCAACATCAGCCGTATATTCTGGCATAAACTCCGAAGGATTGAATACGTCATAGCCCAGCATTTGAAAAAACGGCATAATTAATGCTGTTTTCGTAGCCTCCTCTGTTTGAATTTGGTCTTTCATGGTTTGAACCCGCTTTGAGAACTGAATAATCTTTTCATTGAAATCCATACTCCACCCCGTCCCTTTCTAAAATATTTTTCTACACATAATCAAACAGCCAAACACCGTATTACTACAATGTTTGGCTGAATTACCTCTTACTAGTTTCACTCTTCAAATATTGGCGGTATCCATTGCACATCCATTTTAGATTCTGGGCAGAGATAATCCGTTCTCTTACCGTAGGGTCATTCCCTCAAACTTATTGTCCGCATCGCGTGATACTTATAACACTAATTATTAAGGTTAATTAGCCGGTTTTGGTTCTTCTAAAGAAGTCACGGTAATATTTTTAAAGAAGAATTTTAAGAAGAAGTTTTTAGAAGATGACGAAGCAAATAACATTGGGTTATTTAAAAATATAGGTTGCTAGTATGGATTGAAGCGAGTATATGTTAAGGCTCTTATTAAATTGCTTTTCTATAGGTGTTGCAAGGCCTGACAGCCATATTTTAAGTTCAGCATCAAGGTCTAAATGACCTGCAGTTTCAATACTAAAGTGGGTTATGCTTTTGTATGGAATAGAATGTATTTCAGTTTTTTTACCGGTCATCCCTTGTTTATCAATGAGAATTAACCTCTTATTCGTAAATATAAACATATCTCTTATAAGTTTGTATGCTTTTTCAATGTTCTCGTTTTCAGCCAGAATGTTTTCATACTCTTTTTGTATCTCGTTAACATTTACTTCAGATGCATTCCCCATTAACCCATTTAGCAATCCCATAACTAATACCTCCCCACAAAATATATTATAATAATAAAACAATTGTATATATTTTGCAAGCAATGGAAAACTATGGGTGGTGATGACGGTGAGATTCGACCTGGGTGATATGCTTACCATTTCCCGTCAGGCCCGGCACTTGGGTTTGGATAAATCCAGCTTTATTCGAATGGCAGTAAAACAGTATCTCCAGAATCAATAACTTAAAAAACAGCCTCCAGGTGGCCAATTAAGTAGCGCAGAGGTTTAAGATTCTTTGGTTGATTCTATCTGCTGCTGGTTTTTAAATAAGGCAACTTTTATGGCAAAATAACTTATGCTATCAGGCAGGCTATCTTTAATAGGCCGGAGCTTTTCATAGCCTACGACTTGTGCTGCGGCTAGTATTTGTTCCTCCTCTGAGGGACTGAGGAATTGATCCCAGTTTACCTGGTAACCTTCCCGGGCGGCCTTTAGCAGGTGATCTTCTACGGTGGTTAAGCTTAAATTACGTTCGTTAGTTATTGTTGGCAGCGATTTGCCGGACTGATATTCCTGCCAGGTGATAATATGAGAAGGAGTTTTAGGCTCCTTTTCTTTCTTCTCCGGTTGTTGTTTATTTTCCCTTCGGGGAGCGGGGCTTGGGGGCACAACGATACTGTTGTCAGGTTGTAGGTCCCCGGTAGATGCTGATTCTGCCGAATATAGTTTTATTATTTCTAGGAATTGCTCACCATATCTTTCATACTTTATCTGGCCTACTCCATTTATCTTAAGCATCTCTTCACGGTTTTGCGGCAGATAGGCAGCCATTTCTTGCAGAGTAGTATCCGGGAAAATAATATAAGGAGGCAGTCCCTGTTCCTGGGCAATTTGCCGGCGCAAATCACGCAGAGCCTGGAATATTGTGCTTTCGGGCGCTGCCGCCTGGGGTGTTTTGGGTAAACTTACTATAACCTTTTCTTCACTGCGTAGGACCGGACGTGCCCGCCGGCCAAGTTGCACTACCGGATAACGTCCGCTGTCAATAATAAGGTAATTTTCAGCAGCCAGTAGATTAATTAAATCAACAATCTGCTGGGTGCTATAGTTGCTCATAATCCCATAGGTAGAGAGCCGGTCAAAACCCAGTTCCATAATCCTTTTTTGTTGTGCTCCCTTTAAAACGGCAGCAATAAGTTTACTGCCGTAGGCTTGTTTCATTCGTACGATACAGGAGAAAATCTTTTGCGCCTCTATAGTAATATCACGTAGTTCCCGTTCCAAACAATTAGCACAGTAATCACAAGGTTCATTATCCTTTTCACCGAAATATGCCAGTATAAATTGGCGCAGGCAATGGGAAGTGTGGCAATAATCAATCATGTCCTGCAGTTTGGCGTATTCCATATCTTTGCGGATTTCAGAGCGGCTGCTATGCTCAATCAGAAATTTTTGAATTAGTATATCCTGTGCCTGGTAAAGTAGGATACAATCTGCTGGTTGGCCATCCCGACCGGCTCGTCCAGCTTCCTGATAATAAGCTTCCAGGTGTCGGGGCATGTTATGGTGAATAACAAAGCGTACATTAGATTTGTCAATACCCAGACCAAAGGCATTGGTAGCTATCATAACCTGAATTTTATCGAAAATAAAGGCTTCTTGATAACTATTCCTTTCAGCATTATTTAAACCGGCATGGTATTTACCTATAGAATAGCCTCGCTTGGTAAGCTCTTCGAACAGGCTTTCTACTTCTTTACGCGTAGCCGCATAAATAATCCCGGCATTATCAGGATGCTCATCCAGGTAACGGCAGATAAAACCGGTTCGTTCTACGCCTTTAACAACGGAAAAATAAAGGTTGGCCCGGTTAAACGAGTTGATTAAAACCAGCGGTTCTTTAAGTCCCAGCAATTTTACAATATCTTTTTGCACTCTGGGGGTAGCAGTGGCGGTAAAGGCAGCCACTACCGGTCGTTTGGGCAGAGTCTCAATCCAGGTTCCGATTCTTAAGTAACTGGGCCGAAAATCGTGTCCCCATTGGGAAATACAATGGGCTTCATC
>CAZOIC010000103.1:0-4969 GCA_964579945.1 uncultured Syntrophomonas sp. | reverse complement strand
CATCGGTCTCCAAAACCGAGGGCTGCGGGTTCGATTCCTGTCTCCCCTGCCATATAAAGCAAGTAACCGCGCAGGTTTGCGCGGTTTTTGATTTTCTGGCATTTTATCAAGAATATACTTTAAGTGGGCAGTTGGTGGACTCTAGATAATTAATCAAGTTCTTAAATTCGAAGTTATTTACAAGACCGCTTTGTTATCAGCGTCTTATTTTCTTTACTAACTAACCTGTTGGACCAGTGTTTGATTTTTATCACAGTGGTGTTAACAGAATGTCACTTCTTACAACATCAAGTTGACACTTAATTAATTTCCGCAAAGATTTTTAACAAGTGGCTGAAAAGCCTTAGTTTTTGGATTTTTAGCTGAATACAACGTCCATGAATATAGCTTAAAGAAGCTTGGCATAATAATTGCTATAACTATAAGCAAACAAACAGACAGACAGCATATCCGCCGGCGGGTAGCAGTCAATTAACAGGAACAAACCTATATTATGATTCAATCCTACGGGTGTTCAGGCCGATAAACGCCCCTGGTACAGGTGTATCGTTTTCTTTAAAAATTGGGGATTGGCTTGTATTGTAGAATAACAATTTTTAAGGAGGAAAAATGTATGTGGGAAAGTAAAATGAATATTAACCAGGTAGTTGAAATTCGCAGCCGTACGCTCTGCTACTTTGGGGTGGGCGCCCTGCAAAAAGTAAATGATATTTGTGAATATCTAAAAAAAGAGGGCATTGACAAGGTCTTAATCACCACTGATGAAATCGTTTATAAGATTACCGGTGTTTGGGAAGTCCTCGAACCAGCCATGAAGAAGAATGGTATTTCCTATGCTCTATTTACTGGAGTAGTTCCCAACCCTACCGTAGATGGTATAGATGCAGCAACTAAAATGGGTAAAGACCTGGGTGCTAAAGCTGTTATCGGCATTGGCGGAGGAAGCCCCATCGACACTGGTAAGAGCGCTGCCGTTCTGCTTCATCCTGATAACAAGAAATATAATGCTCGCGACCTTTATACCTTTAAATTTAATGCGGAAAAAGCAGTTCCCATTATCGCCATCAATACCACTCATGGAACCGGTACCGAAGTTGACCGGTTTGCAGTAGCCAGCATTCCCGAACTAGAGTACAAACCGGCTCTGGCCGCTGAATGTTTATACCCCACCTTCGCTATCGATGACCCGGCCATAACGGCCAAACTTCCCGTTGGCCAGACCCGCTATACGGCTATTGATGCTATAAACCATGTTAGTGAAGCAGCTACCTCACTGGTAACAAGCCCCTACACCGTACTTACCGCAGTAGAGGCAGTAAGGCTGGTAGCGCGTTACTTACCTCAAGCAATGGCTCATCCTGATGACCTGACCGCTAGATACTACCTGCTCTATGCTTCCATGATAGGAGGTATTTGCTTTGACAACGGATTATTGCACTTCACCCATGCCCTGGAACATCCGCTGAGTGCTATTAAACCTGACCTTCCCCATGGATTGGGATTGGCTATGCTGCTGCCCGCAGTTATTAAATATACCTATCCTGCATGTCCTGAAATCATGGCTGCCATGTATGCACCTATTGTACCTGGTTTAACAGGTGTACCAGGTGAGGCTGAGAAGTGTGCCAAAGCTGTAGAACAATGGCTATTCAGCGTTGGCGCAACTGAAAAACTGGCTGACATGGGCTACACCGAAGCTCATATTGACAAACTAGTAAAACTGGCATTTGAAACTCCGGGTCTAGCCGGTCTTCTGGGTGTAGCACCGATAAAAGCAGACGAGACCATTGTAAGGAAGATATTCGAGGAGAGCATGCAACCCATGTGCTAATATGTAAGACAAAACAAAAACCGCGCCAATCGGTGCGGTTTTTGTTTTTAAAGATTTTCTTCTTCCTCGGATATATCCAGGCTTTCTTCTAACTCCACCAGACTATCAGCCAGATAAACCATCTCATTAATATCACAGTTGGCCATAGCTGATTCATAGGAGCTATATGGCACTGGTAAAATGTAGCCATACTCGCTTACGATATAAAATCCAGGCATCTATTATCACTCCGCTAATAAATCTTCTTATAACTAACTTCCCCACCCCTGGCGCTAATAATGTATTTTAAGAATTGGAATAATCGGTTAGGAAATACTTGACCGGTATAACCAGTTTTAATTATTCCCTTCAACCGGGTTTATATTTTCCAGGTAAATTCTGCGGCTGGGAAAGGCGATGGATATGCCTTCGTCTTCCAGTATTCCCATTATTTTTAGATTTACGTCCTGTTTTACTTCCAGGTATTCCGACCAAATAGTAGTATGGGTAAAGCAATATATAAAAATATCCAGGCTGCTCTCGTTGAATACTTCAAAAGAAACCAGTATAGTTTCAGGATGGATACCGGGATGTTCTGCCAACATTTGTTTAATACGCTTAACGCAGTCCTCTACCTTGTTTTTTGGCGTATCATAAGTCAGACCTAAATTAAAGCTTATGCGCCTTTTCCCCATGCGGCTGTGATTGGTTATGGCTTCGCTGGCCAGGGTGGAGTTAGGAATAGTTATTAATGCCTGGGAAAAGGATCTGATTTTGGTGCTGCGGAAAGAAATGTTTTCTACTACCCCTTCAACTGCGGGCACTGCAATCCAGTCTCCAATTACAAATGGTTTTTCCATTATAATTACTATCCCACCAAATATATTGGCCAGGGCATCCTTGGCTGCCAGAGCAAAAGCTAATCCCCCTAACCCCAGTCCAGCAATAAAACCATTAACATCGTAATTCCATTCCTGGGCAACTATTACTATAACCAGAGCTATTATTATAAAACGGGCCACATTGGAAAAGAAATGGATTAACATATTATCCATGTTTAATCTTTCTTTTAGTTCTTCCGATAGTAGTGAATTGCTATCACAAAGATCATAAAAACCCCAGGCTATAAGTATTACCAGCAAAGAACGGAAGACTTTGGAAAATAAAACATCCAGTACCGGTGATAAAGGTAGGTATAGTAGTGCCAGGTATAATCCCAGAATAACAAACAGGACTCGCATGGGTTTTTCACCGGCCAATAACATCTTATCATCTAATTCACTGGTCGTCCGACTGGTTAGTTTTTGCAACCAGGTAAAGATGTAGCGGGTAAATATCTTTCGTAAAAGTAAAAATGTTAAGAATATTAGTAGCGCTATGATAGCATGGGTTAAATTCTCAATATTAAATATACTGGTTACCCAATTAGTAAGTTGGCTTATATAATATTGGAGTATCGCTAATCATCTCCTTCCTGTATTATATGGCACCGGAGATATTATTCCCCGGTTACCAAGGTATGAAATAAGTCTTAAGGGTTAATAATCCTGATAGAATAAAATCAGGAGGATAAGCATATTTGAAGAAAAAACAATGGCTATTTATCTATTTATTATTTTCTCTCCTGCTATTAGAATTAAGCCTTTACGGATTGCTACAAACGAGTAATACTTACTATCTTTTTTCTTTATTTCTGTCTACTTCCAGTATTATATATATCGCTTATCATATTAATACCCTTAGTAACCAGAAAAGTAAACCTGCTAAAGACTATCACTTCTATTTTATCAACTATGATACCCCCGTTGGTGAAGATATTTTGTTTCGGCAAATAAGTAAGCGTATGTAAAAAAAGGCTTTAACAAAGGCACGGTTAGATAGGGAAACTTACTGAACCAGTAATAAAAGGAAGCCGGGTTTTGGTTTAGTACCAAAGCCTGGTTTCTTTTTTATTTCATAATAACATTCTTCGTACTGATTATAAGCATATTTAACCTATCTTTATATCCAACCGATTTAATAAGTTATTAATAGCAGTTATGAAAAATGCCAGCAGTTTAGATGGAAGGAGCATTCTTATGGGTGATAAAAGGAAAGAACAACTGCTTCACCCTGGGGTGATTGTGCACTTTTTAGGGCGAAATCACCCCCAGGGTGATTACTTTTTCAATAGGAATATATAAAATGCAGGGTGACCAATAAATTTGGCTCTGAAAAGTAAACATGAAAAATATCATTCCAATCCATAGAAAAGGACCAAGCCGCGAGCAACACTTTCGTTTCTGATGCCTATCATTTTGGTTTCTTTGTTAATAATCATGAGTTGATGTATGCAAATACCCTATTTTTCGGAGGTGAGCTGTTATTATAATAAACCATTAGCGCCTACATAAAACTGTCCATGTTGTGAAGCAAATAACAAAGGAGAGGAAGCGAGAATGACTGTTAACAAATTCAATGGGATTACCCACTTTTTGAAAGAAGATTTTTGTATCGTCCTGCTGGTCATGATATTTCTGTTAACTACTTCCATAGCTGCTTATGCTGAACAAGTAACTGCTCCAACCGCTGACCCACCAGCAGGAACTTATGGTGGACCGCAAAAAGTTACCTTATCTACTAAAACCGAAGGAGCCACGATTTATTTTACGATTAATGAAGCAACTAGTGGCATTCAGTATACCACTCCGATAGAAGTAGTATCTAACATGGTCATTAAGGCCATAGCGGTAAAAGATGGCCTGGACAAAAGCCCGATATCCACATTTGAATATGTAATTATTTTTGACGGCGGTGAAGGTACCTTGGCTAATCCCTACCAGGTGGCAACAGTCGAGCAACTTAATAATGTGAGATACTACCTTGATAAGCATTTCATACAGACAGCAGATATCGACCTGAGCAGTTATAATACCGGTTTGGGTTGGGAGCCCATCGGCAGTGATGGGTCTCCGTTTACCGGCACATTCGACGGCAACGGCAAGACCATTAGCAACCTTACTATCAACCGGAGTACTGCGAATTACGTAGGTTTGTTCGGTGTTACCGATACTGCCGAAATCCAGAATATTAAACTGGAAAATACTACTGTTAATGGTAAAGACTATACCGGCGCCCTGGTGGGATGGAATAAAGGTATAATCACCAACTCCTACGCCA
>CAZOIC010000102.1:0-5062 GCA_964579945.1 uncultured Syntrophomonas sp. | reverse complement strand
ATGGCTCCAGTTCCATGGGCAGCGTTTGCGGCAGCACTTTGTCCCTGATGCATGCTGGTGTTCCCATCGAAGCTCCGGTAGCAGGAATAGCCATGGGTTTGGTAAAAGGTGAGGATGGTTTTGCCATACTTAGTGATATCCAGGGAATTGAAGATGCTCTGGGCGATATGGATTTCAAGCTGGCAGGTACAGAAAAAGGGGTAACTGCAGTTCAGATGGATATCAAGATAACTGGTGTAAACCAGGAAATTGTTAAGGCTGCCCTGAAACAGGCTCACGAAGGTCGCATGTTTATTATGGGTAAAATGCTGGAAGCAATTGATAAGCCCAATCTTGAGATGTCACCTTATGCTCCGCGTCTTATTAAAATGCAAATTCATCCCGATAAAATCCGCGAAGTCATTGGACCCGGTGGCAAGATTATTCATAAGATTGTCGATGAAACCGGTTGCAAGATAGATATAGAAGATGATGGCAGTCTGTTCATTATGGCGGTTGATGAGCAAGCCGCCGAGAAGGCAAAGTTCCTGGTTGAATCTATTGTAGCGGATGTAGAAGTAGGCAAGACCTACATGGGAACGGTCAAACGTATAATGGATTTTGGTGCTTTTGTGGAAATTATTCCGGGCGTATTGGGTAGCCAGGGCAAGGAAGGCCTGGTTCACATATCCCAGCTAGCGGAGGAAAGAGTAAACAAGGTGCGGGATGTTGTGGACATCGGTGATCAAATTTCAGTGAAGGTAACCGAAATAGACAGACAGGGTCGAGTAAATCTATCCCACAAAGCGGCGTTAAGGGACACCGGTAAATCAAATTCCTAGGTTGTAACCAGGCAAATGAAATACAAGCTCCCAAGTAAACCGAGTTGTCTCGGTTTATTTGCATTTTCTGGTTAATATAAATTAGATAGGGAAATTCATCGCATAGGTTAACTTATTCCAGAATATTAATTAAAGAGTTAGCTATAAAAAAAGGAGGGGAATGGGTGAAGATTTACTATTTTCCTAAAAACTCACTGCTGGGAACGGCCATTATTTTTGTTTTGCTTTGCGGGTTTCTGGGAGTTTCTCTATTATACTTTGATAATGCTGGTATTGCGTCACATTCCAGGGAACCAATATATCAGGGTAATAGTGGTGAAAAGGCCATAGCCTTAACTGTAAATGTGGACTGGGGAGAAGAATATATCCCCGCTATGTTAAAAGAGTTCAAAAAACATGACGCCCGGGTAACTTTTTTTGTAACTGGCAGGTGGGCGGAAAAGAATCCGGAACTTTTGAAAGAAATGAGTAAGGCGGGACACAGCATCCAAAACCATGGCTATAAACACCTTCATTTTAATCAGCTTTCTGAGGCCCAGGCCCAGGAACAGATAAAAAAAGCAGAAAAAGTAATAGAGGAAGTAACCGGGAAAAAGAGCTGCTTTTTTGCCTCACCCTATGGGGAACAGAGTAAAAAACTGATGCAGGCGGTAGCAGGGCTTGATTATGATTTGATAATGTGGAGCATCGATACCATCGATTGGCAGCGTCCGGCACCGGAGACTATTATTAAAAGAGTGACAAACCAGGTTCATAATGATGCCATTATATTAATGCATCCAACTGAACCTACTCTTAAAGCCCTTCCGGGAATGCTAGGTCAGCTAAAAGAAGAAGGCTATAAGATGGTTACTATAGAAAAAATAGTCATTAATAAGGACAGCAAACTGCCTGATGAAAAAGATAAGACCGGGAATTAAAATTTCTCTAAGTTTGGCTGGTGTTATCTTAGGCCTGTTCTTTTTTACGATACCGGCATTAGCGCTACCTTATATCAGCTCATCATATTACTGTCTGGTAGACGGAAAAAGCGGGCAGGTCATAACATCTCGCCAGGCTGATGTTATGCGACCAGTAGCCAGCACCACAAAAATGATGACTGCTATTTTGACAGTAGAGTATGCCAGCCCGGATGAAATAGCTGTAGTTAGCCAACATGCCGGGCGAACTCCACAGTATTCCATAGGGTTGCGAGCAGGGCAAAAAGTATTAGTTTCTGAGCTCTTAAAAGTAGCCTTAATACGTTCTGCCAATGACGCTTCGGTGGTGCTCGCTGAGCATGTTGCCGGCGATGAGCAGTTCTTTGCTCACTTGATGAGTAAAAAAGCCTTTAGTATTGGTGCTATCAATACTCACTTTCATAACGCTTCCGGCCTACCCGCTACGGACCACTATAGTACAGCTTACGATTTGGCTCAGATAGGACGTTATCTTTTAAACAATGATTACCTTCGGTCTATTGTTGCTACCCGCCAGACTACATTTAAGCATCCCGGTTACTATAAACCTATTATTATTAAAAACACCAATACTCTGCTAACTACATATTCTGGGGCTGATGGCATTAAAACGGGTACTACTAATGCTGCTGGTAAGTGTCTGGTAGCCTCGGCTACCCGAAATAAACGGCAGCTGATAGCAGTTAGTTTAAAATCCGGGGACCGACGCAATGATTGTGCTACTTTGCTCGAATATGGATTTACTAACAGCCAGCTGGCCAAAGTAATCGATAAGAGTATGCCCTTTAAGCAATTGTATGTCACCGACGGTAGACATACCAGTATCGAGGTTTATCCGGCTCAGGACATTTACCTTTGGAAAACGGCATCTACTCCGGATATTCAAAAAAGAGTAAAGGTAAACTATGTAGTAAAGGCACCTGTATATGCAGGCCAGAAACTAGGCAGCCTGACTATTTATGTAGATAAGAAACCGGTAATGAGCACCGATTTGTTATCCCACCAGCAAGTGGACCGGGAAAGAAATTCGCTATTCGAATTTTTGCAGAATTTGGATTGGGCAAAAAGGATTAGCGGCAGCAGTTAAGAATACTTAATATAACGTAGTATAAGATGGAGGTAGAAATGTGATTAATTGCTGGGAATTAAGCAATAAGGCCCAACTAGTAGTAGAGGAGATTCCTTATGTAAGGTCAGTTGCCATTGGTGTATATATTAAGGTGGGTTCGCGCCATGAAGACTTACACCTGTCTGGGGGCAGCCATTTTATTGAACACATGCTTTTCAAAGGTACGGATAGGCGTAACGCCCGGGAAATAGCTGAGAGTTTTGAAGGTATCGGCGGGCAGTTAAATGCTTTTACAGCCAAAGAATATACCTGTGTTTATGCTCGCACCCTTGATGAGCATCTGGATACTGCCCTGGATATTATTTTTGATATGCTGTTTCATTCCTCTTTTGCCCCTAAAGATTTTGAAACCGAAAAAGGGGTAATTGTTGAAGAAATCAATATGTATGAAGATACTCCCGATGATTTGGTAAGTGATGTTTTTTGCCAGCAGCTATGGCTGGGACATAGTATGGGCAGACCCATTCTGGGGACATTAGATTCAGTACAGGGTTTTAAACGGGAAGAAATATATGATTTTTACCGGCGAGCTTATGTTCCTGCGAACATGATTATAGCAATAGCCGGTAATGTGGATGCTACCAGGGTGAAAGAGAAGCTGGAAAGCTATCTAAAGCAGGACATGCCTGATAGTACTCAGTTTATCAATATTGAGGTAGCGGATTATGAGCCTTTCATCAAGATGGTAGCCAAAGATACGGAACAGGTTCAAATTTGCCTGGGTTTACCGGGAATATCTTACCAGGATAAGCGCAGATATACTCAGAATATCATGAACAGTATTCTGGGTGGGGGGATAAGTTCCCGACTGTTTCAGACTATCCGGGAAGAATTAGGTCTAGCCTATTCGGTATATTCATATCCTTCCAATTATTCCGATACTGGTTCTTATATAATTCATATAGGTACCGGTACAGGCAAGGTAGCGCAGTTTTTTGAAGTATTTCATGCTGAGATTCATAAATTCCGGCAGCAGGGAGTTATGCCAGGCGAAGTTGAAAGAACCCAGCAATTGATTAAATCCAGTATGCTTATGGGTATGGAAAGTGTTATGAACCGTATGAACCGGCTGGGCAAGTCGATTTTAATGTATGGGCAGGTAATCCCGGTGGATGAAGTACTGGAGCAAATCTATGCGGTTACTCCAGAGAAAGTCAACCATTTTGCTGATGAAGTTCTGGATTTACCCCGTTTTTCTCTGGCGGCTGTTGGTAATGCTGAGGTTTTGCCGATGGTCGAGAACGAATATAAAAAATGGTGGAAGTAAGTGACAGGGGAAGTGACAGGGGGACGGGGTTGTTGACACACTTCGAAGAAGTGTGTCAACAACCCCGTCCCCCTGTCACCCCTAAAAAATGGGAGGTTTTAAACTATGCAGGTATATATTAAAAGATTACATTCGTTGGACTTGCCCTTGCCTCGCTATATGACAGCAGGGGCGGCAGGGGTTGACTTGTACGCTGCCGTGGAGCAGGATCTGGTTATTGCACCTGGTCAACGGGTGCTGGTACCTACCGGTATTGCTATTGCCCTGCCGGAAAACTATGAAGCCCAGATTAGACCTCGCAGTGGACTGGCTTTAAAGTATGGCCTGACCCTGTTAAATACTCCTGGCACCATTGATTGGGATTACCGGGGAGAAATAAAGGTTATTGTTATAAATCTAGGGGACAAAGAGTATATTTTACAAAGGGGTGAGCGCATCGCCCAGATGATTTTCAACCGGGTGGAAAAGGCCGAATTAATAGAAGTGGAAGAGCTGGATGATACCAACCGGGGTTCAGGAGGTTTTGGCCACACCGGTACATAGAACAGGGGGGTATAAATGAGACTAAACGAGCTGGTGGGCAAAGAAATTGTAAACATATATGATGGGATGCGCATGGGCACAGTTGGGGAATCGGATATGCTGGTGGATCAGGAAAGCGGAGATATAATATCGATAATATTACCCAATCGGGGTAACGCTTTTAACTTCTGGGCCGACCGGCAGAAACTGGTTATACCCTGGGAGGCAGTAAAAAAAATAGGTCGGGAAGTTATTGTAGTAGATCTAGATGCCACCCATATGCGCTTAAAAAACAGTTCAATCTAAAGAAGTGACAAGGGGACGGGGTTGTTGACAACTTTTTTAAAAAAGTTGTCAACAACCC
>CAZOIC010000101.1:0-5082 GCA_964579945.1 uncultured Syntrophomonas sp. | reverse complement strand
CTGTGAATAACTTGAATTTTATCCGCCGGGATATGCATATCCAACAAATCGTCTTTAATGGCATGAGAAATTGCAATAAAACGATCGGTATAATGATTGCCATACATGGTTAAAAGACGTGCCATAACTACTTTCCAGAGAGCATCATAGTCATAGTGCAACATACTGTGGAAGGTGGTTACAATTGGTATATTCTCACGCCTGGCAGCGGGACGACCAATGAAGTTGGCCCGTACACCGTGGGTATGAATCAAATCAATCTGGTATTCACGTATGTAACTACGCACGGCCTTTATTTTACTAATATCCATTCGGTGACGCATGGGAATGGTTAAGGCAGGAAAACCCTCTTTGCCAACCAGGTCGGCAAAAGGACCCTTACACAGGCAAACCAGGTGGACTTCATACCTGGATGGATCGGTCATCTTGAGCAGCGTAAAGACCAGTTCTTCGGCTCCTCCGATTTCCCCTCCACCAATCATATGAAGAATTTTCTTACGTTGCTGTGCCACTTGTATCAGGTTGCTCCCTTCGGGGGCTAATCCGTACGACTCCACCAGCGAAATAGAGATAGGAATATACTTCCCTGCCGTGCCCCTGGAATAAACTGTAGCACAGACAGCGCTATACCTGCAAGAATCAACACCATAGGAATACGCAGGCCTGCTCCGATGACCAGCCGCCAGAGGCCATAAACCAGGATGAATATCCCTACCAGGCCTGGCCCGTGGGATAGGATTCTACTACCTGAGAACCATTTATACACGACATTACCACACTGATAGAGCCACTGCCCAAGAGCATTGCTTCCCCGCTGAGCTGCCGGAGCCAAAACTGACCCGCTTTTTATATCCTGGGGCACCTCCGCAGGGGCGGAGACTAGCCATCCCAGAAACCAGCTCCCGGCCAGCAAACGATAAGTCCAACTATATCGAAACATCTTCATTTCTCCTTCAAGGTGACACAGGAACCGTCCCCTGTCACCTTTGCGAACATTATTCTTGAATACGCCGCAACGTGGGGAAGAGGATGACGTCTCTGATTGAGGGTGAGCCGGTAATGAGCATAACCAGGCGGTCAATGCCGATACCCATACCACCTGCTGAGGGCATGCCGTATTCCAGGGCATTTATGTAATCCTCGTCCATCATATGGGCTTCGCTATCCCCCTGGGCTCTTTTCTCTACCTGTTTCAAGAAACGTTCTTTTTGGTCTATGGGGTCATTAAGTTCGGAAAAGGCATTGGCTATCTCCCGCTGCATAATAAACAACTCAAAACGGTCGGTAAACTCGGGGTTAGTCGTGTTCCTTTTGGCCAATGGAGAAATCTCTACCGGGTGTCCGTAAACAAATGTTGGTTGTATAAGCTTTTGTTCCACAAATTCCTCGAAAACCTCATTAATTAGCTCTCCGCGGGTGGTTTTATCATCTATTTCCATATTTAGACTGCGGGCTGCAGTCCGGGCTTCTTCGTCGCTTTTAATGCTGTTGAAGTTAACTCCGGTATATTTTTCAATGGCCTCCAGCATAGATATCCGCTGCCAGGGCAGGGTAAAATCGATGCGGTGTCCTTCCATTTCTACGATCATACTACCATTTACTTTATTAACTACGGTAGCAATCAGGTTTTCAGCTAAATCCATCATGGTTTCAAAATCGCCATAGGCCTGATAGATTTCCAGCATAGTAAACTCTGGATTATGGCGAGTGGATATTCCTTCATTGCGGAAATTGCGGTTTATTTCGTAGACCTTTTCCAAACCCCCGACAATCAGGCGCTTTAGATAAAGCTCCGGGGCTATGCGCAGGTACAAATCCATACCCAGGGCATTATGGTGGGTAATAAAGGGGCGAGCAGTGGCCCCACCGGCAATAGGCTGCATCATAGGGGTTTCCACTTCTAGATAACCACGTTCATCCAAATAGTTTCTCATTTCTTTGATGATGCGGCTACGTTTAATAAATACTTCTTTTACTTCGGGGTTGACAATAAGGTCAACATAGCGCTGGCGATAGCGCAGTTCCACATCCTTTAGCCCGTGCCATTTTTCCGGCAGAGGGTGCAAAGATTTGGACAGGTAGACCATGTCTCTAACGTGGACACTAATTTCGCCTTTTTGGGTGCGGAAAACTTCTCCCTCAATTCCTAGTATGTCGCCTATATCCAGTTTTTTGAATAATTCATATTTCTCTTCCCCCAGGTCATCCTTGCGAAAATAGAGCTGGATGTTTCCGCTCAGGTCCTGAAGATTAGAAAAACCGGCTTTACCATGACGTCGTTTAGCCATGATACGTCCGGCGATTTTTACAATATCACCTTCCAGGTCAGCAAAATTATCCAGGATTTTTAGGGCCGTGGTAGTGCGATCAAAGCGCTGCCCAAAGGGGTCTATTCCAGCTAAGCGTAATTCCTCCAGCTTGTCCCTGCGTACCTTGATAAGTTCATTTATGTTTTGTTCCTGTTCCGACATTTATACACTTCCTTAAATCCGGTTTCTGACGCGGAACCCGCGGATTAGAAAGGAATAACGCGGATTCTTAAACATAAAAGAGCATAGCAATGCAAAGTATTTTTCATTATTTAAACTTTTATGAATCTGCGTTAATCATAATAAATCTGCGTTAATCTGCGTCTAATCAAATTCAAAATTTATTTCTCTACTTTTATTATTTTGTACTTAATGATTCCTGCCGGGGCTTCGACCGAGACGGTGGATTTAACCTTTTTTCCCAGGATAGCGCGACCTACTGGGGATTCATCAGAAATTTTACCGTCCTTTAGTTTCGACTCCACCGAAGAAACCAGCAGAACTGTAACTTCCCTTCCTGACTTAACTTCTTTCAGGGTGACTTTTGAGCCCAGGGAAACTACATCGGTGCGAATATCGGTTTCCTCCATGAGGCGGGAGTTTTTCAGGGTTTTTTCCAGGGTTAGGATTCTACCTTCTATGAAGGCCTGTTCGTTTTTGGCATCCTCGTACTCCGAGTTTTCGCTTATATCCCCAAAGGCAATCGCCTGTTTTATTCGTTCCGCCACTTCTTCCCGCCGTACCGATTTCAGGTGCTCCAGCTCGGATTCCAACTTGTGCAGGCCTTCCTTGGTTAAAATAATCTCTTTTTCTTCGGTCATCTTATCGCTCCCTAACTCTAAAAATTAAGCCCCCGGCTTTGATACTCCATATAACAAAAAAATCTAGCCTCTGCAGCTATCTTTATGGTATTATAAGTAGCTCATATGGCCTTGTCAAGAAATAGATCCCATAAACCCAGTTCTTCTCCCACCTGCTGCAGGGTAAGGAAAATGTTTCCGTCATCCCTCTCGGCTTCATTTGCCCTTATTTGTTCTCCACCCGGCGACAAAATTCCTGCTTCCCCCAACATACAAGTTTCCATTATCGGGGCCAGATTATAGAGCCTGCTCTCCACAGCGTTCCGGCTTAATTTTGCCTCCAGTTCCGGGGCCAAGCCGCAGACGTTATTGGTCAGCTGAATACAACAGGCCTGGGGAAAAGCAACCGCCAATCCTTCCCTGTGCGGGTCAAAGATAAAAACTAGATCACCCGCATCCCAGCTGTGCGGATTTAAGGCACTGGTACTTACGGCATATCCTTGTTCATAGAGCAATCGGTAGGTCATTACCTCATACTGGGCTGGGAACATGGTTTGAATGGAAAGGGGAACCCCGCAGAGGCTAATACCGCTAATGAACTCGGCATAATGATCCACTTCTCCCACTATGATTATACGCTTTATTTTTCGCCGGGAAAGCATCCGGGCAGTTATGGCAGCGGCCAGAGCCTTTATAAAATTATCCCCAAAGACCAGCGGAAAACCTATGGATAATTTAAGCAATTGCCTTTTCAGGCGCCGGTCCACAGCCATGCTGGGCAATTGGTAATCCTGTACTATCCCGGTGCAGCGTTTCAGCATGCTCTGCTGTTTTTCCGGCTCGATGAGGCCCAGGTTGCCCGGCCCCAGAGGCATACTTATCTGGCACCCGGTGAAATTAAGCTCGTTTAACTGAATTAGTTTTTCCACCCGGGGGGGAAAAAAAACCGGGGCCAGCCGGTTTAGAAATTGTTTCCGGTAAAATAGACCCCGTTTTTCATCGCTGCTTAATTTAAAGAAGGCAAAATCCAGATCAAGCATCCATTTTCTCCAGGTCTACCACCCCTGGCTTCATGTCCAGCTCTTTCAACATGTTGTAGTAATCCTGCGGAGATATCTGATCCAGCGGTCTCTGCATGATTGATACCATCAGGGCTTCAATAACATTGGTGCCAAATGATCTGCCTCCCATATCTGGAGTGGTAGTAATCACTTTGCTAATCCCCCGCTCTTTCAGCATTTTCATGTCATCACTGGTGGTGGTATTAGTAATAATTATCTGCCCCTGCAGTTTGTCAGGCAAATAGCGACGGATATAATTAAAGTCTCCGGCTAAAATATCCGCTGCATAATAATATTTTGAATGCTTGGGAATTATGACATCCTGCTGGTTTCCAGTAGGATAAAGTTTGTCAAAAGGCATATTAACTATTATCGGAGCTGCTATGCGCCCGGCTATCTTTAGGGTTTTAAGTGAATGTAAGGGCATAGGAATTCCTACCGTGTAGATAAAATCGCCCAGGGTCAGCCTGGCCCCAACTTCTTCGAAGGCTTCGGCCATGCCAAAACGATCCACCCCACATACCATAAGCACATTCTTTCCACGTAAATCCAGGATTCCTTCTTTCTGAATATCGAGGATGCACTTGCGCTCTAGGGTGTTTTTAAGACCGCTTCCATCCACCATAGGGGTTTTGCGGGCTTCTGCAATTAGTTTTTTGGCGTCTTTAATTATATAGGGTTTACCGGCTAAATGGACATAAAGGTCAATACCTCCCATTCCAAAGGCATCGACTTTGCCATCCATTTCCCGAATAAGGTTTATGGCCTTATCCCAATCTCCATCGGTACCAATGCGCTCAATCCGAAAATGCTCACCCATAAAATCGGTTTCAAAAACATGGTCCCGTTTGGATGCACCCAGGCTAACACTTACAACACGCTTCAATATTTAACCTCCCTCTTTGTTCAGGT
>CAZOIC010000100.1:0-5105 GCA_964579945.1 uncultured Syntrophomonas sp. | reverse complement strand
ATACTCCTTTCCCATAGGAGGCATACAGGTTTCCCTCTATACCCTGTCGTTCAGTCACCATAGCCAAAATCCTTAGGCAAACTGAATCGGAGTCTCCATCTTGATTTATTATACAATATACAGCATTTTCATTGCTACTACAATTATTGACATAATATTCGCATATTGCAAATCCTTATTGCGGATATACTGTAGAAAAGAGGTAAGGATATGGTATTATTGTTGTGTAGGGGCAGACCCGTGTGTCTGCCCGGTCAATCAAACTTGGTAAGAACTTTTTCGGCAAATTTGGGGATTCATCATTAATTATAAGGGGGTTTGAGTAAATGACCGCTGTGCAGTGGATATTAATAGCAGTAGTATGCGGTGCTATTGAGATTTTTACCCTGGGATTATGGTTTCTCTGGTTGGCTATAGCCGCCCTGATTGTAGCCGGAGCTGTCAGTGTAGGTTGGTTATCTTCATTGGAAGTACAGCTGTTGGTTTTCGCCTTTTTAACCCTGCTATTTATTATATTTACCCGTCCCCTGACTTTAAAGTTTTTCCGAACCAATGACACCGTTAGCAATGTCAACGCCTTAATTGGACAGCACGGTGTTGCTACCACTAATATTGAACCTCTTCATTTTGGGCAGGTTAAAGTAAATGGAGAAATCTGGACCGCTTTTTCGGGAGAAATAATTGAGGAAGGCAGCAGGATTATGGTTACCGGAATAGACGGGGTTAAACTCCAGGTAGTTAATGCTATGGAATAAGGAGCCAGCCCCGCTTATATTTGAAAGGAGTGTGGACAGCACATGCAGGTACTGCGTATTTTTGTTGATCTGGTTATTGTTCTCTTCGTAATAATCATCGCTATTTCATCTATCAAGATCATTAGACAGGCTACCGTGGGTATTGTGGAGCGATTGGGTAAATTCCACAAGATGGCGGAGAAGGGGATTAATGTGATTATTCCCTTTATAGACTCCTTCCGGGCAGTGGTGGATTTGCGCGAGCAGGTGATGGACTTCCCTCCCCAGCCGGTAATAACCAAGGACAATGTTACCATGATGATTGATACTGTAATCTATTTTCAGGTTACTGATGCCTTCAAGTACACCTATGAAATTGCCAATCCCATTATGGCTATAGAGAACCTGACTGCTACTACCCTCAGAAATATCGTGGGTGATTTGGAACTGGATGAAACTCTTACTTCCAGAGATCTAGTTAATACCCGCTTGCGTGTTATATTAGATGAAGCCACTGATAAATGGGGGATTAAGGTAAACCGGGTAGAACTGAAAAACATTTTGCCCCCCCAGGATATTCAGAATGCCATGGAAAAGCAGATGCGGGCGGAAAGAGAGAAAAGAGAAGCAATTCTCAGAGCAGAGGGACAAAAAACCGCCGCTATCCTGGAAGCCGAAGGCGGCAAACAGGCTGCTATATTGAATGCTGAAGCGGTTAAAGAGGCTAACATACGCAAGGCCGAAGGAAGCCGGCAAGCCAAAATCCTGGAAGCCGAAGGTGAATCGCAGGCCGTACTGCTGGTACAAAGGGCCCTGGCCGACAGCCTGGTAATGCTAAGAGAAGCTTCCGCTGATGAAAAGGTACTGGCTCTAAAATCCCTGGAAGCCTTGAAGGTTATCGGCGACGGTCAGGCTACCAAGCTTATCATCCCCGCCGACCTGGCCGGACTGGGCGGAGTATTCGCCGCCCTGAAGGAAGCTACCCTGGATAGCCCTGCCGCAGGTGAGCAGGTTAAACCGTAATACCGTAATATGAAAATGGACACTGAAAACACTGATAGCTATGAATTACACTGGCTTGTTATAAATGTTAACTTGGATCTTACACCTCAAACCATTGTTTTCAAGCTTGTTTGTCAAGTGCCCCGGCACTCAGCAGTAACCGCTTGCTGTTAACATAAACAAAATGTTGGGCTGAGTGTCTGGGTGGGGCCTGAGGCCATGGGGTCAATACCGTATAGACACGCAAAAAAAGACGCTAATTGCAGGGAACATATGTTGCCCCTATGTTTTTAGCGTCTTTTTACTAAACCTACTTATGTTTTACCACCTGAGCATTTATCCCCTGGGCTACCCGTCCGTAATTTCCTGTTTAAGTTTTTGTATAGTCTCCAGCGGCAGTCCCGTTATTTCCACTACTAATTCTGCACCTAAACCTTTCTGCAAAGCAGCGCGAGCTGTTTCCAGTCTGCCTTCCCTCTTACCTTCCTGTTTCCCTTCTGCTCTACCTTCTGCTTTACCTTCTGCTTTACCTTCTGCTTTGCCTTCCCTTTTGCCTTTTAGAACCGCTTCATATAACTCCGAATTCCTATCCATAATTGCCTTGAGCCTTTGCTCGTAGATTTCTTTGGCACGAGGGTCGGAACCCATTTTTTCCAATACTTTTTTAGCCTGGGCTATAGCCGGATCTTCCTCAGTTAACCTTTCCAGCAATTCCATGTCATCCCATCCTTTCAAGAACATTGCCCACCTGTCCAGGGGTTTTTTGTAATCTGCCCTTTCCCTGGTCAATTTAGGTAATTCAATGAAATGCATTTCAATAGCATCAGTTAAATCAAAATCTTCCTTTACTTCCCGCATCCGGTAACAAGTATGATAACGGTGACTATCTTTGATACGCACAAAATCCAGTATATTAATAGCTATAGCTCTATTTAGATCCTGATACCTGCTTCGGGTGATTTTCTGGTCACCAAATATGCGGCAGATATAATAAGTGCTGCGCCGTTCCATATTGGCCCGGTCACCAATCTGCATTTCTATGTCTATCAGTTCTCCGGTGCCCAGTTGCACCTTTATATCAAGTATGCCATAGCTGTCGTCTATATACTCCGGTTCCAAATAAGGGTTTAATATTTTCGCCGCAACAATCTGTTGCTCTCCCGTCCATCCTAACACTGCATTGAGCAAGCTAATTAGAATGCTTTTATTTTCTTCAGTTCCAAATATGCTTTTAAAGACTACATCTACTTTGGGATCAAGTCCCTGCGGCAAACTAGTCACCACCCTTTTGATTTTATTGTAGCACACCAGGAATAGGGGTTAAAAGGGGAACAATGAAGCTAATACATAAATTCCCCATCCCGATTTAAACATCAGCATATTATGCCAAATTCCTTCATCAAGATAAAACCAAATCTCAGGGCTGTCGCTCTTATATTTGCGGACTGCATTTAAATAGCTGCATCAGGTGCACATGCCCCTTCTAAATAATAATACTATAATAAATATAATGCCAGAGGAACATACAGTGGAGAAAAGGGGCATCTTGACGAATTAGAAAACGAGTGGAGCAAACGGCCAAAAGGACCGAAGAGTGAATTAACGAAACTCGAGGAAATTGAAGAAACAATAAAATTCTTGGCATTTTGCCGATTAAATCCCGGTATTCATCTTCATCCAATTCTTCTTCCAACTCCTGCGTAATCCAGGCGGATAAGTATTTGCAAGCCAGTAACCCGGTTTCCTGCTTACCCAAGAATAAAAGGGTTTTAATATCCTCTATTTCGTTTAAAAACTGCAAATGATGGGCATAGTCAAAATCATGGCGAAGCTGCGCAAAACTCAGTTGTGGCAGCTCGAAATACTTTATTAACTGTTGTTCTTCCGCAAGCATACAATTCTTCAGCTCGCAGTCAATTATTTGGAGCTGGTTTTGGGGTTCGTTACTGAAAAAATCCCCTTCGCTCTCAACTAACGAAAGCGAATCATCATCCCGCAATTTTTCCTGACGTTTATGCAAATTTAAAAAGGAAACTACAAAATCGCTAAGTTCATCACGATCATCGTGCTCGGCAACAGTTTCTACCAAAATATCAATAGCACCTGCTATCTGTAAAGCGGTCTTTATTCTGCGATAGCTATGTGGCCCCCTGATGCCGAATGTCTTAAAAACCAGTTTCTTGAAATCATGCATTTTTTCCGGTGTTATCCCACACTGAAGCGCAGCCCTCAAAGCAGCGGCATCAGCCTCGGGACCATACAAACTAGTTTTACTCATGATATTCACCCCACTTAAAATCATTTATAGCTAAAAGAGTCTTTGATTCTATCCGTAATGATTTTTTTTAGCATCTTTTTACCGTTACCATTAGCAGTGCTTCTTGCAATTTTAACAATAAGAGGATAATCATCTGACCCTAACGAATTATTGTTGAAACAAACGTAAAAAATTTTGGAGGCAAATATCCTTGATTGAAAAGAATTTTAATATATCCTTTGTGGCTAATTAGCTTTGCGGGAGAAACAGATACAGCAAAATTACCGACCGGTAATAGCTGTTCATAAATGGTTTGCTCGGCGTCCGGGAAGTCTATTCCGGGGTCTTTTATTATCTGAATTTGCAACGGGAGATATAGAGGATGTGAATCAAATTTGCTCGGTATTAGAAACGAAAGTCGGGGAAGTAATATTGGTAGTGGTGGTTGGAGCAACATTATAGAAAAATATACCCGGGCCAAGGAATTCTGCCAGAATCCTTTCGAAATAAAACATACAAATAGTAAAAAGCTGCAGGTGCCTATTATTGGAGAATGGATTGGCAATAGTACACAGAATCAGATTTTCTATCTATGCTGCGAGGTAAGGGATTTATTGATTTTCCCGAATTTGAACAAGGTTACGAAGCACTGAAATTGACAACAGAAGGCTTTCAAGACATGAATCCGGATAAAGTGATGGAAACGGTAAAAGAAGTCCCACTGGCATTGATTGTATTGCGTAGTATCCTGGGTTTCACTCCACCTGAATGGGCCTATATCGCCAGTCAGCGAATGGGAATCGACGTTAGCCAGAGCTTTACCCGAACCCTGGATAGAAATATTCGACTAGAACCATTTAAACCCTTACCCAAAAGTGATCTGACCACTCAGCGAGTGCCCATGATGTTCTATAAGCTTTCTTTATCCCAAGGGAAGAAGTACCAAGGGCCAAATCAGCAACTTGGCGACAATGACAGCCGTGGAACTGTTTGTCCAATTCTACCTGCCGCCACCACCATCAAAAGAAATCCCAGTCTACCGCAATTTCGGAGTGGTCAGTCACTATCCAATGCACTGGAATATCCCCAGAGTAAGGATAGACATTATCCAC
>CAZOIC010000099.1:0-5145 GCA_964579945.1 uncultured Syntrophomonas sp. | reverse complement strand
CCTCATGTTCAGCGATATAGCGAACCCCGTAAATACAAATAAGCGAACCGATGATATTAATAATAAGGCTCATGATAATAGCCAGATTATCAATCACAAAAGCTGGGTTTACAGCTGTGTGTTCACCTGTAAAGAAATCGAAATAAACCAGCACCACCAGCTGGATTAAGGTAAGAACGGTGATTAAAGCGTGTTTGTTTTTTAAACCGATATAGAGTATAAGTCCTAGTAAAGCAAAATCGGCTACTGTCACCACCTGATCCCAGGAAACACCTAATATCCCGGAAGGCTGGTAATCAAACGGCCCAATGGCCAGCAGCGCCAGAGATACTAATGCCAGCGCAATTCCAGTTATCCATGCGATTGCATTCCTGAACCCGTAACTGCGCCCAAAATAACAAAGCAGTGCTGCCAGAACCGGTAGCCAGATTGCAATAGCAATAAGGCCCTCAGCCATCTCCAATATACTCACCCCTTCTGTATAGTGTGTTGCTTATAATGCTTTGTCGTTTTCTAGTAGGGTTAACTAATGGCTGTCCTCCTTTCATGGCTAATATCCGGCTGCACTTTGCTCTCGTTCACCAGTGGCCAGATTATCAGCATAACCACAAAATGTCAAATGCTCCATTTATGTCGACGTGGTATGCAGAAATATTATATTATTCGACAATTTATTATACCAAAGGACGAAGATAAATTAAAGATTTCACAAGAACTTAATTATCAATCGCCGGAAATTTCAATATTATTTAGAAAATTATGCTGTTGTTTCTTAATCCCATACCCAGTACTCAACCCGATGTTACGAAAAATTAAGCGGCATCGCTCCAGGCGGAGGCGGTAGCAGAGGCAGCGGAGACGATGGTACTACAGTAACCACTGCATACACCTTAACCGGTGATGTGAAATTTGCCCATAATGGAGACGGAACTTCTGTCCTGAAAGGAAACTCCGGAACCAGAATATTTGGTAACTTAACGGTTAACACCCCTAATGCTTCATTTGATAATGGCGTAACAGTCAGTGGAGAAGTAACAATTGCGGATGTAGCATCTGCCAGCTGGACAGAGTCAGCAGATGGAAACGGAACGTACACTTACTGGAATATGGAAGAGGTTAAGTAAATAAGCCTGCCACGGTGCATACTGGTGCCAGGCACTTAAGTTGTTAAGTTATTGTTGCGATAGAAATCACCTCTGGTTACAATTGTAATTAGAGGTGATTTTTACATGGGGCGCAGGTTGCGGGTTGAGTTTCGAGGGGCCATGTATCATGTAATACAAAGGGGTAATAATTGGGAGTTTATCTTCGGTCGACCGGATGAGCGCGATTTTATAATAAAGCAGGTTGGCAATTCCGGTGAGATAGATAGTGGAAAACCATACTGGTAATATATACCAAAAGTCGATATGAAAAAATATTTAACCTTATAGGTTAATAAAAATTGACCTTAGGGGGCATATTATATATAATGGAGCTACAATATAGGTCAAACAAAATTAGGAAACATTGCGAAAGTCCTAATAAAGCTCAAAAAGTATACGGGGTCCAAATAGGTACTAAACTTACTCAAAGAGTAGGAGAATTAAAAGCAGCAACGAGTTTAGAGGATATTAGAAACATTCCAGCAGCAAGACTGCATAGACTACAAGGACAGAGGGCTGACGAATATGCTGTGGACTTAGTTCATCCATTTAGACTTGTCTTTAAACCCATATTAGAGGAAGGGGAAGATATTACCCAATTAGCGAATATTAAAATAGTCAGGATTGAGGAGGTGAGGGATTACCATGGTAAACAAAGATAATAGGGACTTTATGCCTGAAGTGGCCATTCCACCAGGGGAGACCATTAGAGAGAATATGGAGTTTTTGGGAATGGACCAGGAAGAATTGGCTGCCAGGCTAGGGATTACCCCTAAACACCTCAGTAATATTCTAAATGCTAATGCCCCCATTACTTACGAAACTGCCCTGAAGCTGGAAACTGCTATAGGACCAGGGGCACAGTTTTGGATGGATTTGGAGACAAACTACCAGCTCAATAAAGCCCGGCTGGAAAAACAGGAAGAACTGAACTTGGATCTGGAAATACTGAAGGAAATACCTTATAAAAAAATGAGCGATTTTGGTTGGCTGGAAAACACAGCGGACCAGACCAAAAGAGTAATGAATTGTAGAGAATTCTTTGGGGTAGCTAATCTATCTTTAATACAATCCTCTTATGCGGTTATGTTTAGAAAGCAGAAACAAAAGAACGAAATAGCTAATTTAAGTGTTCTGGCCTGGCTAAGAAAAGCCGAGCTAAAAGGAATGGCCATTGAAGTTGGAAAATTCAGCAGAAGAAAATTAAAAACTTTAATTCCTACTTTTAGGAAACTCACTTTAAAAGCCCCAGCGCAGTTTTTCCCAGAGCTGCAAAAACTCTGTGCCCAATGCGGTGTTGCTTTAGTGCTGGTTGAAGATCTTCCCAAGACTTATATTTGCGGAGCTACTATTTGGAGAAATAACAAAGCGATATTGGCTTTAAGCGTAAGGGGTAAAAGAGCAGATATATTTTGGTTTACCTTTTTCCATGAGCTAGCTCATCTTCTCCATCATGATAAAAAGGAATTTCATATTAACTATGAAAACGATGCTGAAGAGGATGAGGCTAATAAGATAGCCAGCAACTATCTGATACCTGATCATCTTTATCAAGATTTTATTAATAACTATCCTTATACAGAGCAAAAGCAGATTGTAAACTATGCCAATAAAATTGGAATCGCTCCCTGTATCCTGGTAGGCAGACTTCTCCATAACAACTTAATTGAATATAAGAACTATAGCAATTTGAGACCATCTTTTGAGATTGTCAGGCCGGTGGCCGATAATATCTAGGATACAATTAGATTTAGATACTTCATGGCCGGGCATTATGGGAATGAAAATGACATAATGGAAACTAATAGAACTTTACCAGCTCCGGAGCTACTAGATTCCGGGGCTTTTTTATGGACCTAATAAGAATTGAATAACTGCAAATATTGTATCTAGGGAACACGCTAGGTACCCAAGAAGGTGTACTGCATGTTCCCAGGCGGGGATATTGATCCTTAAAAATGTGTCCAAATTTATTGAAAAGTAAAGACTTGATAGTAAAATTAAGCTTTTTAATGTACAAGATATTCACTAAGGTTTTTCAAACAGGTAGGCATACTCACCGTATCCTTTCTCCTCCAGTTCCTCTTTGGGTATAAAACGCAGGGCTGCGGAGTTAATACAGTAGCGTAAGCCTCCGGGAGATGGGCCATCATCAAATTGTTAATCCAGTCTCTGCCAACGGACGGACCTCTTCAGGAGGCAAATAGGGAGAGATTTAACTAGGAACACTAAGAAACGATACGATCAACTAAAGGCTGCTGCTAATTTCGCTATTTATCTTACCACAGGGCTTGGAAAACCTCATCCATTGACGGGTAATTTAAAAGGATATTACGGAATTAGTATTTCCGGCAATATAAGACTCGTTGTCAAACCGGATGTGGAGAGTTTAGACCCCGTTTCTTTAAAAAAATGTGACTTGGTTATTATAGAGGGGGTGATGGATTATCATGGCCAAAAACATGAATGGCTTATCCCGTGAATTCATTATTCATCCAGGAGAGACTTTAATAGAAATCCTTGAGGATAGAGGGATGAGTCAGAGAGAATTAGCAGTAAGGACTGGTGTGACGGAACCGCATATTAGTAGTATAGTTAACTGTCAAAAAGCCATATCAGTTTCCTTTGCCAAAAAAATGGAGTATGCCTTAGGTATTGATGCTGGTTTTTGGATCAACCTGCAGGCTAATTATGATAAAGAGCTGGCGGATTTTGAAGAACTCAATGAAATTTCAGGTGAAGAGCTCGAGATTCTTAAAGGGCTAAATAGCATTATAGAACACCTTAAACAAATAGGATTCTTAGAACCGGAAGTACACGGCCCTATTCTTGTCATTCAACTGAGGAAACTTTTAAATATTAGTAACCTAATACGAATACCGGCGGTCTCACAAACAGGTGCCTATCGTTTGGCAACGGCCACTAATGTTGATCCATATGTCTTGTTTACATGGCTTAGAATGTGCGATTTGATTACGGATAACCAACAAATTGAACAAGTACTAGATATAGACAAGTTGAAAAAGAAAGTTCCGCTGATAAAAGAGCTAATATTTGAAGATGTTGCCAAGGTTCAGTTTCGGCTGAAATCCTACTTGGCTGAATGTGGAATTAAGTTTTCCATCGTCAAACATTTTAGAGGTGCTCCAGTTCAGGGTGTGATTAAAAAGAACAATGACGGTACTTTGAGCTTGCTTATGACCACTAGGCGCAAGTTTGAAGATATATTTTGGTTCACGCTTTTTCATGAAATCGGACACACTATCAATGGGGATATTGAGGACAAATTGATTGACTACGACTTTGCAAAGAGTGAAGCAGAGGATAAAGCTGACGAATTTGCTGCCAACATTTTAATCGATGCGAAGGAATATGAAAGCTTTGTGGGAAAAGGAGATTTTTCATTACCTTTGATTAAAAAGTTTTGTATCGAACAGAATATTCCTCCTTATATTCTCATTGGCAGGCTCCAAAGGGATAAGTATCTTAAGTACCATCAATACTCGGCAGAGAAAGTAAAATATGAGTTAGGAGAAAGCAAATAATTTTGCTACAGACGAAAGAACACACAATATTCGTTGATGAAGCTCAGGATTTGCAAAAGGTGGAGGCAATAATAAAGAAAACCTGATGTCTTTATGCAAAAGCTGCCACTCCCGTATCACAGCAGAAAGCGGTGACTGGTGGGGCAGCAGGTAGAGATTATAAAAGTTTTGTTAAGTCCCGGCGACTGTAAAGAATGCGGCGCACTTCCATTACATCACCGATGACAACATAAAAAACGGTGAAATTTTTGACTCGTATCCGGTAGTAAGGGTATTCGCGTTCCTTGACAGATTTATAAGGTTCAAAAGATTCTGCGTTAGGTAGCCGGTTATAAATAGCATCTTCTATGGCATCAACAAGATCATTAGCAGCAGCTGTCTACGATTTCATTTAAGTCCTCTTCAAAGAGAGGTAAAATTTGTAGTTTGTATTCTTTCTTACTCATTGATGCGTT
>CAZOIC010000098.1:0-5345 GCA_964579945.1 uncultured Syntrophomonas sp. | reverse complement strand
GTTAGATCGGATGGGGCAGATGGCTCTGTTAAGTGTGTATGTAGACGATCTTAATATTCGGATTTGGATTTAGTTGTTATCAGTGAGGATAAAATGAGTATAACCGAGTTTGGGGAATTAATTGAGGCATTTCAGGAATCTGACCTACCATTTCGGGTTGATGTACTGGATTGGCATGCTATTTCACCTGAATTTCGTCAGGTGATAAAACGAAAGTATGAAGTATTGAAGGTTAAGAAAAACAATTTGGCTATGGTCACCACTGGCTTCAAGGACTGGACAGAAAAGTGAACTCGTTACCTGGTTTGTGGACAATACCTGAGGAGTATGACGGTGACCCTAAGAATCTGGAGAACATCACCCGTCAGGATTCCATTATCCTTAATCTGCAAAGGGCATGTGAAGCGGCCATTGCTATGGCAATGCATATAGTTGCTGAGCGGGGTTGGGGTGTTCCGGGTACCAGCCGGGATGCTTTTGAAATTTTACTAGAACACTATTTCCTGGAGGAATCTCTGGCTCAACGTTTAAAAGCTATGGTAGGATTTCGCAATATTGCGGTACATGATTACCGAAAAATGAACCTGGATATTTTGCAGGAGATTATTGAGACCCATTTGCATGATTTGACCCAATTTGCGCAGATTTGCAGGAACAAATCGGGAGAATTTACAGGAAATAAAAGAGTATAGTATTGAGGATAAGCCTGGAACTGCGGTTAGAATTGTTCAAGATATTGTTGCTAAAATTGAAGCATTGGCTGATTTTTTTATAAAATGTTTCACGTGAAACATTTTAGCCAGGGTCACCACTGGCCGGAAGCACAGTAAGGCGAATGGTAAAAAATAGGATAAATACCAAACGTAATGATATAATACTTAGTAGTCAATTAAATAGGAAGATTACTAAAGATTAAAGCCTGTTTGAGTACGGGATTAAATGGAGGTGATGAGGTGAGGATTGAAAGTATAAGAACAAAAAACTTTAAAATTCTTAAAGATGCAACTATAAGAAACATTCCCGCTATGGCTGTTTTTCTAGGAGCCAACGGCTCGGGTAAATCAACCTTTTTTGATATATTTGGTTTTTTACATGATTGCTTAACGGACAATGTAAGAGCAGCCCTTCTCAAACGGGGTGGTTTCAAGGAGGTAGTTAGCAGAGGACAAACTGGTCCGATTGAATTTGAGATTAAATTTCGTTCTGCTCCGGGTGAGCCTTTAGTGACTTATGAGTTACATATCAATTTGGATGATAAGGGTTTACCATTAGTGAGCAAAGAACTGCTAAAATATCGTCGCGGGCAAAAAGGGCGACCGTGGCATTTCCTGGATTTTTCCAACGGTGTTGGCCATGCAATAGTTAATGAAAATGATTACGGGAAACCCGGGGTTCAGGAAGCACGGGAACAACAAACCTTGGATTCTCCCGATATTCTAGCTATTAAGGGATTGGGACAATTTCAGAAATATAAGCAAATTGCATCATTTAGGCGTTTGATAGAAGGATGGCATATTTCCGATTTTAGAATTGAATCAGCCCGCAGTACTAATGATGCCGGTTATGCTGAACACCTATCAGCGACTGGTGATAATTTGGCATTGGTGACTCAGTTTATGCATGAGCACTATCCGGACAGGTTTCAACAGGTACTGGAAAAAATGGCCCAGAGGGTTCCCGGCATTAAATCGGTTGAAGCCAAAGAAACGGCAGACGGCAGGATAGTTCTTCGTTTTCAAAATGAAGAATTTAAGGATCCCTTTATTTCACGGTATGTATCGGATGGGACGCTTAAGATGTTTGCTTATTTAATTCTACTTTATGATCCTACTCCACATCCCTTACTTTGTATTGAGGAACCGGAAAACCAGTTGCATCCTGATCTCTTGCTGGAGTTAGGTGAAGAGTTCAGGGCCTATGCCAGTAATGGCGGTCAGGTCTTTATATCAACTCATTCCCCTGATTTTGTTAATGGGGTGCAGTTGGAGGAGTTATTCTGGTTATGTCAGGGTAATAACGGCTTTAGTAAAGTGGTACGAGCCTCTGATGACCCCTTATTACAGAGTCTGGTTGCTGAAGGTGATTTACCAGGATCACTATGGAAGCAAGGCTTTTTCAAGGGGGCTGGGCCATCGTGATGGAGCTCTATTTCATGCTGGAAGAACCCTCGATGAAAGAGCTATTAAAAATGATTTTACCGAGGGTATTACCAGAAGAGGTTCAGTATTATTTAATCAAGCATGAAGGAAAACAGGATTTGGAAAAATCCTTGCCGCGGAAATTAAGAGCAATAACTCAGGACGCACGATTCATAGTAGTCAGGGATCAGGATAGTGCTGATTGCCATGAAGTAAAACAACGATTATGTGCCATTTGTTCTTCCAGTGGAAGAGCAGATACGGTGGTCAGGATTGCCTGCCATGAAATGGAATCCTGGTTTCTGGGTGATTTACAGGCTGTGGAGAAGGCTTATAATATTGGCAGACTTTCACGAAGACAGCAACAGAGAAAATATCGGAATCCCGATGGGCTTAATAATGCCGCTCAGGAATTAAGACGGCTAGTTCCTACATATCAAAAAATAAGTGGAGCCAGGACTATCGGACAACATATGGATATCAATAATAACTGCTCCGTTAGTTTTCGGGTGTTTATAGAAGGGGTTTATAAGGCTATTGGGTAGGGAGTGGTTAAGGGGTACTGGGCGTGGCTGGAACCAGGCTGTAAAAAAGGCAATCGCTTCAGGAAGTCCTGGGCTGGTAGCCGCAGGTGGGGCGAGCAGTTTATTTAACATTTAAATACTGGTTAATCAAGTTCATATATTCCAGGTAGTATTGTAAGCAGGTGTTTATAGAGTTATAGACGACTTCGTCATTGATCTCCTCATATTCGTGTACCAGTATATTTCTAAGCCCGGTAGAAGGAGCGATTTTGCAAGCAAATTCAATAGGTATAATATCCTGCTCGGCGATATCAATAAAGGAATTAAAGTAATCAACAGCGCCTTTATTACCTTGCATCTTCAGGAGCATATTATTGATATCGGTGGCGCACTCGACTATTAGCTGCATGGTTCTTTCTATAGCTCGCCGATAAATTGAATTGTGGATATATTCATCTAGAGAAATAGAAGAGAAAGATTTCAGCTCGGTATAATAAGATTGTAGTTTATCTAATTTGGCACAGATTCTATCGTGGTCGGACATTTTTTAATTCCTCCGCTAATCTTTTCTGGAAAAGTGCGTGTTTTGCCTGGCGGAACTTGCGGGTTTCGTAATAGCATTTATACAGATAGGGGCATAATACCTGAAAATACCCTTCTTCTTTTTCATATAGGACTCTGCCATCGTTGGCAACTGCTTCTTTTAAAAGACCGGAAGCGGTTTGCAGGTTGACCAGGTCTATGTTGCTTTTGCGATGGAGCAGGATTAAATCACTCATCAAATCAAACAACTGCTGGCTATTAAGCTGCTGTTCCGATACAAAGGCAATATCTATGTCACTGCGAGAGGGGTCATAGTCTTCCTGCCGGGCGTAGCTGCCGTAATATACTAATAGTTTCAGGTGATATTTTTCTACTATCTGCTGCAGTTTATCGGTATCGATTTTGATGAGCATTTTTAACCTCCCTCCTTGTCTAGCGGTTATGGTGAAAAGCGATGATACATAAAATCATAATTGCACGTTTTTCATGGCTGGTCATTGATTCTGATAAATAAGGGGTTTATAGCGGGGGCGGGGAATTGGAATATTAGCTTCACGGGCGGCTGCTATCCATGCTTCTTTAGCCAGTTGTATTTCTTTGGCGGCTTCTTCCGGGCTAACCCCAAAAGCGGAGCATCCTTTTAAGTCAGGGATGTCAGCAATATAGCCACCATCTTTTTCACTATAAAAGATGTTTATATGGTAGTCTTTCAATCTCTTCGCCCTCCATTTGCAGGTTATATTTTTCAATCAGGGTTAAAAACTGATTGAGTTGATATGGTTTCACCTTGCCGTCAACTTCCTGAAGGTTAATAATTTTTTTAAGTTCGGGGTGAACAAAAATGTGATGGCTCCCATTTATACGTTTAAGTTCAAATCCGTAGGCTGTAATTAACTTTATCATATCAGCAAAACGAATATTGCGATTGTTGTTAAGAATTTTCTTCAAAAGCTTTTTTGGATTCATAATATACCCCTTTTTAATTATAACTTAATTCATATAAGAAGACACGCAACAAAAAGGAAAATATTACCTGATGGAGCTCTTGATGTCAGTAGCACAATTACATATCATTAACGTACCGGGAAATGTGTTGGGAGGGGCGTAAGGTGCAGTTTATTAGCGTACGTGATTTATGGCTTAAGTCCAGTGAGATATGGCAGCAGTTGAAAGAGGAGAGGG
Source organism: uncultured Syntrophomonas sp. (assembly GCA_964579945.1). Lineage (GTDB taxonomy): Bacteria > Bacillota > Syntrophomonadia > Syntrophomonadales > Syntrophomonadaceae > UBA4844. The sequence continues at coordinate 958 of CAZOIC010000098.1, read as the reverse complement.
AGATAGTGGTTACCTCAAATGGGCTACCGGTAGCTATCATATCTAGTACTGATGGGTATGATTTGGATGAATATCTGACTGTATTGCGCCGAGTCAGGGCGATGCTGGCGGTAAAGAAGATGCAGGGGCAATCGCTTCAGGAAGGTATGGATCAGTGCTCTATCAAAGAGATCGAAGCGGAGATTAAGGCGGTTAGGGAAGGATACAGGATATGAGTCCGAAGCATAAGAGATTAAGACGAAGGCAGAGGTTGGTAGTGGCCAAGGACTGGGCACAGACGTATCGAGGTAAAAATATGGTAAAAGGATACCGGAAATATTTTGCGGTTGATTGGCAGTGTGCAGTTAAAGAACTACAAATGCTGGGGTATCATATTCCTGAAGATTACATAAAGCAATTGCAGATGGCTGAAGATGGACGCCGAAAGGCAAAGGCAGAGCGTAAACGAAAAAGGGAAGCAGAGAAGTTGGGCGAAACCTTTGATATGGATAGTGATGAGTATTTCTACTATATAGCCGGGTATACTTCTGGTGGGGCTCCCTTTGGGATTACCTGGGAGGAGTGGGAGCAGATGCATTTATCCGAGGATACAGCGGAATTTATAATAAATTTTCTCAGAGAACGTTTAAATCCCTATCTAATAATGCTTTTTGGCTCAGCGGCACGGGGGGAGATGCATGCTGGCAGTGATGTGGATATTGCTTTTTTGAGTGATATGGTAGGCGATGAAGCAAAATTATTTTTTATTGCCCAGGAACTGGCAGCCGAGTTAAACCGGGATGTTCATTTGATAAATTTGGATACGGTGTCAACCGTTTTGCAGGCTCAGGTGGTAAGCAAGGGAGAAATAGTTTATGAGCAAGATAAATTAAGACGGCAGGAATTTTTTATACTGGTATTGAAAAAATATGCCCGGCTTAATGAAGAACGGGCTCCTATTTTGGATCGAATCAAAGAG
>CAZOIC010000097.1:0-5380 GCA_964579945.1 uncultured Syntrophomonas sp. | reverse complement strand
ATGGACATCAGCAAGGATAGCTGAATTCCCATAGTTTAAGCTGACCATCCTCCCCCGCAGTAACGACGGAATGATGGTTTGGAGTAAATTCGCAACAATTTACCTGCCAGATGTCCTCTGGCAACAGGTAAATTTGAGTACCGGCATTTATGTCCCAAATACGGACACTATTATCAATTGCAGCTGATATAGCAAAATTACAATCTTTAGTAAGGGTAAGTGAATTAACTAAACCCCGGTGACCTTTAAGCATGAGCAAATCTTTACCGCTGTCCAGATCCCAGAGAACTATACTGCCATCAGTATTACCACACAGTGCATACTGCATGTCATCAGTAGAGCAGATTGAATAAGGCCAGCGATCTGGTAATCCCAACCACATATGGTTCATCTCCCCACTCAAATCCAGCACGCGAAATTCCCTTTTGAAACCGGTGAGCAATAGATACATCCCATCTGAAGACATCCACATCCGGTGAATAGGACCCGTACTAGTCCGAAAAAGATTCATAGGTTTTATTCTTTGCAGATCCCAGAATCCTATGGTTCCATCCAGGCTGCCGGACAGAGCCAGACGTCCATAAGGTGCAATTCCTACCCAAATAGGTAATGCTGTATGACCACGAAACTGCCTTATCTCTTTCCCACTATCTACCTCCAACAAGTGAAGACTATAATCATCAGTAGTGGCTAGAATATAGTTACCGTCAGGACTCATACAGGCAGCAGTCACATGAGCATATTCAAACGTAAATCGTTGAACTTCCACACCATTATTAATATCCCAAAGAGATATACGTCCATCCATCCCTGAAGTGAGGATCTCGTTTCCGCCGGGGGAAAAGCAGGCACTGGTTATTTTCCCCTGATGAGCTGCGAAACTCCGCATTAATTTTAATACCGGGCTTCGTGATAATTTATTTTTGTCAAGTGAATCGTCGGCTAAAATTAGAACTTCTTCAATTTCTTTATCTGGAATAAGAGATTGTTCTATTTTGGCTAAATAGTTGTGGTAGATAGCATAGTCAGCGCGGCTGTATTCAAAGCTGCGCAAACTAAAAATAAAATCTTCATAGCTAATTTCGCCAGTTTTCCATTGAATATAGGATAGATTAAAGGCGGCGCGAATATTTTTATAATCGTAACGGCGAGCTTCTTTCCATAAGCTAGTCGCATATTCCATGTCATTTGCTTTATAGGCAACAACAGCCCGCTCACATAATTGGGTTGCCCGAATTTTCATTTGCTGCCGTATCTGGGGAATGAGGGTCATTAAAAACTCGAAGTCACTGTCCCTATATTCATAAAAAACTGCTGCAATCCAGTCGTTACTATTTTTTATTTTGTTTTCGCATTCAGAACATACAACTTCTTCTACAGTTTTATGTAGATAGTTCTTATGGCAAAGACCACAAGTAGACTGTTGGATAAATTTATTAGCAAACCGTTTCATTTTCTATTTCCTCCCTGTCCACCCTTCTCTCCAGGTTAACTAAATCTCTACAATCCAGATTAATCAAGGTAGTTTTCTCCTGGGTTACCGGCCATAATTGAACCGTAAAACCATTACTATCAATTTCTTTAATGGTAAGACAAACACCATTAACGGCAATATCTTCTCCTGGGATAAGACGGTTAAGTATCTGGCGAGGTTTAATCTTCAGGGTAATTATTGACTGTTTTTCCGGAGCATTACCCTTAAAAACTACTTCTCCCAAGTCCTCTATTACACCAGTAAAACGAAGTGCTTTTGCCATAATCTATAACCCCTTTATTACTACCCGATAGCAGCGAATTTATCTAAAGGGCACAAACACAGTTTTGGCGTCAAACCTACTATTAACTAAACGCTGCTCCCGGTAATAGGCGTAAATAGCTATTAGAATTAACGAATAAAAGAGCCAGCGAACAAAATACATGGTGGAACTGAGTAAAGCCATTTGCCAGATTCCATGAGGTTCGATCATTAAAGGTTGAAGAACGTATCCAAGAGCCAGGCATACACCTTCAGATAGGATTACAAAGGCTAGCATAACTATTAAAAGCTCCAACCTTATACCCTTTGTAAGCTGGGCAGATTTTTTTATGGCTACCACAATACTATTTTGGTCAATTAATAGCGGAAATGCCAGAACATATCTGGTGAAACAATATATAGTTACTATTATTCCCCATATAAAAGTTGGTATATAAATATCGTAAGGTATTATTGGTGATAAAAATGCGGGGGCCCAGGCGAGTAGCAGTACAGGAACTACTGCCCCAAAAAGCCGCGGCCAATTAATCAGACCGGCCATTAACGAAGGAACAATAATCGAGGAACTACGGTGATGGGAATGATGCATAGCATAGACTATTGCACCGGTGCAGAATAAGCCCAGAAGTATTTTCAGTACCATAATAATAAAACTGATACTGGCCGCAGAAGCCTGAAAATAGTTATTCAAGAGCGGAAAATCAGCAGGCTTAATTACATAGTTTTGCCATAGCCATGCTTCAGTAAACCCGGTAGGTATAGCTGCCAGAAGTATTATAAAACCTAAAAATAATATATGCGAACCCCAGTACCGAAACACCCGTATGAGCAACCTCATACTTGTATACCCCCATAACTGATGACTACAAACTGGGCATCCAGCCTCATTACCTGGATTAATAGTATAAACCTACTGCTGAATGTCGGGTCACCATAAAATAAATTTTACTTACTTATATATGCATTTTAACATAAAAATACTAATTACAATCACAAATATTCCGTAAGTTAGGCAATTCGTTTAAAAAAAGGCAGGCCATTATCTCCACAACAGAGATAAAGGCCTGCCCCCATTAATAGTGCCTGCTCTTATGATACTTTGAAAAGTAAGAAAAACCCCAATGTAAAAGTATAGCCTATGGCTATCATTGCAATAGTACCTATAACCATCTTAATAAATTCTTTTTTATGATACCCTACAAACATAATCTCACCCCTTGTCCAATACGAACAATCGTTCTACAATTAGAATATAACAGAACGCCTGTTCCGTCAAGGGGATTTTAATAATTTCCGCGCATAAGTCTAAGGGAATTTATTACGGCAATAATAGTAACTCCAACATCGGCAAAAACGGCCTGCCACATGGTTGCCAGTCGAACTGCTCCCAGTGCCAATACTATCCCCCTCGTTTTATCATAACTGGCGGGTGGGGGGCTTTTTTGCGGGTGGGTTTGCGATTAGTTTTTAAGAGCAGTAGAAATATAATAATGGAGAATATCATCAAATAGGTGGCAAAATCTTTTAAGCCGTTTACCAACAGATAGGCAGAAGTTAGTAAGGAGAAACCAAATACTATAGACCAGACCAGGGAGCGAGTAACCCGGGTATTTTGCTCTATGGCATGGTTTATGTTCTGGAGGGGAGGAGTCAGGTTGAGTTCTCCTCGTTCAACCCTGATTAATGCTTTTTGCATTAGAGGTGGAATATCCAGCAGGGCGTTACCAATTAGCTTGCTACGGTCCTTAACTATACGGAATATGCTGTCTCGCTCCGGTGCAATCTGCTTGACATAGGGTTTGGCTACGTCGATAAAGCTTATACCTGGGTCTAAACCAATGCAAATACCATAGAGGGTACCCAGAGCCCGTCCCAGAAATGTAAAATTGGCCGGTACTTGAAAAGGTTGCTCATAAAACAGAGTCTCCAAATCACGTAATAAAGCCTGCAAGTCCAGGCTGGATAAATCCTGACCGCTACCCACCAGCTCTTCCAGGAATATACTGATAGCCCGGTTTAAGGCCTGGTTGTCATAATCATAACGAATAAAGCCCAGTTCTTTCAGGTATTCTGTTACCTGGGCATAATCCCGATTGACCAGGGAAAAGACCATTTCTACCAGGGTTTCACGTAAATCGGGGGTAATGCTCCCGGTCATACCAAAGTCAACCATAATAAGCTTGCCCTCCGGGGTTACGAAAAGGTTACCCGGATGGGGGTCGGCATGGTAGAAGCCATCGATAAGCATTTGCTTAACATAAGTCTGTAGTAATTTGGCTGCTATAGCTGGCCGATTAATTCCGTTTTGCTCCATAAGCTGATGATCAGTAACTTTTATTCCCTCCAGGTACTGCATAGTAAGCACCCGGCGGGTAGTATAGTCCCAGTATATGCTTGGAATAATAATATCCGGGTCATCCTGGCTATTCCGGGCTATAGTTTCAGCATTATGTCCTTCATGCACGTAATCCAGTTCGTCTTGTACTGTGTCCTTAAATTCTATAAATATGGCATCAAGGTCAATTATCTGTTCCCAGTTGGTAAACATCTTTATCAGTTTAATTACCTGGTGAATGGCCCGCAAGTCTATAGCTACCAGCTCATCAATACCAGGTCTTTGAACTTTTATGGCTACCTTGCTGCCGTCACTTAGCTGACCACGATGTACTTGTCCCAAAGAAGCAGAAGCCAGAGCAGCAGCATCGAACTGAGCGAAAACCTGCTCCAGTAGCCTTGCAAACTCAGCTTCTATAACCTCCTTAATTTCTTCGAATTCTACTGCCGGCACTTCATCCTGCAAACCGGCAAGTTCGTCTATACTACTCCGAGGTAGTATATCCACCCGGGTACTTAAAAACTGTCCCAGTTTTATTAATAGTCCACCCATTTGCACCGAGATATCCCGAAAATATCTGGCCTGAGTTTTGTATAATTCCTGGCGTTTTTCTTCTACCCAAGCGTTATGATGCCATATACGTTTAAATTTTAGCGAATAAAATGCCCAGAATATATCTACAAAAAGTTTTATTACCATAAAAAATCTGAGCATTCCGGACCGGCGGCTTATCTTCATCGCATACCCTCTCAATGCCAGCAAGTTTTATATATTATAACAGAGAAAAGCCGGGAATCGAAACCGACCCCCGGCCGCCTGGTTGGTATCAAACTAGACTTTGAAACAAACAATAAAACTGGTTCCCTCGGAATTAGTCTTTACGTCAATAGTAGCATTGTGGCGCATAGCAATGCTGTGGCACACGGGCAGGCCCAGACCGGTTCCGTTTTCTTTGGTGGTAAAGAAGGGCGTATCAATTTTATCAATGATTTCAGGCTTTATGCCACTACCCTGGTCAGCAACTTCCAGGAAAACATCATTACCTTTGGTATAAGTCTTGATAGTAATAGTTTTACCGGCAGGCATAGCTTCCAGACCGTTCAGCACCAGGTTGAATATTAACTGGCGAATTTCCTTTTTATCCAGAGGTAAATCCGGAATTTCTTTCAGGTCAAAAATTAGGTGCTTATCCTGCTTAATGGCATCGACAGCTATTAAAAGTGACAAGGCCTCTATTATCAGCTTCAGGTTACTCGGTTCCAGGTTAACCGTTTTGTTTTTGGCCAGAG
>CAZOIC010000096.1:0-5412 GCA_964579945.1 uncultured Syntrophomonas sp. | reverse complement strand
CCATAACTTTGGCTACGCCGCCAACATAGTAGATGTTGGAGTCAATGCGGAACTCGCCGTTGCCAATCTTCTGACCGGGAGCCGGGGTTACGCAGTTGGCTACTACAGCTTTGCCAGGATATTCGTTCGAGAACTGACCAGCTAATTCATTAAGAGCACTGGTTCCGTTGTCAAATTTAATAGTTACATTGCCTTCGGGAGCCACGCGATATGCGTCAACATAAATATCCGAGATTAAGATTTTAGCAGCAGTCTTGGCACTCTGGCTCTTAACCGGAATGGTTAACACTTCTTCATTAACAGTAATGCCGCCCTTACTAATATCCAAATCGCCTTCGGTTACTTCAACCTTGGGAATCTTGGAGAAACGATAGCCGCCGTCAAAAATCAATCTGATTTGATTGCCTATACCTGCATTGTTCAGGAATCCTTCAGCAGCACTTTCTACCAGGGTAATGTCACCAATCTGCTGATTGGGCTTACCAATTTCAATATCCTTCACTTCAGCTACTTCTATGGTAGCAATAGGTTTAGCGTCAGCAATTTTAAGTGTGCCTGTAACTCCGGCATTGCCGCTTACAGTTACTTCAACCGGGCCATTAAAGTCAGGAGCCAGGTCAACTTTAAAATCGGACAGTTCGATTTTAGCTCCACCGGAAGAACTTGCAACACCAGTCAAGGTCAGCTTCAAGAACTCGTTGTTATCGCCAGTAATATTAGGAGTAATAGCACCGATATCACTGCTGTTTACTACATCAATATCACCTGCGGTATCCCACTGAGCACCGGAGGGCAAACCAAAAGTAATGGTTCTGCCGGCTACCCAGCTGCCTGCAGCAGACTCATTAATAAAGAAGTTGCCAACTTTAACTCCGTCTTGTCCGGCAATGACATCTTTACTGGTACCTTCCTCAACCGCCAGCCCAAAATCTGCAAATTTAGCAACGGTCAGGGTTTGTTTGGTCATGTTAGCACCAGAAAGTTCGATTTCCAGTTCATCACCAGCTTTTACAACAGTGTCATCAACTTCTACAGGCAGACCGAAAAAGGATATTCTGCCAGGAGTAGTTGCAGCACCTGTAGCTACAGGATAGGTAATGGTTTTGTCATCAGTAGCAATCATTGCAGCAGTAAGGTTGTCGGGGGCACCGGTATAACCCCATGCATATGAAACACCATCAGTAGGCAGACCTGCGAAAGTACCCCAAGTAAATCCTTTAGTCAATATTTTTAATTTGATATTTTTAGTAACGTCAATAGAACCAGCACTACTTTCCATTATGCTTATAATATCAAGGGTATCATTGCCTGAAATTTCTTTAACTTTTTTAATAGTTGATGTGGTTGCACCACTGCGGGTGGATTTACCGATTACAACATCCAGAGCAGTTTCGAATGCTGAACCACTGGGAGCAAGAAAAGATACTTTTAAATCTCCAGCAGCATTGTTCAGATTAATGCCGTTAAAATAGATGTAGAAATAACGGTTGGATCCTTGTTCAGTGGCGGGAATTGGATTATCCATTACAAGGTCAAATGTTTTATTAGCATTAATGTTAAATGAAACAGGACCTGCACCAAAGGCAGCAGTACTAAACGGCTTGTCATTGCCGGCAGTACCAGTAGTATCCGGAGCAACTATTTCAACTGCCCCGCCCGTAGATGCACCAAGTACAGGCACATTGGTAGCAGCACCAAATGTCCAGTCACTCGGCATGGATACGGTTAAGATGGAACCATTAGCAATGGTTGTATCAGGAAGAGTTACCTTTACAACGGCATCAATATTCTGTGTGGCAGCCGGACTTACTGGAGTCACGGTTGGGGTTTTAATTACTTGATACATGTTAGCTGCGGTTGCGGGCTGTGTTAGAAAGCCTGCAAACATAAAGCTCATGCAGAAAGCAAATATCAGCGCAATTGACAATATTTTACTTTGTCTTTTTAGCATGCTTTTTCCTCCTTTAAAAATAATTAGGGTTAAGTACAAATTTTTTTAGGTAGTCGACCATTAGGTCAAGCTGCGTACGTTGTGGTATACCCCCTTTCATATTACTGGTTTGTTTTTCAGGTAATCAGTGGAGATATTCATAAAAACCATATATTTCCACCAACATACAATATGGTTGATTATATGACGAATTATGTTATGTTTTTGTTCCGTCTTAATATCTGCAAGGGGAACACAAAAAGAATGAAGTCGCTGGCTCATTTAAAATGTCAGATTTTGTTGGTATAAGGGTATACTTAATTTCTTAGACTGCTACTGCATAAACTGCTTTTAAAAGGGGAGGGATAAAATGCGACCATTGATAGGAATTTGTAGTAATTACAATTTGGAAACTGAGGAATATTGCCTGCGTGAATATTACTTAGAATCATTGCTGCAGGCAGGAGCAACCGCGATACTATTACCACCGGTTGAAGATGCAGTAATAATGGAGCAATATCTTAAATCCTGCCACGGGGTGGTATTTCCCGGAGGAGGAGATATTGATCCTTATTACTGGGGAGAACTAGCCTCCTGGGAACTAGGGGAGATTAACCCCCGACGTGATGATTTTGAAATAAAGCTAGCCCAGCTAGTAATAGCCAGGAAACTACCGGCAATGGGAATCTGCCGGGGGTGTCAGATATTAAACGTAGCTGCCGGGGGAACCCTGCTCCAGGATATTGATACTACAATGGCCCACCAGCAAAAAGCCCCCCGCAATTATCCTTTTCATGATATAGTAATTAAACCGAACACCGTACTTTCCGGGATACTAAATGCAAGTGAAATCAGGGTTAATAGCTTCCACCACCAGGCGGTCGAACATCCGGGTACAGGTATGTATATTAGTGCCATAGCCCCGGATGGTATAATAGAAGCAATAGAAAACCGGGAAGCACCATTTATCCTTGGTGTACAGTGGCATCCGGAATGCATGACGGATAAATCTTCAGAACAGCTATTCATGGCTTTGGTAAGGGCAGCTAAAGACAACGCTATTTTAACAGGTAGATAATACCGGGGTTAAAATAGAACTCCAATTCTTTATCAATCATAAAATAATGGTGTAAAGGAGCAGCATATATGATTGCAATCAAAGGCGGCAAAGTGTTTACTATGGATGAAGTCGGAACCATAGATAATGGAATTATATTAGTAGAAGGAGAATTTATCAAAGCGGTAGGTAAAAACGAGGACATTCCGGCAGGATGCCAGTTTATTGACGCCGGGGGCAAGTATATATGTCCAGGATTTATTGATGGCCATACCCATATAGGGCTGGAAGAGGAAATCTATCGTTTAGAGGGTGATGATGTCAATGAAATTAGCGACCCTATTACTCCGCAACTACGGGCTCTGGATGGAATAAATTTTGTCGATTTGGCTTTTACTGATGCCTTACGGGGTGGGGTTACCCGTTCTATGTGCATGCCCGGTAGTGCCAATATTATAGGAGGCCAGGCGGTATTTTTAAAACATCTGGCTTCCTCCTTAAGCGAAATGGTTTACCGGCAGCCCTGGGGCTTAAAAGCAGCTCTAGGAGAAAACCCTAAACGGGTATATGCAGCCCAGAAAAAAACCCCGCGTACCCGTATGGCCAATGCCAGCCTGATGCGAGAGGCTTTATACAATGCACTGCATACTATTAATAAGGAAGAAAGTGAAATTAAAGATTATCCCAAACAGGAAATACTGATAAAGGTTTTAAAAAAGGAATTACCGCTATTGCTTCATGTTCACCGTGCCGATGACATTCTTACCGCTTTACGCATAAGGGATGAATTTGACCTGAATTTAATCATTCAGCATGGTACTGAGGCATTTTTAGTAGCCAATGAAATACTTAAGCGTAATGTACCTGTATTCCTGGGTCCTTTACTGGTAAACCGGGCCAAAGTAGAGATGAAAGAAGTGTCGTTTAAAAATGCTAACCGCCTGGCTCAACAGGGGGTCAAGTTTGCTCTTATTACCGACCACCCGGTAGTACCTATTGAACACCTGCGGGTCTGTGCGGCTTTGGCTGTCCGGGAAGGACTGGATGAAGAAATGGCCTTGCGGGCGATTACTAGCTGGCCTGCTGAAATTCTGGGGGTTGACCATGAACTGGGAAGTATAGCTGCGGGTAAAAGGGCGGATTTAGTTATTTTCGATGGTCATCCCTTTGATTTCAGGTCTCGGCTTAACCTGGCTATGGTGGATGGAAAGGTCTGGGGGGATAAAATTGAACAAGGGCGATCTTTTTACGGTTTACCTTAATGGTACTATGATGACGGTATGTGTTCTGGGATTTTATAATGAAGAATACAGCGGGGAAGAAATGGCTATAATTGCGGTGGTTGACCAGGAAAACATGGTTCACGTTCCCCTGGAAGACCTGGAGGCGCTTTTTCCCCGCAGGCGATTCATAAATTAACCATTAATGTCTGATAATGTCTGATTAGGATTAAGGCATAAGGGCGAACACGGGGACTGTCCCTGCTGTTTCCGCCTTGGAACCAGGGGAAACAGAGGGACTGTCCCCGTGTTCGCCCGGGATTAACCACAAAGCTATCTTCGTATTTATTTCCCATAATTTACTTCAAGGGATTAGCAGAGCATTACCAGAAATACTAAAAGAATAATTAAATCGAGGTGATGCTATTTGCGCTTAAAACACATCTTAATACTGCTGGTGGCCATGTTCTTAACCATGGGGTTAACCAGTATTAGCCTGGCGGGGAATGAGCCTGGAATAAGGATTAACGGTATTCTACGCCAGGTGGAGCCACCGCCCCAGATAGTAGCCGGTCGTACCATGGTTCCCATTCGTTTTATTATTGAAGATGAAGCCCTTAAGGGTCAGGTTTACTGGGATGGTAACCTCCGTAAAGTAGCTATCGATTGTCGGGGTCAGTACATAGAGTTCTTCATCGGGGATAATAAGGCCCGGGTAGACGGTCAGGTAAAATATTTCGATGCCCCACCATACATATACAGGGATCGCACTTATATACCGCTCCGTTTCCTGGCGGAAAACCTGGGGGCTTCAGTAGGGTGGAAAGCTCAGGAACGAGAAGTTATTATCGACTTTAATTACCAACCGGAAGTTTTTGCTTATTATTACTATACCCGTGGTACCGAACTTCAGGACAACCTGCACCTGTTTACGGATATTGTATTTCGCTGGTTTGCTACCAATGCCAAAGGAGAACTATTCTACGAATACCAGGATGATTACCATAAAATCCTGCAAACAGTACGTAAACAGGGTATTAGAACTCATGCCAGCGTAGTGCTGATGGGTAAAGACCCGCTGCACCAGTTGCTTTCCAATCAACAGAGCAGGAAACTCTTAATAGGAAATCTCCTGGATGAGGTCAAGAAGAACGGATATGATGGGGTAAACATAGACTTTGAGCTCATGGGTTACCAGGATGCCG
>CAZOIC010000095.1:0-5441 GCA_964579945.1 uncultured Syntrophomonas sp. | reverse complement strand
TTTTCATGTCATCACTGGTGGTGGTATTAGTAATAATTATCTGCCCCTGCAGTTTATCCGGCAGATAGCGGCGGATATAATTAAAGTCTCCGGCTAAAATATCCGCTGCATAATAATATTTCGAATGCTTGGGAATTATGACATCCTGCTGGTCTCCAGTGGGATAAAGTTTATCAAAGGGCATACGGACTACAAAAGGAGCTGCTATGCGCCCGGCTAATTTCAGGGTTTTCAGTGAATGTAAGGGCATAGGAATTCCTACCGTATAGATAAAATCACCCAGGGTTAGCCTGGCCCCTACTTCTTCGAAGGCTTCGGCCATGCCAAAACGATCCACCGCACATACCATGAGTACATTTTTTTCCCGCAGGTTCAGGATTCCCTCTTTCTGAATATCCAGTATGCACTTGCGCTCCAGGGTATTTTTAAGGCCACTACCGTCTACCATGGGGGTTTTGCGGGCTTCAACGATTAATCTTTTGGCGTCTTTGATTATATAGGGCTTACCAGCCAATTGGACATAAAGGTCAATACCTCCCATTCCGAATGCATCCACTTTGCCGTCTAGTTCCCGAATTAGGTTTATGGCCTTATCCCAATCTCCATTAGTCCCAATGCGCTCAATCCGGAAATGCTCACCCATGAAATCGGTTTCAAAGGCATGGTCACGTTTGGATGATCCCAGGCTAACACTTACAACACGTTTCAATACTTAACCTCCCTTGTTTATTCAGGTACTCGTTTTTTATGGTTTAAATAAACTAAAATGTAGTAATTGTTGCTATTGCTGTCTAAAGTAAGGATGAGAATTGTAGGGGCAGACCCATGTGTCTGCCCGGCTGGGGCTGATTCCCCTTTCGCATTACAAAACTGGCAACCGCAGGCGAACACGGGGACAGTCCCTCTGTTTCCTTGGTTCCGGGCGAAACAGCAGGGACAGTCCCCATGTTCGCCTTTATGCCTTACTCCTCACTCCTCACTCCTCGCTCCTCACTCCATTCAACGGGCGGATTTGATGGAGCGCAGGATTTTTTTAAGTTCTAACGGGTCTACCCATTTATCCTCGGTAATTGGAGAGGTTCCTATTTCTATAGATATTACCTGTCCATCCAGTACCCCTTCCATTAATTTTATTCGTTCATCGGAGCCTATGCAGATGACTACTTCATGGGATCGTACCTGAGCCGTAAGGTCCATTATTTCATTAAGCAGTTCCTTACCGCTACGGTTATGGATGAAGTCCTGTCTCTCCTGTTCGGTCATTAAGAGGATAAAATCAATGCCCTCGTTTTCCATTATTTCCTGGATTTCATCCTTATTTAATATGGGAAAACCTACGCAGGCTATAGACTGACCTTTACGTAATTCGCCTATAGTTTCCAGACGGGAAATAAAGGTGCGGTCTATATTCAGGCGGTCAGCGGTTTCCTGCTGGGAAAATCCACGAGATCTCATGCTGAGTATCTTTTTTAAAGTTTTATCTATTTTTTCCCAGCTTATAATCTTATGCTGAATACGAAAAAACTCCATGGCAACTCCTTGCGCACAATTTTGTTCACAAACTTTTTCGTTATTGTAGCACCTTGGGATTTTTGATGCAAGGGAGGTAAAATCGAAAATAAGTGCTGGACCCCAGTTGTCTAATAAAAATTTCGAATTCAGGCCTTGATTATTTGTTTATAGTGAAGATTAAGGTGTAAGAAATGAGAATTGTAGGGGCAACCCCCCCGGCATTTAGCGGTTATAAATAAGCAATGCTTTCAAATCAAGATTGGGCTGAGTGCCGGGTTGCCCTGCCGAAAAGTAAACCCTGGGGCTGATTCTCCACCGTATAACTACCTACCCTGGGCGAACAAACGAGTTCGACCTGGCCATACCACGGAATCGCGAAAGGAAATAAATATACCAGTATACGAAGGGCCTCACCCCTCACCCCTCACGATCAGGCGGTCGAGGATGGAGTCGATTTGTTGGCGGGTGGTGGCCTGGTTTATTTCTTCGCGGATACGGGCGGCACCGCGCATGCCCCGAGTATACCAGGCCAGGTGTTTGCGCATTTCACGTATGGCAACAGTCTCGCCTTTATATGAACAGGCTAGTTCCAGGTGTTGATAGGCAGCAACTATCCGTTCCTTTATGGTAGGGGGAGAAATGCGGCGCCCGTGCTCTACTAATTCTACAGTTTCCCTGAATATAAAAGGGTTGCCCAGCGACGCCCGTCCAATCATTAATGCATCACAACCAGTCTCTTCCATCATTTTCAGGGCATCATCAGCACTCCAGATATCACCATTACCAATTACTGGAATACTAAGCTTTTTTTTAACTATCCTAATCATTTCCCAATCGGAATGCCCAGAAAAAAATTGGAACCGGCTGCGGGGATGCAGGGTTACAGCACTGGCCCCTTCCGCCTCCGCCATACCAGCCAGTTCAATACAGGTCTTATCATCATCATTCCAGCCTTTGCGCATTTTAACTGTTACTGGAACCTGGACTGACCGGACGATTTCCCGAATGATTTCCCGGGCCTGAGGAAGGTTAAGCATCAGGGCGGCCCCTTCACCGTTTTTAACTATCTTGGGGGTAGGACACCCCATGTTTATGTCTATCAGGTCGGCCCCCAGTTCTTCCAGGATTAGAGCACTTTTTACCATAGGCTCCAGTTGGGAACCAAATATCTGTAAGGTCAGAGGTGGATTACCACTACGCTCAGCCAGCTGCCGGGTTTTAGCCTGTCCATAAATCAGGCCCATGTCACTAATCATTTCGGAAAATACTAGCCCACAACCAAATAATTGAGCCATATGGCGATATGCCCGGTCAGTTACGCCAGCCATAGGTGCGGCCACTATCCGGTTGGGAATTTCTACATGCCCTATTTTAAACATCATTACCCCCGGTTAATTTCATAAATCAAGCGTAGCCCTTCCAGGGTAAGAAAATCATCCACGATTTCAATGGCATCAGTTTCCTGGGCAATTACTTTGGCCAGGCCACCCGTTGCTACTACTTTGCAGCGACCTTCAATTTCTTTTTTCATGCGGTTGATTATACCCTCAACCTGCCCTACAAAACCATAAATGATTCCTGCCTGCATGCTGGCAACGGTATTCCTGCCAATTAGGGTACGGGGCTTTACCAGTTCAACTCGGGGCAGTTTAGCAGCTTTGGCTACCAGAGCTTCACTGGCCACCACTATCCCTGGAGCTATGGCGCCACCCAGGTACTCTCCTTGTTCATTAACCACACAGAAGGTAGTGGCCGTGCCAAAGTCCACAATAATCAGGGGTCCTCTATATTTATTATAGGCAGCCACGGCATTAACTACCCGGTCAGCCCCTACTTCACGCGGATTTTCATATTTTATGGCCAGGCCGGTTTTGATTCCCGGGCCTATTACCAGGGGACGGCAGGAAAAGTATTTATAGCTCAGCCCTTCCAGTTCAGCCATTAGTGAGGGTACTACTGAGGAAATTACTACTGCTTTTACTTTTTTCATTTCTATTTGCTGGTAGTCAAACAGGGCCTTCATTATCATCCCATATTCATCGCAAGTACGCAGGGTATCAGTACGGATTCTCCAGTGGGTCAGGAGTTTATCTTCCTGGTAAACCCCAACCACCATATTAGTGTTACCAACATCGAATACCAGTATCATCATGTTTTCCTCCTCTTGTTACACCGGGACGTTCTTCGTGTAACAATGCTTATGCTTATTCCTCGAACCGTTATTTATCCGTCTAACCACACATAAAAATCCATACATTTTTCCCATTATACCGAATCCTATTAAAAAGGCCCAACGGTTTTTCCGGCGAGCCCCCTTGTTCAAGTTCTTGAGTTTTGCTGTGTTACAGTAAGAACGTCCCGGCGTAACGCAGAACAAGAACGTATTGAAACGGATAAACATATTGATAAAGGACATTCAAAGAAATACCTATGAAGGCATTGGAAAGCCGGAGCCTTTAAAAGGGAATCTAAGTGGTTGGTGGAGCAGACGAATTGATGAAGAGCATAGGATTGTTTATTGTGAAAAATATATTACAGCCATCTGTTCGCGGGTAATAGCATTTTCAGGTCCGAATATACCGTTGCCATAGCCGCTCACGATTTTATTAGCACTGGCCCAGGCTACTGCATCTGTATAGTATTTATCCGACCCTACATCTGTGAAGCCGTTAGTTGTATTTGGCATTGGTGAACCTTCAAGTGTGTGCAGCATGGTGACAATCATCCCTCTTGTTGTATTAGTATAAGGACTGAAAGTAGTCTCAGAAGTGCCTACCATAAGCTATATAAGAGGAATTCTCCCAGTACTGTTTTAGGGTCACATTGATAGGAGCTATGAAGAAATCCATTGATATATATTTCAAATATTGAGGGCGGACACGCGGGTCCGCCCGATTACGCGTCCCCCTTACCCTTCACTTTTTTTATTATTAGACCTACTCGTCAGTTAGTCTAGTGCTTAGTTTGCGGGCCAGGAGGGCGGCTACTACCATTTTGGCTAAATCCAGGGTGATGAAGGGGATAAATCCAATCTGGATTACTTTTAGAATATCAATAGTATTTTTCAGGTAAAAGTTCAAGATTAAGTACATATAAGGTAGCCCGACAGCATAGTAAACAAGTATTCCCACCAGACCTGCCAGTATAAAATTTGTCATGGTAGCTTTTTTAATCAGGCGTGATTGCAACCAGGCAGCGGGGGGAAATCCCAGCAGGAAACCAAAGCTGGGTACAAGTACATAGGCAGGACCGCCATAGGGGGGACTGGAAAATACCGGAATTCCGATTAAGCCCAGCAATAAGTAAGCCAGCATACTCAAAAAAGCGGCCCGGGGCGATAAGAGATAGGCTGCCAGCAGCATGATCAGAGGCTGCAAGCTGAAGGGCATTACCATCACCGGCTGAAATACACGTACCAGGATGGTAAGAACACACATTATTGCAGTAAACATTGCTGCCAGTGCTATTTCCCGGGTAGATATTTTCATTACACAAATTGCTCCTCTTGATTGTTAACCTCTATTTTATAATATGGTTAACCATCTGCCAAGGAGAATTTATCTAAGTTGACATGGGGACGGGGTTGTTGACAACATTTTCAATGTTGTCAACAACCCCGTCCCCATGTAACTCAGGAGAATATATCACCAGGTTTCAGTGAGGTCAAAGCTTATGTCAAGGCTGATAGCAGAGTGGGTCAGGGCTCCGGAGGAGATGAAGTCTACACCGGTCCTGGCTACTTCCACCAAAGTGGCTTCATTAATGCCCCCGGATGCTTCTAAGAGTGCCTGGCCGGCGGTGAGTTCTACTGCTTTTTTCATCTGTTCTATATCCATGTTATCCAACAGAATAATATCTGCCCTTGCCTGCAGGGCTTCCTCTAACTGTTCCAGGTTCTCCACTTCTACTTCAATTTTTATGGTGTGGGG
>CAZOIC010000094.1:0-5492 GCA_964579945.1 uncultured Syntrophomonas sp. | reverse complement strand
TACGTGCGGTTATAAAATGCCCCCATTCGTGTACCAGAATTAGCACCGCAATAATTAGCAAGGTTATTAAAATGGTAGTACCTGTGTTCATGCTTTGCCTCCTTGACTTAACTCGCGCTTTTTAGTTTACCATAGCCCGGCAAGTTTCCCGGGCACAATGGTCTGCCTCAAAAATCATCTCCAGATTGGGGTATGCTATTAGGCTATGTTTGCTCATGGTTTTTTCTACCAGTTTTGGTATATCCATAAATTTGATTTTACCATTGAGGAAACTGTTTACGGCTACCTCGTTAGCTGCGTTTAATACTGCCGGCATGGTACCACCTGCTCTACCCGCCTCATAAGCCAGCCTCAAACAGGGAAAGCGACTCTCATCTACCTTATCAAAATGTATCTTCGTAAGACTGGTGAAATCAAGGCTGCGAGCCGGTGATTCCATTCGATCGGGCCAGGTTAAAGCATACTGGATAGGAATACGCATATCAGCTACACCTAGATGGGCCAAAAATGATCCATCCACCAGTTCTACCATGGAATGGATAATGCTTTCTCTTTGTGCCAATACCTGGATCAGGTCATAGTCGACATTAAACAAGTGATGGGCTTCAATCACTTCCAGGCCCTTATTCATTAGGCTGGCAGAGTCAATAGTAATTTTAGGCCCCATTGACCAGTTAGGATGCTTTAATGCCATATCAACGGTAACCTTTTCTAGTTCATCCCAGGTAAAATCCCGGAAAGGCCCTCCCGAAGCAGTAAGCCAGACCTTTTTTAAATAGCTGCTTTCACCCTGCAGGCACTGGAATACAGCAGAATGCTCACTATCTACTGGAATAATGGCTACGTTTTTTTCCCGGGCTAATCTCATAACAATATCTCCAGCTGCAACCAGGGTTTCTTTATTAGCCAGAGCTATTCTCTTATGAGCTCCTATAGCCGCCAAGGTTGGTTTAATGCCTACTGCTCCACTTACCGCTACCAGTACCGTATCAACCTGGGGCAGGGAACAGAGTTCGCATATGCCATCTATGCCGGCCAGAACTCTATATTGGTCACCTATCTTCTCTTTTAACTGCAGATAGGCCGCTGGATCAAAGACAGCTACCGCCAGAGGATTATATTTTTGCACCTGCTCTTGCAGCAGGGAAACTTCATCCCGGGCAGCAAGGGCAATTACGCGAAAGCGCTGCGGGTGTTTATCGACCACTTCCAAAGCCTGCCTGCCTATAGAACCGGTAGAACCAAGTATTACAATATTAGTTATACTCTCATTTTCTATTTTGTCTTTCAATCCTTCTTCCCCCATCCCAGGCCTTCAAAAAGACCTGCCCGATAGCAAGCCATTATTATAACCACCGTAACCGGACCCATTATCATCCCTATGATGCCTCCTAATTGCAGACCGGCATACAGCGATATCAGGGTAGCCAGAGGATGCAATCCGATATTATCCCCAACAATTTTAGGTTCCAGGAATTGTCGGACTACGGAAATTAAAACATATACTACCAACAAGCCTATTGCCAGGCTATGATTCCCGCTTATAAAACTCCACAGAATCCAGGGCACAAATATAGTTCCTGGCCCCAGTACCGGTAATATATCGCAAATACCTACTAAAATCCCAATAGTTAATGCATAGTCCACCCGCAAGACTTTAAGCGATACCATGGTTACCACTGCGGTAATGGTAATTAATATGCTGTAAGCCTTTAAAAATCCGACCAGAGCCGCAAACAACTCACTGGTTATTTTCGCGGTTTTGGACTGTGCGCTGCCGGGAATAAAATGCATAGAAAATTCCTTCAAAGCCTTACGGTCTTTCATTATGAAGAAAGTAGCAACGGTAGCAATCATCAGGAATATCAAGGCACCAGGCAACATAGCAAGGGTTTGTATCAATACGTTAATACTACCATCCAGTACTGTTTGCAAGGCTTGTAAACTCTTCCCCAAATTGTCCTGTATGGTGTTCTCTACCTGGGGAGGCAGATTTAAACGCAGGTAGAAAACCTGGAAATCACCAATGGTAGTAATAACCCGGTTTATTATCTGATCGGAATAGTGAGCCACCTGGGGATAAAGCCGGGATAGATCCTTGATAATTAAAGATATAATCGCTGATACCAGGTAGATAAATCCTCCAACCACTAAAATCAGGCTAATAACTACGGCCCAGGCTCTACCAAGCCTTATCCTGTTTTCAAAAAATCGAACTACCGGTTCGGTTATCAATGCTAATAGCAGAGCAAAGATAAAGGGCAGGAAGATTACCGGAAGATATGACAGTATCCGCCCTGCCAGCGGGAATACATAGGTAAATAAAAGATATACGGCTACCAGAGCCATAACCAGTATGGTTAGCCGGGTTAATAGTTTAATATTCTTCTGTAGTTCGGGATCCATAATTACTCCCCCCTTTTTTAAATAGATAAAAAAACCAAACCGTAGATTAAATTATAATATAAACTGAAAAATAATAAACCAGGGGAACGAGCAGGAAGAAACTGTCAAAACGATCTAAAACCCCGCCATGTCCTGGTATGATTTTTCCACTATCTTTAACTTGAAAGAACCGCTTGACCCCGGATATAAAAAAATCTCCCAATTGTGCCAGAGTACTTGCGCCTAATCCTAACAGTAAAGCATATGCAGGACCAACTCCATCAATATCTATTACCAAAAAAAAGATAAGGGCGGTTATAGCAGAAACTAGCAGTCCCCCAGCCGCCCCCTCCCAGGTCTTATTAGGACTCAGTATAGGAGTCATTTTATGTTTCCCCCACACCTTGCCGGCAAAATAGGCCCCGGTATCACTACCCCAGGTTAGGAGCAGGGCCAGCACAATAACCATAAAAGACTGCTGCAAATCGGCAATCTTTATAGCATAACTTAATAAGAAACCTATGTAAGCAGCTCCAAAAAGGCTTATTGCCGTATCTTTAAGAGCTAAATCAGGATACTTTAGAATAGATATGGTCACCGTCAGTATTAACACACCAAAGATTCCAGGATATAAATATGTATCAGGAGAAAAAAGAAGTAACAGCAGTAATAGTAGTCCCGGCACCAGTAAAGGCCTTAGTTGAACATTAGACATCATCCGGGCGAATTCTAAAAAAGCTAGTATTCCCATCAGCGCAAAGAACAGCTTCCAGTATATACCTCCCATATACAATACTCCCAGCAAAACCGGAATGCCAATAACTGCTGTAAGTACCCGGGTTTTAAACACTCTCATCACCCTTCTCTAATTCAGTTAATGCTCCGAATCTTCTGTCTCGCTGCTGGTAATCTCGTATAGCATCCAATAAGTCTTCCCGGGTAAAATCTGGCCACAGACGGTCTGTAACCCATAGCTCGGTATAGGCTAACTGCCAGAGCAGGAAATTACTCAAACGCAATTCCCCGGCGGTTCTTATCAGAAGATCGGGGTCCGGTATCCCTCCGGTATATAAAAATGAGGATACTGTAGCTTCACAGATGCTATCCCGAGATATTTCACCGCTAATAACTATATCTACTATGTTTTTAATGGCCTCAACCATCTCGGCTCGGGCACCGTAATTTAGAGCTATATTAAATACTAAACCCTGATTGTTACGGGTAGTTAACAGGGCTCGTCTAATTTCGTCCTGGCATTCCTGGTTTAAGACACTATAATCGCCGATAACATTAATACAAACATCATTCTCATTAAGCTCATCCAGTTCTTTATGAAGGAATTCTACCAGGAGTTTCATCAAGAACTGTACCTCACTCTCAGGTCGTTTCCAGTTCTCGGTAGAAAAAGCATATACGGTTAATACCGGTATTTTAAATTCATCACAGGCTTTTACTACCTTTTTTAGAGAACCCATACCTGCCCGATGTCCTATAGTACGGGGCATAAGCCGCTTTCTTGCCCACCTGCCGTTACCATCCATAATAATAGCAATATGACGAGGTAGAGAATCGCTATCTGTTAATTCATTAATATTGGATATTTTTTTAAGCAAAAGCAGCCCTTCTTTCGCTAAATTACAAAACCCCCCGGGCAGGGGGTATTTTGTAATAATTATAACCATTGTCAGTGTTTATTTAAACTATAAAAAACTATACTTCCATAATATCCTTTTCTTTGGCCGAGGTTATAATGTCAACCTCTTTAATGTACTTATCGGTTAGTTTTTGAACCTCATCCATGCCCTTTTTGCTTTCATCTTCGGAAATTAGTTTCTCTTTTTCACTGGATTTAACCATATCATTACCTTCACGGCGAATATTTCTTACCGCTACTCGAGTTTCTTCTGCTTTTTTCTTTACTACCTTGACCAAATCTTTGCGGCGCTCTTCGGTAAGCTGGGGAATTGCGATACGCACCACATTACCGTCGTTGTTGGGATTAACCCCCAGGTCTGATTTCATTATGGCTTTTTCAATATCGGCTATACTGCCTTTATCCCAGGGTTGAATAACCAGCAATCTGGCTTCCGGAACTGTAATGTTGGCTAACTGGTTAAGCGGCGTTGGTTCACCGTAATAATCTACCATTAATTTTTCTACCATAGCAGGATTCGCTCTGCCTGCCCTGAGGCTGGCTAAATCCCCAGTAAAATGTTCAATAGTCTTTTTCATCCGCTCTTCGGCATCATTTAAAATGTCTTTTATCACTATCTTACCTCCCCTACGTAGGTACCTATATTGTCACCCATAACCGCCCGTAATATATTACCATCCTCCATCAGGTTAAACACTATTATAGGTATTTTGTTGTCCATACACAAAGAGGCAGCGGTAGAGTCCATCACTCCCAATCCCTGGTTAAGAACATCGATGTATTGCAAATAGTCATATTTCTTGGCATCAGGGTTTTTAAGCGGGTCAGAATCATATACCCCGTCTACTTTTTTTGCCATTAAAATAACCTCGGCCTCAATTTCCGCCGATCTAAGGGCAGCAGCAGTATCGGTGGAAAAATAGGGGTTTCCGGTACCGGCGGCAAATATTACTACTCTTCCTTTTTCCAGGTGCCGAATAGCTCTCCTTCTTATGTAGGGTTCGGCTATTTCCTTCATCTCTATTGCAGTCATTACCCGGATTTCCAATCCCTGCTTTTCCAGAGCATCTTGTAAAGCCAGGGCGTTTATTTCCGTTGCTAGCATCCCCATGTAATCTGCAGTAGCTCGGTCCATACCCTGGGCGCTACCTGCTACTCCACGCCAGATATTGCCTCCACCAACAACGATAGCGCCTTCTACCCCACGGGCTACAACTTCCTTTATCTGTCCGGCTATTGATACCAGGGTTCTGGGATCTATACCATATCCGCTACTTCCAGCCAGTGCTTCGCCACTGAGCTTTAGTACCACCCGTTTATACCTGGGACTTTGCAAGTGATTACCTCCCTGCCTTTATTATCCCTTTATCTGAGCCATAACCTCGGCAGCAAAATCAGCCTGTTCCTTTTCTATTCCTTGACCTAATTCATAACGTGCAAATCTTCTCACATT
>CAZOIC010000093.1:0-5510 GCA_964579945.1 uncultured Syntrophomonas sp. | reverse complement strand
GCATTATTAACAGTGTGGAATATAAAGCCCAGGGAACTGATATTAAAGCCAAAGGCAAAAATATATTAAACCGCTTATTAAAATAAAACCGGCCATTAGGTAAAGAGTGAAGACGGTAGTAAGGGAAATATTCTCACCCCTTACCCCTTACTTTTTACTCTAAACAACCAATCAACATTTAAATATGGCGTTAACTAGAATCCTGGTTACTATGCCTATTTCATATTAACCCCCATGGCCGAAGGCCACAAACAAGGATGAAAATAGCGGATAAATTTATTTTATAAAGAATCCGCGCAAATCCTTATATAATCCGCGCGATCCGCGTGAATTAAAACCTATTTTCATATTAAAGGGGGGGAGGCTATTTTGACTGGTTTGCCAGGCCAGGTAGAAGCCTTCGTATTAACCCTGGTACTTGGTTTGCTTACGGGGACCATTTTTCATTTCTACCAGGAGCTTATCCGAGCTGCCCGAGTATCTCGGTATG
Organism: uncultured Syntrophomonas sp.; assembly: GCA_964579945.1. Taxonomy (GTDB): domain Bacteria; phylum Bacillota; class Syntrophomonadia; order Syntrophomonadales; family Syntrophomonadaceae; genus UBA4844. Next base: position 5,020 of record CAZOIC010000093.1, on the reverse strand, counting down.
TCTTATACTTCTTGGATTTTTCCCTGTGGATAATCATCATTGCTCTGGTATTTCTGGGTATGCTTTTTATCAATCAGGGAGAAATGCGAATTTATGTTTTAATAGCCCTGGTTCTTGGAATCCTAATATATTATCGCCGGTTTGCTTCCCGCCTGGATAGATCTATATCCCGCCTGGCCGGCGCAATGGTTACTGCCTGTACCACCCTCGTCCACAGTATAAAAAAAGCACTCTCCTGGGGCAGGAAAATAGCTGCAAAGCTAAAACCTCCCCCCAAAGACCCACCTCTAGATTCAGAAGATTAAAAAATAATTTGCCCAAAGCAGGATTTTTACAACCCTATCCAGAAGATAAACATACTAAAATTGTCCACAGTTTGTGGAAAAAATGTGGATAGAGTTGTTTACCTTATGCATATTGAAATCCGGGGAGCAGAGAAACTCAGTTTTCGCGAGAGACAAGTAGTAGTTATGAAAGAGATGGGTAAAAGTACGGACGAGATAAGCAGAACTCTTAGGATTTCTGCCAGTACCGTTGCTACCCTGTATAATCGTGCCCGCTCCAAAAATTACGAAGTAGTTATCATACTCCCGGGGGATGTGCTAGGTGTATACAACGAGGAGGATCACGATGAAGAATAATAAAAATTCCCGACTAAAATTAATACTGGCCGGGATGCTGGTAGTTTTTCTGATGCTGCCGGTAGCCCCGCGGGTAAAAATGTTATGGGATTTAAACCAGCGTATAGAATGCTTGGAAAATCAAAAAGCAGAACTGGAGAAAAACAGACAGGAACTGGAAATGGAGCTAAAGCAGGCTAATTCACCGGCAATGGTGGAAAAAATAGCCCGGGAACAACTGGGAATGGTCAAAAAGGGTGAAACCCGGGTAGTTGAAGTCTTACCTTAATCCCGTCCCCGGTATTAGTGCTTAACCCATGTAATTCTTAATTTATTATTACCAGGTTAAGGTTGACTACTCATCTGGCATTGAATAGAATTAACATAGCATTATATTGAGGGGGACATCATTTTCTATGCCTATCGAACAAAAAAATATCGTATCTGGTGATTTGGTGGAAGGTAAAGTGCAGGGTATTACCAAATTTGGAGCTTTTATTGAATTACCCGGCGGAGCTGTAGGATTAGTTCATATTTCAGAAATTGCTGACACTTATGTAAAGGATGTTAAAGATTTTATCCAGGAAGGTGACACTGTTAAGGTCAAGGTACTTAATGTCGATGGTAAAAAGATTGGCCTATCGATTAAACAGGCTATAGTGAAGGAGAATAAACCTGCCAGGCAACCAGCCCGGGGGCGTAGTACAGACCGGTATAAAAGCAACTCCCCGGCTAATAAACCTCCACTTAGTGAACTTAGTTTGGATGACAAAATTGCCAGGTTTTTAAAGGAAAGCGATGAAAGGATGCAGCCCCTCAAAAACCGTATGGAACCTAAAAAACGCAATCGTTTTGTATAACTACAGGTGATAAAAGCACTTCGGCCGAAGTGCTTTTTGGTTTGGAGATAAAACTATGAGATATGCGGCCATTGATGTAGGCAGTAATTCCTGCCGTTTACTGGTAGCAGATATTAATCACGGGCAATTGCAACCAATATGCCGGGAACTACAGAGTACTCGCCTGGGAGAAGGGGTAAACGTTACCCAAAAAATAAATTCTGCAGCTATGAAAAGAACCTGGGAGTGTCTTAGGGATTACGTAGAATCGGTCCGGCGATTGGCAGTAAAAGACTTTCGCATGGTTGCTACCAGTGCTATGCGGGATGCAATTAACCGGGAAGAATTTGTGGACCTGGTAAAAGAAAGCTGTGGCTGTAGCCTGGAAGTTATTAGCGGAGAAGAGGAAGCACAGTTAAGTTACCTGGGAGTAAAAGAGGGTCTAACTCTTACCTCCCCCCTGGTAGTAGATCTGGGAGGAGGAAGTTGTGAATTCAGGATAGAAGATGGCGAAGAAGTATTCTCGCTCTCGTTGCCGCTTGGTGCGGTCCGGGCTACTGAAGCTCACCTGTCAATGGTGGACGCCAAGACGATCCTAAGTTCACTAGAAAAAAACAGCGATAAACTTAAAGGTTATCCCCTGGTATTTGTCGGTGGGACTGCCACAACTTTAGTGGCGATGAAGTTATCTATGGAGATATATGACCCCCAGCAGGTCCATGGTCAGAATTTAAGCCGGGAGGAAGTCGCTGACCTTTATAACATATTGGAGCTTATGCCGCTAAATGTACGGCGCCGCCTGCCGGGACTACAGCCCGAAAGAGCCGATATTATTCCGGCCGGGGCTATGATTGTTTTACTCATAATGGACACCATGAAACAAAAGCAGATAACCATCAGCGAAAGCGACATCCTCGATGGCATAATCCATCGGCTAAGCCAAAATAGAGCAGGTAGCACGTAACCTGTAAGGGCGAAACCCGTGTGTTCGCCCGGAGTTGGCAGATCCATAACGGACAGAATAAAACCCCGGGTTAAATGGTCAACGGGGCAGACACATGGGTCTGCCCCTACAACGCCTCACGCGTCTATTATTACAAGGATAATCTTTTCGCCCGTTCAGCCATAAGGCCCAGTCCCTTATCATCCTTCAGCTTGCTGGTATCTCTTTCCCCATTAACATTAATAGTATAAGTTCGGCCATAGCCTTCCCCATAATGATTATGCAGATCGACCATTACTCCCATTAACAGCAATTCCTTATTCTTAACCAGTTCACTAACCTCCGGGTTAGCCAGCAGGTAATTAACCTGCATGTCCACATTGACCTCGGACAGCAGAGTGTACTTAAGGTCAGACTCATCATTACCGACATTATACAGGTGGCGGGCGGCATCCAGTGAATCTTTGACAATAGAAAGTTCATTACGAATTCCCAGGGGTTCATTGACAAAATTAGACTCCGCTGCTGCAATGGCTCCGCAATCGGTATGCCCGGCTACAATCATCAGCGGGGTATGCAGATGAAGTAACCCGTAGAGTACCGAGCCTTCACTGCTACGGAACTGGTTACCGATATTCTCCACTGAGAAAATACGGTTAAAAATGCTGCCGAAAACATTTACCGGCATACGGGAATCCGAGCAGGTGAGTAGAGTGATAATAGGATGTTGTTTGTAGTCTCCCTTTCTGAAATCCTCCAGGGGAAACTCGCTTTCAAATTTGGTAATACCTTCTACTATACCTTGCATCAAGACATCCCGGTCAACCTTGGGTGAAGAAGAACTCACCATATACACCTCCAATAATATAATTTTAAGTTATGTTGTCCATAACAAAAAAGCATAGACCAATTACTTTCGCAGGTATTCGCCTTTCGATGTAGAAATTACTTTCCGGGAGGCAGATTTTGACGTTAAATAGATTATCACAGCGTAAAATGTTTTAATCTTAGCCTAATTGTATCATAATATTGTCCATTTTAACCTTAAGTTTAGATTAATGAGGATAATCTGCTCCCTTGGTCAAAATTATTCTTTTATAAACGAATTCCAGGGTCAAAACCCCGTTTCCCTACCGATAGTGGGTATTCCCCCCAAATGGCTTGGGAAATGGTTGTGTGCCTTTTTAAGGTTATTTTGCCCGGGGTTCATATATATTCCGATATATTCCCGGGCGTTAGAATTAGAAAGACCGGGATTATGTACGGTTACTCGCTATGGTTTAGGCTTTTACCTTAATACAGGGAGGAGGGGCTAAGACTTTTTTATCAGGTAATGCAATGAAGAAAAAGGAGAGTGAACGAGAGCATGAATTTCTTAACTCCTGCAGAAATTTCAGCAGCAACAGCCAATGCTGGAAAAGCAAAATGTGAAATGCCTATTATGAAAATGATTGTTATGGGTATTTTAGCCGGGGCATACATTGGATTTGGAGCTAACCTGGCTACCAAGATAGGCTCTATGGAAGCGGCAGGAACATCGGGCGGACAGTTCCTTTTTGGTGCAGTCTTCTCCGTCGGCTTGATGCTGGTTGTCATTGCCGGTTCAGAGCTGTTTACCGGTAACTGTATGTTTTGTTGTATTTCCAGTCTGAATGGGCAATCCACCTGGGGCGGATTACTTAAAAACTGGACTGTTGTTTTTCTAGCCAACTTTGTAGGTTCCGTATTACTTGTTTACATTATCTTTTACGGTGGATTCTGGGGCGATCCCTCTGCAATTAGTGCCCATGGAAGCAAAGCTTTAGGTATTGCCAGTGCTAAAATGTCATTAACCTGGGGACAAGCGTTTTTCCGGGCTATTTGCTGTAACTGGCTGGTCTGCCTGGCTGTATGGCTAGCATTTGCAGCCAAAGATGTGGTTGGGAAAATCTTCGGCATCTTCTTCCCCATTATGGCTTTCGTATCCAGCGGATTCGAGCATAGTGTTGCCAATATGTTCTTTATTCCTATGGGTATTACCATTGCTCAAAGTAACCCCGAACTGATAGCATCAGCCACCAAGGTAGCGGCCGATGGAACTGTAGTTCCGCTTTTTGCTAATATGACTACTCCAGATCAGGTAACTGCTTTCTTCAGCTATGGTAATTTTATTAGTGCCAATCTCATTCCGGTAACCTTGGGGAACATCGTAGGCGGTGCCGTATTTGTAGCTATGTTTTACTGGTTTGTGTTTTTGAAAAAATAGTTTTTTCTACATACAGCCCATCCGGAGATGGGCTGTATGTTTAGTTTACCTTACCCTGTTAGGGTAAGCCTGAATCCATAGCTGGCATTAATATTGATGCTATAGTTTTTTAGCAGTGGAGATCCCATATAGGGTCTCCTATTTTTTTTGGGGAAACAAGCCCGGCACGCAACTGAGCACTTAAAGAAAATCCTTACTCAAACCAAAAAGCCTGGTAGGCAAGGCACAGAACTTTAACAATACTATATCAGCGTCTATTCTCTTATTAACCAATATTTTGTATAAATAAAACTAAACCCATCTCCTCCTAATGACAAATTTTACCAAACAAAGAAGCTATAATTGGTGGACAAGACTTTGTATTGGGGGGATA
>CAZOIC010000092.1:0-5801 GCA_964579945.1 uncultured Syntrophomonas sp. | reverse complement strand
ATGCGGTCCAGGGTATAGCCCGGGATATAACTGAACGCAAACTTATGGAAAACCAGCTCCGAGCTACTAATCAACGCCTACTAGATATAATTGAATTTCTTCCTGACGCAACTTTCGTTATCGACCAAAACCAAAAAGTTATTGCCTGGAATCGGGCTACCGAAGAGATGACCGGACTTAATAAAAAAGATATTATCGATCAGGGTGAATATGCTTACGCTATACCTTTTTATGGCTATCCTCGCCCCATGCTGCTGGATTTAATTACTGTCTCAGATGAGGATATGAATAAACATTATAAAGAGGTACGTCGCGAGGGAGAAAGTCTTTATACTGAAATTTTTGCCCCCGGTGTATATGACGGAGAAGGCGCCTACATCTGGGTTAAGGCTTCACCCCTTTTTGATACTGATGGTAACCGGGTGGGAGCTATAGAATCTATTCGGGATATAAGCCAGCGTAAACATTATGAAGAACAGCTTCGTTATCTAAGCCTGCATGATAAACTTACCGGTCTTTATAACCGCAATTATTTCGAAGAGGAAATAAGACGATTGGATAATAGCCGCTTCTCTCCAACCGGTCTGCTAATGTGCGATGTAGATGGGCTAAAATTAGTTAATGATACCCTGGGACATGATGCCGGTGATAAGCTGCTGATTTCTGTTGCCCGGGTTATTGAAAAATGCTTCCGTGCCGATGATGTGGTAGCCCGGGTAGGAGGAGACGAATTTTCCATCATTATGCTGCGTAGTTCGGATGCGGTTGTGGAAGCAGCCTGTCAGAGAGTTCGTGAAGCAGTAGATACATATAATAGCAATAATCCCGATATACCTATTAGCCTTTCCATTGGCTTTGCTGTCCGTAACGACCCCTCCTTGAACATGCATGAAGTTTTTCAGGCGGCTGACAATAATATGTACCGGGAAAAATTACATCGCCGCCAGAGTGCTAGAAGCGCCATTGTCAAAACCCTTATGAAAGCTCTGCAAGCCCGGGATTTTCTGACCGAAGGCCATGCAGTTCGAATCCAGGAACTGGTAGTTATTCTAGGTGAAAATATTGGGCTGCCAGCCCACCGGATTACTGATCTGCGCCTGCTGGCTGAATTTCACGATATTGGTAAGGTGGGGATATCTGATAATATTCTTTTTAAACCGGGCCCCCTGAACCAGGAAGAAACATTTGAAATGCAGCGTCATCCTGAAATCGGTCACCGCATTGCCCTTTCCGCCCCTGATCTAGTTCCTATTGCCGACTGGATACTTAAACATCATGAATGGTGGAATGGCAAAGGATATCCCCTGGGCCTGGAAGGAGAGGAAATACCCATGGAGTGCCGGCTTTTAGCTATAACTGATGCTTATGATGCTATGACCAGTGATCGTCCTTACCGTAAAGCCATGACGAAAGAGGCAGCCATTAGCGAATTAAATCGCTGCGCGGGTATTCAATTTGACCCTTATCTGGTTAACCTTTTTATTGAAATAATTGAAAAGGGAGAAGACTAAATGAAAATTTCTTGCCTTCTCTCCAAACATATGATAAACTGTACCAAAATAATATGTTCTCCGAGTTCTTAAACCTACGGTATTTGGCTATGGTTTCTGGACCTGGGTATAGATGGAAACGTCTATGCCTCCCCTTATTGTGGAAAGGAGTACATCGTCTGTAACTGTTGTTTATTTAACAGACAGCTTTGGTGTGCTTACTTACCAGAGATTGTCTGTTTTTTATTTAACCTCATAATGTTTCCGAGCTCCTGGACCTAAGGCAGTTAGCTATGGTTCCTGAGCCTGGGTATAGATGGAAACGTCTGTGCCTCCCCATATTGTGGTAAGGAGACCATTTTGAGCCTATGTAACAGCATAGGTCTAGGTGGTCGTGCCTCAAAAAGGGGTCTCGACCATTTTTTATTTACTGACGATTAAGTTTTTTAGGCATGGCATTGTAATAACTAGAAATGCGAAGCAATTGAACACTAATATTAAATTTGGTAAAAAGCTGTAAAAGGCTTTTTCATACAATCCCAATCTTTTTCCTCCCGCTTGCTTTTGTAAGCGGGCTCTTTTTAAAACTAATAACAAAGGCTCTTTGTTATTTGCTATATATTCTTGCACTACAGTAAACAACCTATTCACATGAAGTGAATAGTTAGCATCTCCGAAGGAGATAGCAGAAAAGTAAAATTCCTTAACTTTCCTTTCCGGTTATAGCAACCGGACAATGAACATATCCATGAAGGATAGGTAATCGTTTATTTGGGTAGATAGTTCATTGATAAGGAGGTGAAGGGATTTTTCTATTTTAATCGCAAACTTCTATCGGAGGAGGGAGAATGTTGAGTAGTACAGTGCTAAGCGATGGTATTATTCATGTTAGCGACAAATGCAAGGCCTGTGACCATTGCACCTCTATCTGCCCTACCCACGCCATCCAGGGTAGACTGGGAGAAAAACACCATATTGATATCAAGAAGTGTATAAACTGTGGCCAATGCCTGATTAACTGTCCCTTTGGAGCTATTGACGATATTAGCATGGTCGATGAGCGGATAATAAAAGCCCTTAATGACCCGGGCAAATTCGTAGTAGTTCAAGAAGCCCCGGCAGTGCGGGTAGCTCTGGGTGAAGAGTTTGGACAGGCACCCGGAACCAATGTCAAGCACAAAATGTATGCCGCCTTGAGAAAACTCGGTTTTGATAAAGTTTATGACACTGAGTTTACGGCTGACCTTACCATAACCGAAGAAGGAACTGAACTTATTCACCGGGTTTTCAATGCTCTAGGAGTTCCCGGCTTTGAACATGCCGGGCCGCTACCCCAGTTTACCTCTTGTTGCCCGGCCTGGGTGAAATATGCGGAAGATAAATATCCTCATGTTTTACCCCACATTTCTACCGCCAAATCTCCCCAACAGATGTTTGGCGCCGTTTCCAAGACTTATCTGGCTGAAAAACTGGGGATAGATCCGGCCAGTATTTATTCCGTTTCAGTTATGCCCTGTACCGCCAAAAAGTATGAGTGTGATCGCCCCGAATTTATGGCCAGTGGCTTCCGGGATGTCGATGCAGTAATGACCACCCGGGAACTGGCGCAAATGATAAAAGCTGCCGGTATAGATTTTATGAGCCTTGAGGATGAACAGGCAGACCGTTTTATCGGAGCTTCAACCGGTGCAGCGACTATATTTGGAGTTACCGGAGGAGTTATGGAAGCTGCTTTACGTACCGCCTATGAAGTGCTCAGCGGGGAAACCCTGGACAAGGTCAATTTTGAAGCGGTCAGAGGACGTAAACCGGTACGGGAAGCAACCGTGGAAATCCCGGTAAAAGCCCTGGGAGGCAAGGTACTGCCTGTAAGTGTATGTATCGTTACCGGAACCAAATATGTTGACGATGTTATCGAAGATGTACTGGCTGGACGAAGCAAGTATCACTTTATTGAAGTAATGAACTGTCCCGGTGGCTGCATCAATGGTGGCGGACAACCGATAAGACGTGACACTTATTAAAGGAAGGAGGACAGCGAGTTATGAGTATTTTTACTGAAAAAACTGGTATGACCAGGCGTCAATTCTTGAAAGGAAGCGGAATGCTGGCTGTTGCCGTTATAGTGTCGGGAGTCTTCGCCAAAATAGGTATTGATGCCTTTGCTGCCAGTGATGAGTATATTGACCAGCGGATAGCAGGCCTCTATACCCTGGATGAAAAGATGGCTCTGCGCAAATCGCATGAAAATCCGGAGATAATCCAGATTTACCAGGAATTCTTATCACCCGGGGAACAGAAATACCTGAGCGAAAAGGCTCATCACCTGCTCCATACCAAATATGGTAAAGACATCCCGTCCTTTATTGAAGAGCTTAAAGGACATAGCGGCGAAGCTGCGTAGAAGGGGGTAATGTGATGAGTGAAGAAATTATCAGAGGAAAAGTTTTAAAACATGATACCCAGACCAGAACCATGCACTGGATTCACCTGTTAGCCTTTATTATTCTGGGGCTTACCGGAATCGGTTTTTATTGGGATATCGCCGGCATAGCCAATATATTCGGTGGCCCCGCCAATGCCTCCCTGGTTCATCGCTGGACAGGTGTAGTTTTTATTGTCGGACCGACCCTGTATATATTGTTGAATTTTGACCGTTTCTCTCGTTTTATTGATACCATATCCAGTTTTTCCAAGGATGATTTTGCCTGGTTGAAAACTATGGGTGGATATGTACCATTTATAAAAGTCGAAGAGGCACCTCCCCAGGAGAAGTATAATGCTGGTCAGAAGATACTGGGCGGCCTGATAATTATCGGCTGCCTGCTGATTATTCTCACCGGCTTTCCCATGTGGCTGTGGAAGGATGTAGTATCCTCAGCATTCCTGGCTCTCTGCTATAATGTTCACTTCTGGACTGCGATAATAATGATTTTACTGGTAGCCGGGCATTTCTTCCTGGCCGCCATACACCCGAAATCCCGGGTGGAATTAGCTTCTATGATGCTGGACGGATACATTGATGCTGAAATTACCGCTCACCATAATGCCAAATGGTTCGCAGAATTACAAAAAACCGAATAGCAAAGGTTTTTAAACCCGGTCTGGCCAGGCTAGACCGGGTTTTTGTTTGTTTTAGCAGGATAAATATGCAAAATATCGAAAATATAGTTGATACAGTATTATTTGAAAGCGAGGATTTAATAGTGAGCAGAGGTAATGATGAAAATAAGAAATATGGTATGGCAGATATTGATCTGGGAACTCCTCCCCATTGTTACACCAGCATGCAGACCCGACTGCTAGATGTTATCCCTGAAAGCAGTGTGACCATTGCTATCCCGGTATTGGAGAGCTATTGTAATCCGGCGGGTTCAATGCAGGGGGGCTATATCTCTGCTGCTTTTGATAATGCTTTCGGTCCCTTATGTATCCTGGCTACTGGAACTCCTCGAACTACTGCTTTAAATATAAACACCAGCTACCACCGGCCGATTTTTCCGGGCGATGAACTGATTATAACCGCTACTGTACAATCAAAGGGTCGCACTATGATTCATATACTGGCTGAAGCCTATAACCGGGAAAAACAGCTCATCGCAACTGCTAATACCCAGTACTTAATTTTGAACGAAAAATAGACGCGCATAACGCGGTTCAGTAAGGATTTACGTACCCACAGGGCACACAGATGTAGCGCTAACCCGCTACCATTAAGGGAGCGGATTTATTAATAGGTGTATAGAAGCATGAGGGGCGGAACCCCTGACGCCTTACGTCCGACGACTGATGACTATTGAGCCCCGGGTTGTTGTAATAATACTACAATGGAGCCAACATCTATATGCCAGTAAGAATTCTTCTTGACCATTTTAAGCGATATATCTTTACGTAATTGTTTTCTCCCGCCATCATAACCTAGTAAGACATTTGCCTTATATATATTATCACCAAGCTTGGTAATAGCAGAAACCCTTATATAATCATAATCGTGAAACAATTCCAGAATGGCTGCTTCCTCGTTCCCATCCAGCAAACTGCCTGCCAGTTTCATTTCTCCCTGGTCCAAAGCAGTAAAAAACAGCCTGATGCTGTCCTCCGGTCCCAGGGTCCTAATCTGTTTTTCCACCACATGGGCTGCTTTCCAAACCATCATCTGATGGGCCAGATCTACCTTGCGACTGCCGTGGGTGGTACTATCGCGGAAATGAATACAGGAGTGGCCCCTAAAGTTATTACCAGATATAGCCCCCTGACCATGGGGCATTCCATTCATAGAGGCAGCAATCTTACGTCCGTTTTCCAGCTCAA
>CAZOIC010000091.1:0-5818 GCA_964579945.1 uncultured Syntrophomonas sp. | reverse complement strand
TCCAGGCATAGTGGGGATTGTTCAGGAAATTGTAATAGACATCTTTACCGGGTAACCCCTGCCCCGGCTGCTATTAAGAAATCTGTACTGGCTCTTGCCCATCAGAGCAAACCGGGGTATTGTCCTTAAGGCCTAAGGTTGTCAATAATCCCGTCCCCTGACACCCCTTAATACCCTTAAAGTTAGTCCACAGTGTGTCGAATGGCATCCTCCACGAATGCATTGAGGGACACGCCGCGGGCAGACGCTGCAAGCGCGGCTTTGCGGTGCAACTCCGGCTGAATGCGGACATTGAAAGAGCCTTTGAACGGCTTTTCGGGCTGTTTACCGCTTTTTTCGCAGAATTCCAGATATTCATCAACAGCATTATGGAAATCTTCGGTAAGAGTTTTCACGCTGTCACCTTCGAATGAAAGCATGTTCTTTATGCCAATAACTCTACCGTGAAATACTGCATCTTCTTCGGAAAATTCAATGCTACCAGTGTAGTCCCGATAATGAATGTAGTTGCTCATAACAATCCCCTTTCTTGTAAGGCGGTAATAACATCCTCCACTTGATACGGCTTGAGGATGTTTCTGGGGTGCGGCTTGTGCAGCCGGATGTAATCGCCGTCCCCATTGGTGAAGGCTACTCTTGAACCGCTTGTTTTACCCAAGTTGGTCTGCTCATAATCGAAGTAACCAAGCAGAGCGATAATTCTTCAAAAGTGAAATCTTTTGGTTTTGATAGCAGACGAGCCATCAACTTTTCTTTTTTACTCAATATCTTCACCGCCTGTTTATAGTATATCCAGTTTTCAAGAAGATGCAACTAAATTTAGTTGCACGATGAGACTATTTTATTCCGCTTGCATTGAGCATGCAGAATGTTAAGGGGCAAGACAGAGGACCGAAAACCGGAAGGTGAAGGGATAGAGCCCCGGAATGTGTGAAAATCGAGTAGGGGCGGGTCTCAAAAATACCCCTTACAATAGAGAGGAATTTGCTTTTTCCAGATCAGTATAGCACTGGGTAATATTGTACCAATAATGATAGCATTACAGTATTACCCAGTGATATACTGAGAAGGGGAAAAAAGCAAATTCCTCTCTATTCTGTACATTACTGTCTTTTATACTTCCTTAACTGCGTATCAATATCTCGACCACCATACATAACACGAATAATCGTAACTACAGCATTCTCAGTATTGGGAATATAAAGCACACAATAATTGTCCACAGGTATGATACGCAGACCTCGGTTGTGCCACGGCTCATTTTCATATTCACGAAACCGTTCCGGCATCTGGTCAAGTCCCATGATGCTTTTTTCCAGTCTATCAAGTTGACCACTCGCATTCTCTGGGGATTGCAGTTCAAAAGCAATATACTCATAGATATTTCTAAGGTCAGTATCTGCCTGTTCTGAAACTTCTACTTCAAAAATCATACGTTATAATCCTTGCGGATGTCTGCAAATGCCCTACTTGCTGGCTTGGTGCGACCAGCCTTCATGTCCGTATATCCTTTCTCCAGTTCTGCATTCATCTGTTCTTCCGATAAAGCACTCATGTCTATCGGTCTTGCAGACGGCATTTTTACTTCAAAAGGAAGTCCTCTCTGAAGGATAATCTGTTTATAGAACATATTGATAGCGTTGGATGCAGGAATGCCAAGTGCGGAAAGAATGCCCTCTGCCTGTTCCTTTACCTCTGGTTCAATTCTGGCATATAGGTTCGCTGATTTTGCTGCCATAGTAATCGCTCCTTTCAAAAACGCATTAAATTTCTTCCACTTGTATTATACTCATTTGTCCGCACATTAGCAATACAGTTTTTGCAAAGTTTGCCGTTTCCACATTGGCATTTTCTACAAGCACCTTATTGCTGTCCAGTTCTTCTTTGCTTAATATCATATTGCTTTTTATCCCCATTCTCAAATTCCACCAACAAAATTAGGTTTTCAAGCGGGGTTACGTTTTTCACTTTATAAAACATTCTTACACCTCTCTTGGATTATTTACATGAATTATTTATACAAGTGGGGGTAAGGTTTTGAATTCTTGTTTTTGCCACATATCAAGTAATTCTTTTTGATGTTCTTGTAGCCATTCTTTTACTAAAGCTAGGGCTTTATTGGGTAAATCCCCCTCAAGAACTTCCATGGTCTTTATATCAATGGCCGACATATAATCGCCATATAGCGCATGAATATGCGGTGGATTATGTTCCTTTTGCATAAAATACATCTTTATCACTATTCCACGAATACCTATTTTCGCATTATTAAAGGAAAATGCAATAATTTGGAGAAATAGAAATATATTAGATAGATAAGGGTGGGGGTTAAACATGGCAGTCCTTAAAAGATGGGAAGAATGTACCGAGGAAGATATATTACGGGCAAATATAGAAAAGTACGACAGCGAGCATATTGTTAATTTTTATAAGGATTTTGAAGAACCCCGCTATGCCTATGTTGAGTATGATGTAATCTTTAAGGCGGTTACCAATATGCTGGAAATAAGGATTGACCGCAGCTTACAGGCAGTTGACCTTTGTGGCGGGGCGGGGAAAGCGGCCTTTGTGGTGAAATCATGTTCCCCAGATTGCCGGGTTACATTGGTGGACCTGTCGGAAAAAATGCTGGAGATTGCTCGAGAAAAAATAGTTGAAAATAAGATACAAGGGATAGATGTGGTTTTATCAGATGCGTTTTCTTTTCTGGAATCAGAGGGGGAATATGACTTGATTGTTTTCTCTTCCGCTATCCATCATTTCAAAGAGCCACTTAATCTATTGCAAAGTGCCGCTTCCCGATTATCTGAAAGCGGATTAATTATTACTATTGCCGATCCTACAACCATCACTAAAAGCAGGCGCTATCAATTTTTCCGGTTCTTAGCAGCAAATAGCCAGCATAAAAAAGAAATAATCAAGCAGACATTTTCCGGTAGTAATAAAGATAGCAACTCTGATTTTGATATGGCCGAATACCAGACTTACACCGGGATAGATGACCGGGAATTAGCCCGTGAAGTTAGGAATATTGGCCTATCACCCCTGGTACACCTGCGCTATCCCGCCGGAGAGCCCTACATGGTAAAAATCATGCCCTACCTGGGCCTGTGCTGGGCTTTTAGCATGATTTTAGGAAAAAGTGAAAATCATGTTCCCGAGAAAATAGTAGATAAACTTAAGCAGGAAATTAAAAAGGAAATGCCGTTCAGATTTAAGTATATGTAGGGTGAAGGGGTGACAGGGGACGGTTCCTGTGTCACCTCAGACCCGAGGTGACACAGGAACCGTCCCCTGTCACCCCCCCTAAAAATGTTATTGACAAATAACCAGCTATGGGTTAGATTTACATTATCTACAAGTAAATAGCATATATTTGATGAGATGAGAAGAGTAAAGTTGAGGAGAAGAGAGACGAGATGAGCCGGTCTGATAGTAAAGTGACCAGCACATTATGTCGTGCTGGTTTTTATTTTCCCTTGATTACAAATAATGATGCAACTAAAACTACTGCAAACGGTGGTCTTACTTTGCTACCATTTTTTACTTCCCATCATATATCCTCTTTTGAGCAAAACCCGTCCGGATTTGCATTAGATTACTATTCTTCTCAACCATTTCTCAATGCTACTAGCACAATTATCGAGCGCAATATTCCCCTATATCACCTGAGCTATGTAACCAATCATGATGGTGGGTTGGAACGATGGCCCTCTCAAACAATAGTGAAAATGTAGGTTAGTGCTTAGGAATTCAGTAAAACAAGACCTATGTATTAACCCGTCATGCCCGTGGGGAGGGGGGCAACCATCGAAAATGTTTTTACGTGCTCTTCCTGTACAATAGCACGTAATCTGTAGGGGCGGACCCATGTGTCCGCCTGCGGGATTGCAGTGGTCGGCCGGGCAGACACACGGGTCTGCCCCTACAAGAACTATAGAATTAATCCGCGGAAATCCTTAAAAATCCGCGTAATCTGGGTCTATTAAAAATTAAGTCAGTACCCGGGCTTCTATTAAATATTGCTACCAGGGGCCAGGTGCATTAAATGGGGTAATTGCTACGAAAAACCCCCAATGAGAAAAGACGAGATTAGGTGAGGAGAGGAGAGATTTTTATGTTTGACCGTTATCTGAAAAATGTGGTGGGAGGAGAGTACCTCAATAACGAAGAGGCTTATTTAACGGCCCGCATGCTTCTACATGACAGTATTCCTGAGATTAAGGCGGCAGCTCTATTAAGTGCCTTGCGTACTCGCAAGGAAAGCGCTGCCGAGTTGAGTGGTTTCGTTCAGGCCTTGTTTGAAGAAGCAGTTACTATGGACAGTGATTTGGAACTGATAGACACCTGTGGTACCGGAGGAGATGGCCTGGGGACATTCAATATATCCACTGCTGCTGCCCTGGTAGTAGCCAGCTGCGGGGTCCCGGTCGCCAAACATGGTAATCGGGCTGTTACTGGGAAGGTAGGTAGTGCCGATTTATTGGAAGCGCTGGGGGTAAACATTCAACTCAGTCCTGACGAAGCCCAGCGGATGTTAGATAAGGTCGGAATCACCTTTTTGTTTGCCCCTAATTACCATCCCATTTTGAAGCAACTGGGACCGCTGCGGCGAGAAATCGGGGTAGCTACGATTTTTAACTTCCTGGGTCCGTTGCTTAATCCTTATCCCCTGACTTATCAGGTTATGGGGATAGCGGATGCCAACTTGCAGGAGGCGGTTGGCCAGACTTTACTGCAATTGGGCCGGAAACGGGCTCTGGTAATATGTGCGGAAAATGGTATGGATGAAATAAGCCCTATTGGTATTACTCGGGTTTTTGATGCCGGATTAGAGCAGCAGCAGACCTATAATATCCATCCTACCACGCTAGGCATGGCGCATTTAGGGCTGGAAGCTATTCGGGGTGGAGATAAAGAAAGTAATGCCAGAATTACTCTGAATATATTTGCAGGAATGCCCGGTCCTTATCGCCAGGTGGTAGTCCTGAATGCCGCTGCCGCACTGATGGCAGCAGGTCGGGCCCGGGATATGGAGGAAGGAATGCTTATTGCTGCTGAAGCTATAGATTCCGGGAAAAGCCAGGCTACCCTGCAGGCTATGATCAGCTATAGCCGCGATCGGGTGATACCATGTTAGAGCAGATAATCAGGGTTAAGCAGCAGGAAGTGCAGGAGTTAAAAAACCGACTAAATGTAGAGGATATAACCCCCTGTCGGCACCCCCTGAATGTAGAAAAAGTCTTTAGGAGTAACTTTAACAGCATTGCTGTAATCGCAGAAGTCAAGAAGGCCTCCCCGGCAAAAGGGATACTGGCTAATGAACTGGATGTCCTGCAATTGGCTAAATGCTACCGGGAAAATGGAGCAACTGCTATTTCCTATATTACTGATAGCCAGTTTTTTCAGGGTCAGCAAGAACTGCTTCCCCAGGTAAAAGAAAAATCGGGCTTACCGGTTTTACGCAAAGACTTTATTGTCGATGAAATACAGCTTTATGAAACCGTTTTACTGCAAGCGGATATGGTGCTTCTTATAGCCGCGATGCACGATTACCCCAGACTGCTGGCTTTAAGTAAAAAGAGCCGGGAACTGGGCATAGAAGTGCTGCTGGAGGTACATGACCGGGAGGAGTTGCAAAAGGCTATTGACCTGCCCGTTAAAATGCTGGGGGTCAATAACCGCAACCTGAAAGATTTCTCGGTAGACATCGGTCGAAGCTTGGAGCTGGCGGAGCAAATTCCGCAATCGTTTATCAAAGTGAGTGAGAGCGGTATCAAGACCCGGGAGGATATCCTGCTGCTTAAGGAGCACGGCT
>CAZOIC010000090.1:0-5891 GCA_964579945.1 uncultured Syntrophomonas sp. | reverse complement strand
GGAAGGGGGTAAAAGTATGAGATTTCTCGATACTATTGACATTAGTGCCTCTGGCCTCACCGCTCAACGGTTGCGGATGGATACTATTGCCAGTAATATGGCTAATGTTGAAACCACCCGGGTTCAAAACGGGAGAGGCCCCTACCGCAGGCAGGTAGTAGTTTTTGAGGCTCGCACTCCCAGGGTACCGGAAAGCCGGAGTTTTGAAAGCATTATGGAAGAAAAAATGAGTAATATGGGTTCCGGGGTAAGGGTAAAAGAAATCCGCTCAGTAAATGAAAATGAACAACCCTTCAGAAAAGTTTATGACCCATCTCATCCGGATGCAGACGAACAAGGTTACGTTAATTACCCCAATGTTAACATTGTTGAAGAGATGATTAACATGATTTCGGCAACCCGAGCCTATGAGGCCAATGCCAAGGTAATCGAGGCAAGTAAGAGCATGGCCATGAGGGCTCTGGATATAGGAAGGTAGGGGGGGCTATTGGATTGAAAGCAGAAATGTTATTCAACAGTGCTGTATCAGCACTCACGCCTGATTATAAGAAAAACCTGAATACCAGTTCGGAAACAGGTAACAA
This sequence comes from uncultured Syntrophomonas sp., assembly GCA_964579945.1. Taxonomy (GTDB): domain Bacteria; phylum Bacillota; class Syntrophomonadia; order Syntrophomonadales; family Syntrophomonadaceae; genus UBA4844. The sequence continues at coordinate 5,307 of CAZOIC010000090.1, read as the reverse complement.
CCGGACTGATTTCATTTCATACCTTAATAATGCCCTTCAAGAAGTAGATGACCTGCAAAAAAATGCTGCTGACAGCGCTCAAAAACTCGTTCTGGGTGGAGAGGATTATCTACATAACACCATGATTGCATACGAAAAGGCCAACCTGGCCTTACAGCTCACCATAGAAATTCGTAATAAAATAGTGGAAGCCTATCAGGAAATTATGCGCATGCAGATGTAACTAACGTTGAGGAGTCAGGTAATGGAGAGTTTTGTAGATAAAATCAAACAATGGGGCGAGACAGCTAAAAACGCCTGGTCAAACCTGAGCTTGAATCAGAAAGTTATGTTTGGGGGAGTTGCATTACTTATCCTGGTAGCTGTTGTTATCATGGTCAGTAGTGTGGGTAAAGAAAACCCTTACCAAGTGCTTTATGCAGGACTTGATGATAAAGATGCTGCTGCAGTGACGGAAAAACTTGACGAAATGAAAATCAAGTATAAACTGGATGATAACGGTACCACTATTTCCGTACCTGCTGAGCTTAAGGACTCCACTCGTCTAAAACTAGCAACTGAGAATATCCCAAGGGGCGAATCTGGTTTTGAGCTTTTTGAACAGAGCAGTTTTGGTGAGACCCAGACTGATAAAAAGGTGAAATACCAGGCAGCCCTGCAGGGAGAACTGGCCCGCAGTATTCAGAGTCTGGAAAAAGTTAAAGCTGCCAAGGTTAACCTGGCTCTACCGGAAGAATCACTATTTTCAGACGACCAACAGGAAACGAAAGCCTCGGTAGTAATTAATACTAGAGATGATAAAAAACTTACTCCCAAGGAAGTTCAGGCCATAACTAATCTGGTAGCTAATAGTGTAAAAGACCTTAAGCCAGAAAACGTGGTTATTGTTGATCAGAATGGCAATTTGGTATCAGATGATCTTCCGCTGGATATAAGCAATGTTGGCGATGTGGTCAAAATGCAATTGACCATGAAAAGAGAGTTTGAAAAAGAGAAAGAAGAAGCTATTCAGACCATGCTAGATAAAGTTCTGGGTAAAGATAATTGTGTAGTCAGGGTTAATGCCGAACTTGATTTTAACGATAGAGAACAGGTTGATGAGCATTTTACTCACGATCCCGAAGGTCGCTTTGTAGTTAGTGAACATATAAAGAAGGATTCAGGAACGTCCACCAGTATCGCCCAGCCGGGTGTTCCCGGTACTGATACCAACATACCGCAGTATCAAGAAGTTAATACCGAAGGAGGTACTTCCACCTGGGATAAGAGCGAAAAAACCGTTAACTATGATAACAATCGAACCGAAACCCATACCCGTTTTTCGTTGGGGGATGTTCAGTATGACTATCTTACTGCATCCGTTTTTATAAACCGTGCCGGGACCGAGAATGCCAACATTGGGGACAGCGAAGAGGAGAAGATTGAAAAAATTCGCAGTATAGTAGCTACTGCCTGTGGATTAAGAGAAAATCGTAGAGATGAAAATGTACGTCTGGAGGAAAACATATCTGTAGCTTTTATTGACTTCTATACCGAACCTGAACCCGAAATGGGTCCCCAGGGAGCTTTGCAGAAGTTTGCAGCTAAGCCTTATGCCCCCTGGATTCTAGCCTTTTTGGCCGTATTACTACTTATCCTGGTATGGCTATTAGTTTCCCGAAGGAGAGTAAGGGTAGCCAGGGAAGAGGATTTGGGTGATTTTGAAACCATTGTTGATGAAACTATTAACATTGAAGATATTATTGACCATAACCTGACCCCGGAAGAAAAGGAAAGACAAAGAATCCGAGAAGAAGTTGAGCGACTTATCGATGAAAATCCGGAAAATGCTTCCCAGGTCATCAAGGTTTGGTTACTTGAAGATATGAGGTGATACATTGGCGACCAGTAAAAAAGTTCTGAGCGGCAAGCAAAAGGCTGCTAATCTCTTCATCTTTTTAGGTCCAGAAAAATCGGCCAAGATTTTTCAACATTTAAACGAAGAAGAAATTGAGCAAGTAACACTGGAAATTGCCAATGTTCGCCAGGTCTCAAATGATAAAGTGGATGAAATCTTTCGAGAGTTTTATGAAATGGCTTTGGCCAGCCAGTTTATAGGTCAGGGCGGCATCTCTTATGCCAAAGAAGTTCTGGAAAGGGCTTATGGGGAAGAGAAAACGATTGAGATAATTGGTCGTATTTCTGCTTCCTTACAGGTACGTCCCTTTGATTTTATGCGTAAGACTGAGCCGAGTCAGCTCTTAAACTTCATCCAGTCCGAGCATCCCCAAACCATAGCTTTAATTCTGGCTTACCTGGAACCAGAAAAAGCTTCATCCATATTATCAGCTTTGCCGCCAGACCGGCAGGCCGAGGTGGCAAAACGCATTGCTATTATGGATACTACTTCACCTGAGGTCATTAAGGAAGTAGAAAGGGTTTTGGAAAGAAAACTATCGTCCATTGTTCCCCAGGAGCTTACTGGTGCCGGTGGCATCAAATCAGTGGTGGAAATAATCAACCGGGTAGATCGGGGAACAGAAAAGACTATTATGGAAGCCCTGGAGGTACAGGATCCGGAATTGGCCGAGGAAATCAAGAAACTCATGTTCGTATTCGAAGACATTGTTATGATTGACGATCGCTCAGTTCAGCGGGTACTGAGGGAAGTTGAATCTCATGATCTGGCCCTGGCCCTGAAGGGTTCCAGTAACGAAGTCACCCAGAAAATATTTAATAATATGTCTAGCCGGGCTGCTGATATGCTAAAGGAAGATATAGAATTCATGGGACCAGTACGGCTGCGTGATGTAGAAGAAGCTCAGCAACGCATTGTTAATATTATCCGGCGATTGGAGGAAACTGGTGAAATCGTTATCGCCCGTGGAGGGGGAGATGAGATAATTGTCTAAAGTTATTAAAAACGAGCAGGCGATACTTACTCTGCCAATAGTAATTGATTCCGTTGAATTAAATCAAATAGAAAATAAGATGGAAACCTTGGTAATAGATAATAACAATAATCATAATAACCCCTTGGAGATGGAAAAGCAGGAAATAGAAAAAATTAAACAGGAAAGTCAAAAAATACTTAAAGAGACTGAACAGATGGTAATGGAACTTCTGCAAAAAGCCCGCGATGAAGCACGAGATATCATTACTAACGCCCGGGAGGAAGCTGAAGTTATTAAAATGCAGGCGGGTGAGGAGGCTGTTGCAATTAGGCAGACAGCTCATAAAGAAGCTTATCAAGAAGGTTTGCGCCAGGCTCAACAAGAAATCGAAGGGGACCGGCAGGCAGCTATCCAACAAAGCCAGGCCTTACTGGAAGAAGCTCGTCAGTCCAAGCTTAAAGTTTTTCGTTCCTGTGAAGCCGATATGGTACGTTTGGTAATGGCCATGGTCAAAAAAGTAATAGCCGGCGAATTAAAAACTAACCCCGACATAATTATTAATATATTGCAAGAAGCTATTGATTTTTTGGATAGACCAGAAAACATTACGGTATACGTAAACCCCCAGGAAGTAGAAAATATTTTAGAGGTAATGGATAAAGGGTATTTAACCGATATTGGTAGTAATAACATAAATATGGACATTAAGGCTGATGAACGCGTAAGTTGCGGGGGGTGTTTACTGGAAAGTGATGCCGGATCCGTAGATGCGCAATTGGAAACCCGAATTGCCAGTGTTAATAACGCAATCCAGGAAGTAGTTGCTGATGATTATTGAAAATCACCGCTTTGAGCTGGAAAAATATATGGATGCACTGGAAAAAGCCTCAACCTGCCTGCTTAAAGGCAAGATATCTCAGGCTATCGGTCTTACTCTGGAGGCATCAGGCCCCCGGGTAAGATTAGGGGAACTATGCTATGTTAAAACCAATTACGCCGGTGGTCAACTGGTACCGGCAGAAGTAGTAGGGTTTAAAGATAGAAAAATTCTGCTCATGCCCCTGGGAAATCTGGAGGGAATAGGTCCGGGAAGCGAATTACTGGCCACCGGTACTACCCTCAGGGTAGCAGTAGGCATGGAGTTAAAAGGCCGAGTTTTAAATGGCCTGGGGGAAATTATTGATGATAAGGGCAGAATTAAACCGGAATTTAGTTATCCGGTTATGAATTCTCCACCCAGTCCGCTTAAGCGGCAGCGTATTACCCAGGTACTTCCGGTAGGTATAAAGGCTATCGATGGTCTGATTACCGTTGGTAAAGGACAGCGCATGGGTATTCTAGCTGGAAGTGGAGTGGGTAAGAGTACCCTGATAGGGATGATAGCCAGGAACACCGAAGCAGACATAAATGTCATTGCCCTAATAGGAGAACGAGGCCGTGAAGTCAGAGATTTCCTGGAGAAGGATCTGGGAGAAGAGGGATTGGCCAAATCGGTGGTGGTGGTGGCAACCTCAGACCAACCGGCTCTGGTAAGGCTAAAAGGAGCCTTTGTGGCTACCAGCATAGCCGAGTATTTTCGGGATCAGGGTTTAGATGTTTTGCTTTTAATGGATTCTTTGACCAGGTTTGCCCTGGCTCAGCGGGAAGTAGGTCTGGCTATAGGTGAACCTCCGGCTACCCGTGGTTATACACCTTCGGTTTTTGCCCTGCTACCAAAATTATTGGAACGAGCAGGTATGGCCGAAAGGGGTAGCATTACCGGACTCTACTCGGTTCTAGTCGAAGGTGATGACCTCAATGAACCAGTCACCGATGCAGTACGAGGTATAGTAGATGGGCATATAGCCCTCAACCGTAACCTGGCAGCACTGAATCTTTACCCGGCGATTGACATAGCTCAGAGTATTAGCCGGGTAATGATTGATATAGCCTCACCTGAACATATGGCTGCAGCCAACCGCTTTAGGAGCATCCTGGCTACCTATGAGGAGGCTCGGGACTTAATAGACATAGGAGCTTATAAAAAAGGCTCCAATCCCCGTATAGATGAAGCCATTGCCCTTATAGATAACTGTCACAACTTTTTACGCCAGGGCATATACGATGAAGCAGCTTTTACCGATACCCTAACCACCCTGCATAATAGCATTGCCTAAAAATAAATTTAATTTTTAGAAAATCAGTGTTAATCAGTGCCCGAAGGGTCAGTGTATTCAGTGTCTATAAATTATAGGGGGATTTTATGAAAGCTTTTCGTTTTCGGTTGCAGACTAAATTGGATATCTGCCAGCGCCAGGAACAGGTGACCCGGGAAGAGATGCAACGAAGGATTACCTTTCGTAATCAGGTTGTGCAAGAACTGGAATTGCTGGAGAATCGTTTTTTGTCCCTGGAGGAGTCTATACGGGAACTGAATGCTAACCCGGGCCAATTT
>CAZOIC010000089.1:0-5931 GCA_964579945.1 uncultured Syntrophomonas sp. | reverse complement strand
AAACCATAATCCCGGGCAAAGTACCCCCAGGCGGGATGATAAACCAGGAAGCTCTTACCCTTAACCCCGCTTAAGTTTGCGGTTATTTCCTGGTCCAATTTATCCAATTCTCTAAGAAAAAGCTGTTTGTGCTGCAGGTAGTAATCCTGGTTTTCCGGATCTAAATCCACCAGAGCAGCACTAATGGTTTCCGCCTGAATCTTTACCAGTCGTGGTGATAACCAGATGTGCGGATTATGCTCTATCATTTCTATTGACTGGGAAGAGTCTACCACCAGCATATCCCGGTTGGTTGAAATAAACCGCTCCATCCAGGCATCTTCAAAGGGCAGGTGTCCTACCTTAACATAAAGATCAGCCTTACTTAGCGCTTTTAACTGGCCGGTATCCGGTTCATAATTATGTTCATTGGCTCCGGGGGGCATCATTACACTTACTTCTACCCGGTCTCCCCCCAATTGCCGCACAAAATCAGCCTGGGGTAGAATACTGACAAACACTATAAGCTTTTGCTTACTTTTGTTATCCGTTACTGGTTGGGAAGTTTGCTTACCCGCATTACATCCAACCAGCAGAACTACCATCATTAATAGAAGGGCTGTAATAACAGCCAGTTTTTTAGAATTTAACATTTACTTATTACCTTCCTTTTATTTATTCTTAAGTGAGGATTTTGCATAATTAGTGTTTCTCATAAATTGCCTGGTAATTTACGGTTGTCATCCTGTGGCAAAGCCGAAGGATCTAAGACTCTTCGCTATCGCTCAGAGTGACATATAAGGAATATTGAATCGTGCAAAACTCTAAATTCACAATTAATGCAGCCGATATGGCCGATTTCCAACACGAGATTCCCCGTTCAGGTCATACTACTTCTCCCCCTATCATAGTTTCCGTGTTGAGGGGACGGTCCTTTTAACACGATTATTTCTGCTCCTATCATGACTTCTGGCGCCGGGCCTGGCATTCCTGGCAGTAACCAGTTATCTCAAAATGGTGGCTGTCTACTTCAAAACCACTTTCTTCTATTATTTTTTTTATTTCGCCTTGCATTGGACAAACACCCAGCTTAATAGCATTACCACATCCCAGACAAACTAGATGATGGTTATGCCCCTGATTTAATTCATAGCGTGCCGGTCCCTCATGTAAATCCAACCTGCTTACCATACTAATGTCTACCAGCAGGTTAAGGTTACGATAGACCGTAGCTACAGATATCCCCGGTTCAATTTGTTTAACCTCGTCAGCAATTTCTTCCGCACTTAAATGCCTATGACTGTCGCTAAGCACCTGCAGTATAATACGCCGCTGGGGAGTTATTTTATAGCCACGGGCAGAAAGGTTATTTAAAAGCCCGGTCATTAACAATGCCTCCTAAATAATATCTATTATCATTTGCTATTATATTGCATTTAGTATACTCCAGCAATAAATAATTTATACATCATATGACACAGGGGGACGTTTTTGGTGTGTCACTCCGACACGGGGTGACACAACAAAAACGTCCCCCTGTGTCATTCCCAGATTCCCGTATCACTAAATGTAAATTGATGGTAATAGGTGGGTATGTTATAATAAATTTGAAAAGAAAGTATCGAGGTTGTGATATAAAGGTATGGAACCATCGGAAATGCTATTTTCGGTAAGGAGGAATATAGCAGCCTGGTAATGAACGAATCATTTGACCAAAAAGTTGCGGAACATAAACCATTTTTTGCTGACTTATTGTATTATTATATTTCTGAACGATATCCGGCTTATAAGCAAAAGGTATCGGAAAGGGTTGGCGAGGTAAAAGCCAAAGAGGTGTTAACCAGGACCGAGGGGGTGTTTTTGTGGCTGCAATCCCTGAGTCAATTCAGCAAACAATAGAAGATTATATAAACAAGATAAGGAACCAGATTCCAGTTGAAAAAGCGTTTCTTTTTGGTTCATATGCCCGGGGAACATATACTTCTGACAGTGATATTGACCTGGCCATTTTTTCAAGCCATTTTGAAAAAATGGAAAGGATTGAAGGATTTCGTTTTTTATTTTTACAGGCCATGGATTATGGCATTGATTTACAGCCACAACCCTTTACCCTGCAAGATTTCCAAGAACCGCTGGGAATTGTAGAGGAAATAATAAAATATGGAATTGAGATTGATTAGTATGACACAGGGGGACGTTTTTGTTGTGTCACTCCGTGTCGGAGTGACACAACAAAAACGTCCCCCTGTGTCATTACGACTTTTGGGCATTATTTATTTTAGATGTGGAGGTAGATCCGGTAATGGAAAAGGAATACCGGGATATTGATTCGGCAGTTTATTTTCATACAATACCAACGGAAAAAGTATTGGAAAGCCTGAATACCAGTAAAGCTGGTTTAACCGACAGAGAAGCAATGGCCAGACTAGAGGCTTATGGAAGGAATGAGTTGCAGGAAAACGATCGCAAAACTTTGCTGACGATGTTTTTATTGCAGTTTAAAGATGTGATGATAATCATTTTATTGGTAGCAGCTGCCATTGCTGGGTTTTTAGGTGAGCTGGCTGATACTGCCATTATATCTTTTGTCGTATTATTAAATGCAGTTTTAGGGGTTGCGCAGGAAAGCAAGGCGGAAAAAGCTCTGGCCGAGTTGAAAAAAATGTCTTCACCTTATGCCCGGGTTCAAAGAGATGGGCAGGAGCTGCGATTAAAGTCAGAAGATATTGTACCTGGTGATATTGTACTGGTGGAAGCAGGCGATTATATTCCGGCTGACCTCAGGCTTATTGAATCGGCCAGTTTAAAGGTTGAAGAAGCTGCTCTTACCGGTGAGTCGGTACCGGTGGAGAAAAGTACCAATATAATCGAGACACCGGATATTGTTATTGGCGACAGAATAAACATGGCCTATCTGGGCACCAGTGTTACTTATGGGCGGGCTACTGGTGTGGTAGTGGCTACCGGAATGAATACCGAGGTGGGTAAGATTGCTGCCCATATCAACACTACTACAGCAGAAGAAACTCCTCTGCAGAAGAAGCTGGCCGAATTAGGTAAATACTTGTCCATAGGCGTAATTATAATTGCAGCCGTTATTTTTATGGCCGGCATCATGCAGCAAAGAGACTTCCTGGAGATGTTTATGATTGCTGTCAGTCTTGCAGTTGCTGCTATACCGGAAGGACTGCCTGCCATTGTCACTATAGTTCTGGCCCTGGGCGTACAAAGAATGGCGAAGAGAAATGCTATCATTCGTAAGCTATCAGCAGTTGAGACATTGGGCAGTACAGCAATAATTTGTTCAGATAAAACCGGAACTCTTACCTTAAATAAAATGACGGTGCGGGAGATTTATGTTGGTAACCGCCACTTTAATGCTGATGATGGGCTGAAAATTGATGCCGACCTGGAGATATTCATGCAGGCCATGACCCTTTGCAACGATGGGGTTTTAAACCAGACTGAAGATGGTGAGCTAAGTGCACTGGGTGATCCTACTGAAACGGCTTTACTTTATTTTGCCGCCGATGAGGGTATTAACAAGGAACAACTGGAAGCGACTATTCCCAGAACAGCAGAAATTCCCTTTGACTCTGACCGCAAATTAATGACTACTATAAATAAAATTAATGGTACTTTTCGTATATTAACCAAGGGCGCGCCGGATGTACTGCTCAGTAAATGTAACCGTATTCTGATTGATGGTCAGATCAAAGCAATGGATGAAGCTATCTTTCAGAATATTAAACAGGCTAACACCAATATGGGATCCAAAGCCCTCCGAGTTCTGTCCATGGCTTATAAGGACAGTGAAACTGCAATTGTGAATCCTAATCCGACTGACACAGAAAATGATCTCATCTTCCTGGGTCTGGTCGGTATGATCGACCCGCCGAGGCAGGAAGTACGCGAAGCTATAAAAGTATGTAAAGATGCCGGTATCAGACCGGTAATGATTACCGGTGATCATCGGGATACAGCTGCAGCTATTGCCATTGATTTAGGTATTATACAAGATCAGGGTGAAGTAATTTCCGGCAGTGAACTGGATAAGATTTCTGATCAGGATTTTCTGCAGCAGGTTCATCACTATTCGGTATATGCCCGTGTATCTCCGGAACATAAAGTGCGCATAGTAAATGCCTGGCGGCAAAACGGGAAAGTCGTGGCTATGACCGGAGACGGTGTAAATGATGCACCGGCTCTGAAAACTGCCGATATAGGTGTTGGTATGGGCATAACCGGCACCGATGTAGCCAAAGGTGTATCAGATATGGTGCTTTCTGATGATAACTTTGCTACTATCGTTTTGGCCGTGGAGGAAGGCAGAAAAATATACAGTAATATACGTAAAGCTATACAATTCCTGTTATCGGCCAACATCGGGGAAGTACTTACATTATTCATTGCTACCATGTTAAATTGGCCTATACTGTTTCCTGTTCATATTTTATGGATTAACCTGGTCACCGATACATTTCCCGCTCTGGCCCTGGGAATTGATAAGGGTGAAAAGGATATTATGAAACAAAAACCCAGGCCTGCAAATGCCAGTGTATTTGCAGGAGGTGTGGGAATCAGTATCATTTATCAGGGGATATTTCAGGGGGCTATTACACTGACCGCTTATTATATAGGGATGAGCAATTATTCCCAACCAGTGGCAGTGACAATGGCTTTTGCTACACTGGGTCTAATCCAGGTAGTGCATGCTTTTAATGAAAGATCTCGTTACCAGTCTATTTTCAAGTTGGGATTATTCGGCAACAAATACCTGGTAGGGGCGGCACTATTTTCCGCTCTCCTTATGGTAGGCGTCATTATTACTCCGGCACTTAATTCATTATTCCGGGTTGTGCCTCTCAATTCTGAACAATGGGGTATCGTGGTACTAATGTCGGTGTTAATAATTCCACTGGTTGATTTCATGAAAATATTTGCCAGACTGAGAAAGAATAAATATGAAGCATAAAAGGCCTCCCGGGTATTATTGAGGGAGACCTTTTTGAAATTACGGTATCACTATATGGCTAACTAGTTTATACCCAACAGGGCATTCCTGCCTAAAGGAATGCCCTGTTTTAGTAATGTCGCCTGCTTTTTAGATGTTACTTCAATAGTTTACCGATTTTATGTCCCTCCTAACAATTGGATATAAGACTAGTCAACAACAAGTGTTCCCCCTGCTATGCCACCACTTTTTTCAATCTGGTATCCTGCTGCTTCCATCATCTTACGAGCATCATCTTTTGATAAATCGTTTTTGTCAATAAAGGATAGCTTTTCAAAAGCGGGGCCCTGGGTGGCTTTACCAATGACGAAGTCAAATTTATCTTTGCCAGCTTTTATATAGGTGCAAGTATTGGATAATTCCTCCTGTTGGCTCAAAACGTTCATACTATAGCTGTTTGTCCTGAGGCATATCATCTCTCCATTTTTAAGCCGTTTGAACTCGCAGTAGCTACGATTAAGTTTCTGCCCATTACGTTCCGTAAATGTCTCAGTTACATAGGTTCCTTTACCTAAATCACAGTTGCCGTTCTCTACCAGTCGGTCACCAGCCTTATCGGCAGGACTAAAACCATCTTCATCTCTTATGGTATCGTATCCGAAGCTCATTTTCGTTCCTTTTTTCTCTAAAACCCCGGGGAAACCAGCCATCATCAACTTACCTTCAAAACGGCCGTCCTTGTTTTCCATATTTAGCAGGTCATATTGCACACCACTTACAAATTCCAGCCCAGGAGTAACCAATTCCATAATTGGCTCTTCATACTTGTTAATAGCAGCCTCATTTTGATTGTATAGCTCATTCCAGGCCTCAGAATAATCGCTAATATTTTTCAAGTTAAAAGAAGATTGCCCACCAGCCTTTTTAGTACTGGCTGCTTCACCACCGGTAGCCTTATTTATAACACCCTCGGTGACCTTTTCCGCTATCTTTTCATC
>CAZOIC010000088.1:0-5964 GCA_964579945.1 uncultured Syntrophomonas sp. | reverse complement strand
AAGTAATCCTGGATTTAGCTGAAAGAGAAAATGCCGATATTATTGGACTCAGTGCTTTGATGACTACTACCATGCCGGCTATGAAAAAAGTAATCGAGGAAGCCCGAACCCGGGGTTTGCCATGCAAATTTATGGTCGGGGGTGCAGTATTAACCCCTGAATATGCTCAAAGCATCGGGGCTGATGCTTATTCTGAAGATGCTCGGGCAGCAGTACGAGCTGCCCAGAAGCTGCTTAATTAAGGGAGGAGAATAAAATGGCACATCAGAAGACTTATGAAGAAATTAACGAAAAGATTAAACGGGGCGAAGCAGTAGTAGTAACTGCCGAGGAAGTTATCGATATTGTGGCTGAACAGGGACTGGAAAAGGCAGCCCGGGAAATAGATGTTGTTACTACTGGTACTTTTGGCCCCATGTGCTCTTCCGGGGTTTTTCTTAATTTCGGACATTCCCGGCCCCGAATTAAAATGAGCAAAGTATGGTTAAACGGGGTGGAAGCTTATGCCGGTATTGCTGCTGTGGACGCCTATTTGGGTGCAGCCCAGCTACCGGAAAACGATCCGGAAAATAAGGTTTACCCGGGACGTTTCAGTTACGGTGGCGGTCATGTTATTCATGACTTGCTGGCCGGTAAGGAGATCAGGCTGGAAGCTATTGGTTACGGCACCGACTGCTATCCTAATAAAAAGGTCGATACTATTATCAAACTGGAGGACCTTAACGAGGCTATTTTGTTTAATCCTCGTAATGCCTACCAGAACTACAATTGTGCGGTAAACTTGAGTGACCGCACTATATATACCTATATGGGCATAGTCAAACCTAATTTGGGAAATGCCAGTTATTCGACTTCCGGGCAATTGAGTCCCTTGTTAAATGACCCCTACTACAAGACCATAGGCCTAGGAACCAGGATATTCCTGGGGGGAGGCATTGGTTATGTGGCCTGGAATGGAACCCAGCACCACCCCAATGTTTTACGAGGTGAAAACGGGGTACCCAAGGTGGGTGCCGGTACCCTGGCCGTTATTGGGGATTTAAAACAGATGGATCCCAACTGGCTGGTAGGTTTAAGCTATATTGGCTATGGTGCCACCATGGCCGTGGGAATTGGTATACCCATTCCCATCCTGGATGAAGAAATATTATCTTATGTGGCGGTAAAGGATGAGGATATCTATTGTCCCATAGTAGATTACAGCGAAGGTTATCCTTATGGAAAATCAATAGACCTGGGTTTTGCTAACTTCAAGGAATTGAAGAGCGGGAAAATTACTATAAATGGCAAAGAAGTTATTAGCACTCCTCAGTCCAGTATTTACCGGGCGCGCAAGATTGCCGATACTTTAAAAGAATGGATAAAGGCCGGTAGCTTTGAACTGACTAAACCGGTAGCTTTGCTGCCTTCAGCAGATGCCAATATAGAATTCAAGTCGATTCCTGAACGTAACCCTAATGGTAATAGATAGAGGAGGGAGAAAATGAAAAATCGGGTAGTATGTTACTTTTCTGCAGCCCAGTCCGAGCAGCCTATTATATACCAGTTAATAAAAGACTATGACCTGGTAGTTAATATACTAAAAGCTGATATTAACCCGCAAAAGGAAGGTTACCTGGTAGTTGAACTGGAAGGAAAGCGGGAAAAATACAAAGCCGGAGTGGATTACCTGAAAAGCCTGGGTATTCATGTAGAACCCTTGAGCGAAACCGTAATATGGAGCGAAGAGATATGTATTCAATGTGGCGCTTGTCCCTCGTTTTGTCCTACTCAAGCCCTGGATTTGGACCGTGAGAGTATGATGGTATCATTTGATAACTCCAAATGCATTGTCTGCGGCATGTGTTTGGATTGTTGCCCCACCCGGGCCATCAAGTTGTATTTTGAAGTCAGGGAGGCAGTATAGAAGGCTGGTTTATTATTAGCCTTTTAGCCAATGAATAAAGGAAATTACGTAAATCGCACCTATCGGTCCTTGCATCAGGCCGGTGATATGCATTATTTTAATCTTAGAATTAAGCAAAGTGATCTGGCTATTGGAGTCGACCGGGAGAGTTACTCCGATAGCCTGGTAGCTTTGTGCCGCAAAGAGCTTATAGTTTTGCGGGGTCAATTAGAGGCCTACATTAACCTGCAGCCGGAATTTCTCACTTCCCTTATTCCACTTAAACTACTTCCCGAAGCACCGGAACTGGTAAGGCAAATGGCTAAAGCGGCTGCTCTGGCCGGAGTGGGCCCCATGGCAGCAGTTGCCGGTACCCTGTCCCAGGCTCTGGGAGAAAAGCTAAGTAGCTGCTGTCGGGATTGTGTGGTGGAAAATGGTGGCGACATTTATTTGCATTCCCAGCGGGAAAGACGTGTAGCCATATTTGCCGGACCTTCTCCTTTCAGTAATAAGATAGCTATCCGTATTCACCCGGAGGAAACCCCTCTGGGTATATGTACTTCCTCGGGTACGGTGGGTCCCAGTTTAAGCTTTGGTAAGGCTGATGCCGTGGTAATAAAAGCCCGTGATGCCTCTCTGGCCGATGCTGTAGCTACTGCTGCTGCTAATCTGGTTAAAGGTGAGGATGATTTAATTAAAGCTATAGAATTCGCACAAAATATTAACCAGGTGGCCGGTATTTTAGCAATAAAGAATGATAAACTGGCTGCCTGGGGTGAAATAGAAATAATCTCTTTGACAGGGAGGTAAAAAGTAGTGAGAATAGCTAGAAACGTATTAGAACTAATTGGCCAAACCCCGATTGTAAGTCTTAATAATATGGGTTCTCAGGATAAGGCCGAGGTATATGTTAAATTGGAGGGTTTTAATCCGGCAGGTAGTATTAAAGACAGACCTGGCCTCTACATGATTGAAAAGGCTGAAGAAATGGGGCTTTTAAAACCGGGCTCCATTATTTTGGAAGCAACCAGTGGCAATACCGGCATCGGTCTGGCCATGGCAGCATCTTTAAAGGGTTATCCCATAGTAATAGTTATGCCAGAAAACATGAGCGAAGAAAGGAAAAAAATATTACGGGCCTACGGGGCAGAATTATTGCTTACACCTGCTGCCGAGGGTATGCCGGGAGCAGTCAAAAGAGCCTCGAGTATGGCCGAATCAGATTCTCGCTTCTACCTGGTAAAACAGTTTGAAAACCCGGCCAATGCTGAATGCCACGAAGTAACCACCGCTACGGAGATTTTACAGCAGATGGGTAAAAACCTGGATGCTCTGGTTTGTGGAGTAGGAAGCGGGGGAACTATAACTGGAATAGCCAGGGTATTAAAACGGGAAATTCCTGGTATTAAAATAGTCGCGATAGAGCCTGCAAACTCAGCTGTTTTAAGTGGTAATCCGGCCGGTTCTCATAAAATTCAAGGTATTGGGGCAGGATTTATTCCCCGAGTGTTGAATTTAGAATTGGTCGACAATATTATTACGGTCTCGGATGAAGATGCTATAGAAACCTGTCGCCAACTGGCCCGACAAGAGGCATTGCTGCTGGGCATATCATCTGGTGCTGCTGTTTTTGCAGCTTTACAACTGGCTGATAAAATAGGCAAGGGTAAAAAGATACTGGCTATTGCTCCGGACAGCGCTGATAAATATATTTCGACCGAATTGTTTGATTAGGGGGAGGAGTTAACGACTATGAACTGTGAAGCTGTAGTTCAACATCTGGTTAACTGGTTAAGGGAAAAGGTGAAGGAAGCTGGTGCCTCTGGTGTTGTACTTGGGGTTAGTGGAGGTGTTGACTCGGCAGTTGCAGCAGTCTTAGCCCAGAAGGCTTTTCCTGATAATTGTATGGCTCTGGTATTACCTTGTGAAAGCAGTACTGATGATTTGATTCACAGCCGGTTATTATTGGATAAATTTAATATGACCTATCGAGTAATAGAACTTGATAGTGTTTATCAACTTATGGTGACCCAACTGGAGTCCTATATAAAGCTTGACGGCTCAAAGAGACGCTTGCTGCGTGCTAACTTAAAGCCCCGCCTAAGAATGACTACCCTGTATTATTCTGCCCAGGCCCGAAGATACTTGGTTCTGGGTACCACTAATAAAAGCGAAATTACCGTGGGCTATAGCACTAAGCATGGTGATAGTGGAGTAGATCTACAAATACTGGGTGACCTGCTTAAAAAGGAGATACTGGAATTAGCTCGCTATCTGCGCGTACCTTCGGTGATTATCAATAAAACCCCATCGGGAGGCTTGTGGGCCGGGCAGACTGATGAAGAGGAAATGGGTATAAGTTATGAGCAGTTGGACGATTATATTGAGTATAACCGGGGCGAACCAGGTGTAATAAATCGTATTGAAAAATTAAACCAAATTAGCGAACATAAACGACAGATGCCACCTATCGCCAGGATTCCGGAGGAATTACGAAAAAAGATTTAATTAGGCATACCCATAGGGCACACGGATGCTCCCTACGGTCGCTATTAAGGTGGCTGATGGACACTGATATCCTATGATTTGCACAGATTTTTAAAGCAACCACCTGTCTAACAAATGCAATAAGACGGAGAGCGAGGACCGGCAGAGTAAGGAAAGTTTCCTCACCCCTTACCCCTCACTCCTCACTTTTATAAACACGTCGTTGTTTACAAGAAAACCTCACAGGTTCTTATGACAGTTAAGATTTTGGAGGGACAGTTTTTATATGAATACCAGAGTAAGAAACGTAATTATTCGTATGGTTATATCGATTATAATTTTCGTCTATATCAGCTACCTGGCCTGGAACAGCGACCTGCCCCGATTTGATTTTTTTATACTTTTAGCCTTTTTTGCCCTTTTCCTGGGCTGGTCCATAATTGAGACTCTTATTTATCAGGATCCGGATACTCTGGTAGTTGAAGACGATGATCGCCGCTCATACCTCTTCTTGCAGCTTTCATCCCTCTTAGCGCTATTTTATGCCTTAATAGATTTTCTCGATTACCACCTGACCAGAGTAGTAAGTTTTGAACCCTGGATTATTTATCTTGGTTTCTTAGTTTTTATACTTAACGCTGTTTTACGCTATCATGCTATTACCACCCTGGGAAAATACTATAACCCCCGGGTGGCTATATACCAGGAACATAGTCTGGTTACTGCTGGCATTTATCAAAAAATCAGACACCCCATGTATCTTAGTGCCCTGCTTAACATTATAGCTATTGCTTTTATATTCAACTCCTGGGGAACTTTGGTGATTATGTTATTTGCAGTTTTACCAGCGGTGATTTATCGTATTAATATAGAGGAAGAGGTTTTGCTTACTCATTTAGGAAACGAATATCGGCAATACCTGGAGCAGAGTAAGAAAATGATTCCGGGAATCTGGTAAAAACAAGGAGGTAAAACATGTCAGGACACTCGAAATGGGCTAACATTAAGCATAAAAAGGCACGCTCCGATGAGAAGAGGGGAAAAGAATTTACGAAAATTGCCAAAGAAATAACCATTGCCGTACGTACCGGTGGTGGCGGGGATCCGGAAGCAAATTCAAAATTAAAACTGGCTATTCAAAAGGCCAAAGCTATAAATATGCCCAATGACAATATTAGCCGGGCCATTAAAAAAGGCACCGGGGAAATGGAAAGCGAAGCCATTGAGGAAATCATATATGAGGGCTATGCCCCTGGAGGGGTAGCCATAATGCTGGAAATAGCTACCGACAATCGCAACCGCACTGCTTCAGAAATACGTCATCTTTTTTCTAAAGCCAATGGCAATCTGGGTGAAACTGGTTGCGTTGCCTGGATGTTTAAAAGGGCGGGTTATATAGCCCTGAGCAAAGAAAGCCTGAATCTGGACGAGGAAGAACTAATGCTAATTGCCCTGGAATTGGGGGCGGATGATGTCCGGGAAGAAGATGATAGCTATGAGGTTATTACCTCTCCCGAAGTGTTTATGGAAGTAAAGGAAGGATTAGAGGGCCAGGGTATTAGACTGGAAGATGCTGACGTAGTAATGCTTCC
>CAZOIC010000087.1:0-5976 GCA_964579945.1 uncultured Syntrophomonas sp. | reverse complement strand
TGCATGGAAGCAAAAGAACCGTCCCCTTGCTTCCTTGCTACTGGTTTTATTTCTTGTTTCTGGAGTTCCCCTTGCTGCTGCTGCTGATAGTGAACCGGTTTTCTCCTTTGAGGATACCGTAAAGGATCTGGATTTGCTGGCTTTGGAAGAATACCGGGATAAACTGGATAACGAAGTGTCTTCCATGATGGAGGGCAAGCCCTTAAAGGAGTGGCTGCTGGATTTTATCAGGGGAGATTGGAAATTTAATATAAAGGAAATAGGAGAAAGTTTTCTGCGCCTCCTGTTTAAAGAAATATTGGCCAATTCCAATCTGCTGGGTAAAATTTTAATTCTTTCAGTTATATCTGCACTCTTGATTAATCTACAGACGGCTTTTTCTTCTTCGGTGGCTCAGATGTCTTATCTGGCCTGCTTTATGGCCCTGTGTGCCATAGCCTTAACCTCTTTTAAAATCGTACTGGGTATTGGCCAGCAGACTATAGATAATATGGTGGGTTTTATGCATGCTATGCTTCCCCAAATGCTGGTCTTAACTGCCGGCCTGGGTAATATAAATGCTTCAGCTATGCTGTTTCCGTTATTAATGACCGTATCTACGGCTTTTGCTACTACGGTTAAAAATGTAGTATTTCCCCTGATTATTCTATCTGCCATTCTTAACCTGGTTAATCATATGTCAAATACCCTGAAGGTAGAGAGGATGGGTAAATTTTTTACCCAGTTAGCTCAATTGTCACTGGGGTTTTTTCTAACTATTTTTGTAGGAATTATCACCCTGCGGGCCGTATACGCTGCTACTTTGGACAAGGTGGCTCTTAGAACTACGAAGTTCGTGACCGATAATGCCATTCCGGTAGTAGGAAAAATGTTTTCGGATACGATTGAGGTAGCCGCTGGTTATGTCGTAATGATAAAACAGGCCCTGGGCATATATGGGGTGCTGGTAATTGTGGGGATGATTTTAGCGCCTCTGCTGAAAATCGGGGCTATAGCCCTGATTTATAAGGTTTCCGCTGCTATCGTAGAACCCCTGGGGGACTCGCGCACTGCCGGAATACTGGAAGTTATGAGTGCCCACATTTTTCTAATGCTGGCAACCGTAGCCGCAGTAGGCCTGATGTTTTTTATCATGATAGCCATAGTGGCGGGAATGGCGAATAATCTGGGAATGCTGCGGTAAGGGGAGGATAGATATGGCGGTACTTGCGGGAATGGTAAAGAATGTGCTGGTAATTATTATTCTGGCCAGTTTTCTGGAAGCGCTTCTGCCGGAGGGGCGGGTTAAACCATTTGTCCGCTTTGCTATTGGCCTGTTTATCATCATAGCAGTATTGAATCCGGTTTTAAATGCGTTGTTTGAGCAAAAGGAGTTTGAAATAAATCTCTGGGATTACCAGGTCAGCTCAGAGCAGGAAGGGGAAATACTGGAAAAGGGCACTCGTATTAACCGGCAGATAGCTGCAAGCACAGACGTTGGCATCAAAGAAAAAATGGAGGGGCAGGTAAGTGCAGTAGCCATGCTGGTACCGGGGGTAAAAGAGGTTAAAACCAGTGCAATTCTCAATGGGGAAGGGGGGCTTAATAATCTGGATTTAATAGTAAGGTTGGAGGAGAGTAAACAAGAACAGAACAAGGGAGATATGAATGTTTTCCTTGGTGGGGGAGATGCTCCCAGCCCTGAAGGTAAAAAGCAGATAGAGGAAAAGATTAAGGGTGTGATTAGTAATCTTTATGGTTTTGACAACCTGAAAATAAATGTTCAGTTTGAGGGGGGATAAAGCTATGTTATATGAATGGATTCGGGGAGAGAATAATGATGGCGGGGATAGACCTTTGTTTCCGGGTAAAAAAAGTCGGTATTTTCTGGTTATTGCTATCTGTCTGGGGCTTTTAGCCTTAATCTGGCCGGTTACCCGTACTGAAAAAATTAGCAATACCGGGGTCAGGACCAGTGAGATCAGCAGTAACAAAAAACTTAATCAGCAATTGGCATCGGAATTGGAGTACATACTATCGAGTATTGACGGTGCCGGTAAGGTCAAAGTAAGTATAACCCTGGCTTCGGGGGGATTGAAAACTTATGCCGCCAATACCCGCAATGAGAGCCGTTCTATCGATGAAAGCCAAAATGGCGCCAATAAGAAAACTACCGAAACTAATGTAGTCCGTGACCTGGCTGTATCTGCCGGAGCGCCTCTTTTGGTAGAAAATAAAACACCGGAGGTTGTGGGGGTGCTGGTAGTAGCGCAAGGAGCTAAATCACCTGTAATTCAGGAAAAACTGGTTCGGTCAACTGCAACCTTATTAAATATATCACCCCATCAGGTATGTGTTATGCCCGGACGGGATATTTAAGTGAAGGGAGAGATGGGCTGTGGTAGTAGACATTAGAAAAGCCAAAAAAATAGCGGTAATTGCAGGTTTACTGCTGGTAGTTATTATAGTGGCCAATATCTTTTGGGATAAAGCAAGTAGCAAACAACCTCTTGATACTTCGGACAACATTCCCGAAAAAGTTATAAACCAGGAAGAGAAGGATATTAACCGGGTAGATTCCCGCACTGAGGCAGATTTTTTTGCCGGATACCGCCTGCAAAGAGAACAGAGCTGCAGCCGGGAACTGCAAGTTTTGCAGGAGTTAACTCGTAGTGAAGAACAGAGTAAAAGCACCCGCGATGAAGCATCCCTGAAAATTATGCGTATTATGGAAGAAAGAGAGAAGGAAATGAAAGCGGAAAATCTGGTAAAATCCCGGGGTATAGAGGAATGTGTGGTAATTAGTGAAGAAGGGATGAGTACGGTAGTTATTAAAGGTTCAAAAGCAGAGGTTAATGAGGCTGAGATTAAGGACCTGATTGGCCCGGTGCTAAAGCTTGACGAAAATCAAATATGCATGGTTTTCCGCGGGCAGGAGATTGAGTAATGTATACATAGCGAAAATGATTGAAATAGAAGGGCTTTATTTTTATAATAGTAACAAGTGTTGCAGGACTTATTTGCTCAGGCCACTGGCCTGAGTATATTTGTATATAGACACAGAGCTTGGCTAACTGTTATAAGGTTGACTGCTGGGAGGTAAGTAATGGGAAGAATTAAAATCACCGATACCAGTTTAAGGGATGGGCACCAGAGCCTGTGGGCTACCAGGATGACTACTGAGGATATGCTGCCGGTACTGCATAACATGGATAATGCGGGATACTACTCGCTGGAAGTATGGGGCGGAGCTACTTTTGATGTCTGTATTCGCTATCTTAACGAGGATCCCTGGGAAAGGCTTAGAACCATCCGCCAGGAAATAAAGAACACTAAACTGCAAATGCTATTAAGGGGACAATCGCTGGTTGGATACAATCATTATCCGGATGATGTGGTAGAAAAATTTGTGGAGAAAGCAGCAGAAAACGGTATAGATATCTTCCGGGCCTTCGATGCCTTGAATGATATCCGCAACCTGGAAACCTGTATGAAGGCTATTAAGAAGACAGGTAAGCATGCCCAACCCTGTGTAGTCTATACTATCAGCCCAGTTCATTCGGTACAACATTTTGTAGATACTGCCCTGCGCTTGAGAGATATGGGGGCAGATTCCATGTGTATCAAAGATATGGCGGGATTGCTTTCGCCTTATGCTTCCTATGAACTGGTGCAGGCCTTAAAGGCCAATCTAGATTTGCCTATTCAGCTGCACACCCATTATATAGGCGGTTTGGCTATTGCCACTCTGATCAAGGCGATCGAGGCGGGAGTAGATATTGTTGATACCGCCAGTGTGCCGATGGCTTTTGGTTCTTCCCAGCCGCCGGTGGAGACTATTGTCCGGGCCCTGCAGGGTACGGAATGGGATACAGGTATGGAGCTGCATCGGCTCTTTGAAATTGCCAATCACTTTGAACAGCTGCGTAAGCACAAGGGTTTTGAACGTGGGGTTACCCGGATTTCCGATATGAAGGTATTTGAACACCAGGTACCGGGCGGCATGATTTCCAATTTTCATGCTCAGCTGGAACAGCAAAAGGCCGCGCACCGTATTGATGAAGTCCTGGCAGAGATACCCCGGGTACGAGAAGATATGGGATATCCGCCGCTGGTCACTCCTACCAGCCAGATTATCGGGATTCAGGCAGTATTGAATGTTTTAATGGGGGAAAGGTATAAATTATGTCCGGGAGAGGTTAAAGACTATGTCCGCGGTTACTATGGCAAACCAGCGGTACCTATTAAGGAAGAAATAAGCAAAAAAATCATCGGGGACGAATCGATAATTCAGGTCAGGCCGGCTGATTTGCTGGAGCCCGGATTGGAAAGGGCGCGTCAGGAGGTAGCCCAATGGAGTGATAAAGAGGAAGATGTTTTGACTTATGCGCTCTTCCCCCAGGTAGCAACAAAGTTTTTTGAGTACCGGGAAGGGAGAATGCTTGAAGATACTCCCCAGATTTTATCCCGTGACGAACTGGGAGAGGAAATGCAGGATGGACAGCAGCCGGTAGTTAAGATGCCATCAGCTCAGGTAATTGAGATGCAAAGCAGGGGAGACAGTGAAATGAATATTGATGAAATCAGAGAATTAATTTTAATGTTGGATAAAACCAGTATTGCGGAACTGGAATTACAAAGGGATGACTGTAAACTGAGCCTGCGTAAAACGGTTTCTGGCGGGCAGAATAAAACAGAAACTAGTAGCAGTTCCGGCAATCCGATTTCCGGGGAAGAGAATACGCCGGTCACCGGAGAAAATGTCACCGAAGTAGTAGCCCCTATGGTAGGTACTTTCTATGCCGCTCCGGCTCCAGATGCTCCTGATTTTGTTCAACTGGGAGATCGTGTGGCTCCGGGGCAGACACTATGTATTCTGGAAGCTATGAAGCTGATGAATGAAATTAAGTCTGAAACTGCTGGAACTATAGTTGATATCCTGGTAGGGAATGCAGAACCGGTAGAATATGGTCAGACATTATTCCGGATAGAAAATGACTAGGGGTGGTAATTTGTTTTCCAGGATATTAATAGCCAATCGCGGTGAAATAGCTCTCCGGGTTATACGGGCCTGCCGGGAATTAGGTATTAAAACGGTGGCGGTTTACTCAACCGCGGATAGTAACAGCCTGCATGTGCTGGCAGCAGACGAAAAGGTATGTATAGGTAGGCCACCGGCCCGGGAAAGTTATTTGAACATAGCTAATATAATAGCGGCAGCGCAGAATAAAGGGGTGGATGCTATTCACCCCGGTTATGGTTTTTTGGCTGAAAATGCTTATTTTGCTGAGCTGTGTGAAACTCATGGGATTAAGTTTATCGGGCCCCGGCCTCAGGTTATTAAGCTGATGGGGGACAAGGTTAAAGCTCGGGAAGTGGTAAGCCAGGCGGGAGTACCCCTGGTACCAGGCAGCAATGGAGCTGTGAAAAGCTATGAAGAAGCCGTCGAGGTAGCCGAGGAGATAGGATATCCGGTAATGATTAAGGCTTCTGCCGGAGGTGGCGGTAAGGGAATGCGCCTGGCCCATGGCGAAGCTTCTTTAAAGGAATCTCTGGAAATGGCTCAGATGGAAGCAGGTGCGGCTTTTGATAATAGTGAGGTATATATTGAAAAGTACATAGAAGAACCGCGCCACATTGAGTTTCAGGTGTTGGGTGATGAACATGGCAACATTATTCACCTGGGCGAGAGGGATTGCTCCTTGCAGAGGCGCAACCAAAAATTGCTGGAAGAGGCGCCTTCGACCTTCCTGGATGATGAACTGCGTGAGCGCATGGGGACAGTAGCAGTTAATGCGGCCAAAGCAGCCGGGTATTTTAGTGCCGGTACGGTGGAGTTTTTAGTAGACAAAAACCGCAATTATTATTTTATTGAGATGAATACGCGTATACAGGTGGAACACCCGGTAACTGAGATGGTAACCGGGGTAGACATAGTAAAAGAACAAATCAAAATTGCTGCTGGCCTGCCCCTGCGTTATACCCAGGAGGAAATTA
>CAZOIC010000086.1:0-6013 GCA_964579945.1 uncultured Syntrophomonas sp. | reverse complement strand
TGTACACCTATCTTGCTGGTAGTTTCAAAGGTACCATCGATATCCTGGGGAGTTTCATCTTCAGGTTCCTCCTCAGGCTCATCCTTATCCAACAGCTTTTGCAGTATAGCAGCCATCTCTGCCCTGGTTATGGAACTGTTAGGGTTAAAGTTGCCGTTAGGATGCCCGCAAATTATGCCCTCCTTATAGAGAGCCAGAATGTATCCGACATCTTCCTGCGAAATCAGGATACCATCTTTAAAAGGCATATTACTGGTGTCTACCGGTTCCAGACCCAGAGCTTTGGCAATCATAACTGCGGTCTGGGCACGGGATGCCTGTACGGCAGAGTGGAAACGATTCAGCTTAATGATGCCCTTTTTAGCAGCTTTGTCAGCATCTGCTCTTACCCATGCCGGAATGTCAGCTACTTTACTCTGGTCTTCGTTCTCTACTTTTTCATCTTCGTTCTCTGCTACATCTTCTTTTATGGTAATGTCGGCTTCTTCGGCAGCGATACGCATTACCAGGGACAGGGCTTCAGCCTGGGTAAGTTTCTGATCAGGTTTGAAACTACCGTCGGGATATCCGGTCAAAAGTCCAATTGCAGCCATCTCTTCAATGCACTGAGCTGCCCAGTGCTGATAAGTGTCGCGAAAACGTTTCACTTTAACCTTTTCAGGTTTTTCTTTAGTAACCCGGTATTGCTCTTGTAATGATTTTTTGATTACCTTTTCAATCTGGTTTGAGTTTTTTAGCTCTTTCTTTTGCTGCCCGGGGGGTACCACCTTTTTGGTTTCTACTACCTTTTTGCCACTACTGTTGGGCCAGACTTTGCCATTACCGGGGTCCGCCAATGCAGTAGTGGTAAATACCGCTACCAGCAGCAAAGCCAAAACCAGGGTTAAGGTTTTCTTCATAATCTTTCCTCCTTTTTTTGTTTTCACTTATATATACGTAGGAGGTGGCCAGAAAATGGGGTCAGGCCGCTGACTTTTAGTTTAGCGGCCTGACCCTTTCGTTATTTTACATTCAATTACATGATTTTGGATAGTAATCCCTTAAGCTGGGGAGTGCCTATTTCCTCCAGTTCATAGCCTACTCTTACCGCAGGTTTGTCAATGGTCATTACCCGGCGCAGGTCAATGGGGGTTCCAATGACTACTATTTCTGCCGGTGAAGTGTTAATAGTCTGTTCCAGTTCCTGTATCTGGGTCTTGCCGTAGCCCATGGCTGGAAGTAATCGAGACAGGTGATTGTATTTGGCAAAGGTCTTTTGGATACTGCCTACGGCATAAGGCCGGGGGTCCAGCAATTCACCGGCACCCAGTTTTTCCGCTGCTATTACTCCGGCGCCATAAGCCATGTTGCCATGGGTAAGGGTGGGCCCGTCTTCCACCACCAGAACTTTTTTGCCTTTGATAGACTCAGGTTGTTCTACGGTGATAGGCGAGTTGGCCAGGATAATAGTAGCTGCCGGGTTATTTCTGCTGATAGCTTCCTTGACCTCTTCTACCTTCGCAGGATCGGCGGAGTCAATTTTGTTGATAATGGCTATGTCTGCCATACGCAGGTTGGTTTCACCCGGATGATAGCTGGTCTCATGTCCGGGGCGGTGAGGATCAACTATTACTATATGAATGTCGGAAACGTAGAAAGGAATATCGTTATTCCCTCCGTCCCACAGAATCACATCGGCTTCTTCCTCCGCCTGGCGCAGTATAACCTCGTAATCAACCCCGGCATATACTACCATGCCAATGTCGATATGGGGCTCGAATTCTTCCCTTTCTTCTATAGTACACTGGAATTTGTCCAGGTCATCATAAGTGGCAAAGCGCATGCACACCTGTTCCTCCAGGTTGCCATAGGGCATAGGATGTCTGATAACGGCAACTTTCTTGCCCGCTTCGGTAAGTAATTTAGCAACGTAACGGGTAGTCTGGCT
This sequence comes from uncultured Syntrophomonas sp., assembly GCA_964579945.1. Lineage (GTDB taxonomy): Bacteria > Bacillota > Syntrophomonadia > Syntrophomonadales > Syntrophomonadaceae > UBA4844. The sequence continues at coordinate 4,086 of CAZOIC010000086.1, read as the reverse complement.
TTTACCACTCCCAGTTCTAACTGCGGTTACAGCTACTACCGGGCGTTTAGACTTAAGCATGGTAGTTTGGGGTCCCATTAAGCGGAAATCAGCTCCGCAGGCCATAACCAGGGAGGCCTGGTGCATAACGTATTCATGGGGAACATCACTGTAAGCAAAAACCACCTGATCCACATTGTACTTTTTTATCAGTTCGGGTAATTCTTGCTCGGCATATATGGGGATCCCTTCCGGGTACCTGCTTCCTGCCAGCAAGGGGGGATATAATCTTCCCTCTATATCCGGAATCTGAGTAGCGGTAAAGGCTACTACCCGATAGGCCGAGTTGTCCCTGAAATAGGTGTTAAAGTTGTGAAAATCTCTTCCGGCTGCACCCATAATAATTACGCGGTCCTCTTTCATTTCAGTTCACCTCTTAATTTTTTTATAGTAGCCTGATGCCGACTATCTTTCACTTAAGAAAAAATGCACGGCATCAGGGTCTGCTCTTGGTTATTATTTATCCCGGGTTGCATCCCAGGAAAACACCTGAATATCCTGGCGTAACTCCCAGCCCTGATGGTGATAAAACTCGGTCGCCGGCTGATTGTCATTAAAAACAAATAAATGAATTTTCAGAGCTCCCCGAGACTTCAGTTCACTTATTACCTGGTCAAGCAGCACCTTGCCGTAGCCTTTTCCCTGGTAATCCGGATGTACCGCCAGGTGGTATATATATCCCCGGCGCCCATCAAAGCCACCTAAAACGGTCCCCACTATGCCTTCGTTAATCCGCAAAACCAGGCAGGTGGTAGGGTTTCTTTGCATAAAATCTCTTAGTGAATCTTCTCCATCACCTTTACCCACACCTAGCCCGGGAGTGGCTTTCCACAAATCCAGCATGGAACCCATATCGGTTAATTGTGCCTTTTCCACCCGATAACCAGAGATGGATGCTACTGATTTCTGATCAAAATCCTCGGTTTGCTTCTTATTAATATTACCTCGCGAATTGTCAGTGAACAAGAGTCCCATCCCTTCGTTTATAGCTTTGGTCAAAATTTACTGTTTTATTATAACTCATCATAAAGATGAGTAAATACTTACTTACAAAAAAATGTTTTTACCCTCCTGGCAGGAACTGCAAGGCAAACGAGAGAACCGTCCCCCTGTTTGTTTTATTCCCCCACCAATTGCAGGAACTGTTATCTTGATGGCGAAATTATGGAATATAATTCCTACAGGAGTGATAGCTGTGCTAATCTCGCTGGCGCAAAATATTTGGGTGGTAACCCCGGAGACCAAACCCCGCTACCCTTATGGCAACTGCATGTATATTAAGGATGACATTCCTACGGTAATAGATCTGGGGGCTGGAGCCCGGGCTTTTGCCGCTGTTCCATGTGACCAGATTCAGCTATCGCTATTAAGCCATTTTCATTTTGACCATATACATGGCGATAGTCTGTTTCCAAACAGCAGGCTTATGGCGGGATATGAGGAACGCTTAACCTATAGTAACGAGGAGGAGTACCTCGATTTTCATGGTTATCATCTGTGGGAACCTTTGATGGGAGGTAATCGGGAAGCATATGGCCAGGTAATTCCGCTGCCGGATGATGTACTGGCCAAACCGGGTTTTCGCATCATGCCCCTGAGTGGAACTTTTACGGATGGGGATGTGCTTAATCTGGGTAAAATCTCGTTAACAGCAGTACACCTTCCCGGTCACACCTGCGGCCATTACGGATTTTACCTGGAAAAAGAGGGTATATTATTTAGTGCTGACATCGATTTAGTTGCGGCCGGCCCCTGGTACAGCAGCAATAGTGCTAATGTAGGGGATTTGATTAAGTCGGTGGAAAAAATAAAAGAAATGGCTCCACGAATTATTGTACCTTCACACCGCCGAATCCAGAGCGAAAATATTGCTCAACAGTTGGATCGCTATATCCAGATAGTATTAGAACGTAATCAGAAAATATTTGAACTGCTTAAGACACCTCGCAGCCTGGATGACCTGGCTGAATTCCGCCTGGTCTTTCCCAGGCAGCACAATCTATATGAGCTCTTTTGGGAAAAAATGACCATCCGCAATCACCTGCGCTATCTTATCAAGCAAAACCTGGTGCAGGAACTTCCCAGCGGTCTATACCAGCAGAGCTGACGCGTTAACGGTCTCAGTTACCTTAAAGGATTATTCCTATATAAAAGAAATGAGAAGCTATAATTATAGCTTCTCCTGATTATTTGATATTAAAAACAGGCGGTGAATCTGGGCCACAACAGATTAATCTGACTTTTAATTTTTCCTGATTGATTCATGGTATCTAATCAAGTAGTCGGTTTGCTTTCTTTTTTCAAGCAACCAGAATGGAAATACCGCTCTTCAAATACTTTATAAGGTTTATTGCCGATAAAATGGTTGCATATTTTACAACGCGTTTTAGCAATTCGGTTTTGCTTTTCGGTCTTAAGTTGCTTTTCAAAAAAAGTCATGGCTTTCATGAACATCTCCCCTTTCTAATGCACCCGGAGGGTGACGTTATTTAGACCATAACATTCCTCTCTTCGACCCCGGCCGAATCATTTAAGCATATCGTGACCCTGATTCCAACCCGCACAATTATTTCTTATGATGATCCTCCCTACAAACTTAACTGGAGGCTTCCGACTTAATATCGAGACCCCCAGTTAAAGATTCACATTCCACAGTACCTCCTATTCCAGTGATGGCTAGCCACCCCGGAGGTTAGAAGCCTCTGTCTTGTATACATTATACCAGATCTAAAAAGAATACTCTAGATACCGGCATCATGGTAATATTTGGCGAATTCTAATCCATAAGCTGCTGCAAAATTTCTGCAGAAGGTTTATTGGGTATATTAGCTATAACCTGATCCTTATAGGTGAAAATATTATGATCCTGGTCGGTGATTTCACCAATTACGGCTGCAACACCGTTCTTACTGCGAATAGCCGCCAGCACTTCATCAACATTTTCCGGCTCAACTTGAAGCAACATACGGGCCTGGGTTTCGCAGATAAAAACCTCTTCCGGAGTAATATTATCGGTGTTGACCGGAACTTTATCCAATTCAACTTTGGCGCCTAATCCTCCAAAACGGGCGGATTCACATACGGCGGCCCCAATTCCGGCTGCACCCAGGTCGGAGCAAGCCTTAATTTTTCCGGTAGTAAAGGCTGCTAAAGTAGCCTCCATGGTAGTCTTTTCCTCAGCAAACATAGCAATCGCCGGTTTCATCACCGGGACCAGGCCGGCGCGGTACAGGGTATCATTACCATCGGTTCCCGTTGCTCCGATTATAATGATTTTGTCTCCCCGAGATTTGGCTGGTTTGGTAAGGGGTTTTTCCGTGACTTGTTTACCGATAACTGATACTACCACCGCCGGGACAATATCACTAAAGGAAGTGGAAAAGCCCCCTCCAACAACAAACACCCCCATGGTTTCACACATGGCGGCCATCCCTTTAAGCATCAGATTAATTCTATCTTTACTGGTCATGATTTCACAGTTGCCGCAGGTGCATTTGCCCTCAAAACCGCAGGGGCCCACAATCACTTCATCTTCCAGGGGACGAGTACCAATGAAATCTAAGAGGAACATAGGTCTGGCACCCATGGCCACCACATCACGCATGGCCCCTCCGGCGCCGGTGGCGGCAGCATCATAAGGCCGGGGAACACTGGGTGAACAGTGACTTTCCATTTTAGCGGTAATAAAGCAATCGGAATCAGGTATTCTAAATACGGCGGCATCATCATTAGCATCAGGTCCTACCAGCAAAGCCCCGGGCCAGAGTTGGTTAACTTTTTGATTAAGCTGTTTAAACAGAGCAAAATCAATGGCCTTGTCAGTGTTGTGATGCAGGTGTACAAACAGAGCATAAATCAGCGCCTTTTCAACTTTATTCATAAAACTGCCTCCTATTAATATAGTTTATTTTACTGTGATTTGATGGAAGTTATAATTGAATTTTCCGTGCTATATTTTATCATAAATTGGCAGGGATTCAAAACCATAATGGGGTTAGACTTTTTAAATTAACTCCCCATGTTAGCCGGGCACATGCAACCACCGAT
>CAZOIC010000085.1:0-6130 GCA_964579945.1 uncultured Syntrophomonas sp. | reverse complement strand
GCATGCGAATTTAACAGCATGGCATCCAGGATTGCAGAATTAATGGCTGATTTAAAAGAAGCTCATGAAGAACTGGAGAACCGGGTTAAACAGAGAACTACTGAGCTAGCAGCAGAAAAAGAGCGTCTGGATGTTACTTTAAGCAGTATTGGTGAAGGGGTAGTAAGTATTGGCCTGGATGGAATTATTGTCTTAAGTAATGAAGCAGTTGCTAAAATCGTGGGTATTAATAGCAGTGATCTCCTGGGAAAAAATATTCAGGAGGTTTTGCAGCTTCCTGTACGAGAGGCAGATATTAATAACCGGATGATTAATCGGGACACCGTAATCGAGCTTAGTAATCACAGGATTATAACCCAGGACGACAGTGAACGACTGGTTGACGCTATAGGTTCGCCGATCCAAAATGCTACCGGCGATGTGGAAGGAATGGTTTGGGTCATACGGGATATCACTGAGAAACAGCGTTTTGAGGAGGAGTTAATTAAGGCTGCTAAATTAGAATCTCTTGGAATTCTGGCGGGAGGGTTGGCCCACGATTTTAATAATCTGCTTACAGTTATAGCGGGAAATATAAGCCTGGCCCGGATGATTTCAGAAGAAACAGGCAATAGAGGTGAATTTCTTCAGGAGGCGGAAAAAGCCACCCTTCAGGCCCGAGAATTGGCCCAACAGCTATTAACTTTTTCCCGAGGTGGGGAAACTGTTAAAAAAACGATTTCTACTACTAATTTCCTGCGCAATTCAGTTAATTTTGCCCTGAGTGGCTCAAATGTAAGCTGTGAGTTTATTATTCCTGAACAGCTCTGGAATGTGGAGATAGATGAAGGGCGAATTAGCCAGGTTCTAAACAACCTGGTTATAAATGCTATCCAGGCTATGCCCGATGGAGGTATTATTCGTATATCGGCAGAAAACGTAGATATTGATAATCCTGATGAGAAATTACCGTTAACTGCCGGTAATTATGTAAGGTTTTACATAGCCGACCAGGGTAAGGGTATACCGGAAAAATACCATTTCCGCATATTTGACCCCTACTTTACCACTAAAGAGAATGGCAGTGGACTAGGTTTGGCCACATCACAATCGATTATCCATCAACATGGTGGTTATATGACTTATGATTCTCGCGTAGGTGAGGGTACAGTTTTTTATGTTTATCTTCCGGCTAGTCAACAAGAGCATGAAAATAAGGACGTTGTCCCTGCGTTGTCTTTGAAAGGACAAGGCAGAATACTGGTTTTGGAGGGAGATAAATCAGTACGCAAGGTATTAAAAGATATGCTGGTGTCTCTGGGTTACGAAGTAATTATAGCTCAAGACTATACTGAGCTTATTGAGCTTTACCGTAATGCTTTACAGACAGACATAAAATATGTGGCTGTTATTATGGATTTGATGTTTCAGGGTGATAGGGATGAAAGTGAGGTCGTACAATCGTTATTATCCCTGGACCCCGAAGCCCTGCTAATAGCCAGCAGCGGATATTCTACCGAGCAGTTAGTCAGTTATTATAAAATGGGTTTTGCTGCCTTCATTAAAAAACCCTATGGAATGAAAGATTTGAGTACGGTGCTGCAAAACTTATTATAATCGTCATTAATATCCGTCTCCCTGATCAATTTTAATAATTTTTTAATAAAAAACAATTTTTGACTACACATTATTGTAATTATGGAATAATATATAAACTGTATATATGAATTTTACTACCTTTATCCTAAAAAGTATCGCCTTAAGTCCTAAACTTGCAAATAACATCCTTCAAATAATTAAAGCAGATGGTCCTGGAACAGGAGGAAGGTGTAAAATAAGGAGTTGAGTATGTGAAGGTCCTTATTGCTGATGATGATGCTCTTTCCAGAAAAATACTTGAGGATTGCCTTAGTGAGTGGGGCTATGACATTATCATGGCCAATAACGGGAACGAGGCTTGGGATATTTTAGAAAACTCTGATCGTCCTAATATGGCTGTTCTCGATTGGATGATGCCTGGTATGGATGGGGTGGAAATATGCAGGAGGTTACGTCTATTAAACTTGCCTAGTTATGTTTATGTTATCCTCCTTACCGCCAGGAGCAAGCGGGAAGATGTTATAAATGGTCTGGAATCAGGTGCGGATGATTACATAATAAAACCCTTTAACCGTGAAGAACTAAAATCGCGGCTTAAGATAGGACAGAGAATAATTGAACTGGAACAAAGGATTTTACGATTGGCCAGTACCGATTACCTTACCGGACTTATGAATCGCCGGGTTTTTTTAGAAAGATTAGAACGGGAACTTAATCGCTGCGAGCGAGAAGTTTCTAATATGGGAATTATCATTATGGACATAGATCATTTTAAAAGAGTTAATGATAGTTTTGGGCATCAGGCGGGGGATCTGGTTCTACAAGAATTGTCTGGTATCCTGGCAAAATTATGCCGGGTATATGATTTTATTGGTCGTTATGGAGGCGAGGAATTTATCGTCTGCTTACCAGGTGCAGATAAGTGGAATACATATAAAATAGCTGAACGTATGCGTAGTACCATAGAAAACAGTAAAATAATTTTATTAGATAAGGAAAGCAGTATAAGTGTTACTGCTAGCTTTGGCATTTCCTCACTGGAACCAGGTCAGATAAAAAATGCCGACAGGCTTATTAATGAAGCAGATGAAGCCCTCTACCGGGCCAAGGATCAGGGTCGTAACCGGGTGGTAATGTATATATCTGAATTAGCTTGATTCTCTAATCATCATTCCGCTTTTTAACCGAAAGATAAAATAAAAACCCCGTTAGGGGTTTTTTATTTGCTGATATTGATTTTAAAAGATTATTACTCATCAACCGGGATGGGCGCTTCTACCGGGCAAACATCGGCACAGGAGCCGCAATCAGTACACAGCTCGGGGTCGATAACATATATTTCGTCACCCTCGGTGATAGCCTCTACCGGGCATTCATCTGCACATACGCCACAGGAAATGCATTCCTCAGTAATTATATAAGCCATTGTTTGTTCCCTCCTTTGCTACATTTAAACTAATAGCATTATAATTAACGCGATTTTCTTTGTCAATTTAGAGAAAAAATAAACACATAAAACCTTTTAATAATTAAGATATAGCTTATCGGAAGAGCATCTAACAAATGCGATATGATTATGTTAAATAAAAACTACCCGTTTAGGATGGATTTACCTGCTTTCTTAAAATGCACAAACTATGAGTTTTTCTAACTATCTGATAAAATTAATAAACGTAATATATAATAGGTGATTTGTTAATGAAATGTGTTATTTTGGCCAACGGTGACTATGGTAATGTGGATTTCTATAAAGGGCTGTTAAAGGAAGCGGATATTATTCTTTGTGCCGATGGTGGCGCTAATTATGCTTATAAAATGGGTATTATTCCTGCTTATATAGTGGGAGATATGGATTCGATCCTTCCCCCGGTAGTAGATTATTATAAGGAGCAAGGAGTCGAATTTCGAAGATATCCGCAGCGTAAAGACTTTACTGACACCCAACTAATACTTGCTTTGGCTGAAGAACTAAATGCCGATGAGATAGTATTTCTGGGCTCATTGGGAAAAAGGCTGGATCATACCCTTTCGAACCTTTACTGTGGGGGCGAGCTAGCTCTAAAGGGAAGAAAAGTATGGCATTGCACCGAAAATTACTCAGCTTATTTAGTCAACCAGGAGATTACCATTAGCGGAGAGGTTGGAGATATAGTTTCAGTATTGGCCCTGACTGACCAGGCCAAAGGGGTATATGAAAAAGGTTTTGAATATCCCCTGCAAAATGTTATTCTAAAAAAATGGAATCCTTATGCTATCTCCAATGTGTTGGCAGAAAATGAGGGAATAATAAAGGTTAGGGAAGGGCTGCTGCTGGTAATCCATTATCATAGAAATTAATTAGAAAGCAGAGGCGTGAAGGGGAAGACGTATGTGTCTGCCCGACCGACCGCAAACCCTGGTATCTGTCTCTTCTATTTATAGAATTGCTAACCCAGGGCGAACACATCGGTTCGCCCCTACACGTTCCCGTTTCCCCGATTTGCCGCGGCAAGTATGTTATGGCATTTTAATCCGTGGTTTCGTCCTCGGGGTATGTATGTTTAGTAAACACAGAACCATGTTTGCAATAGAGCCACCTTTTGATTATCGCCTATATTTTGGAGGATATTAACTTGATTCTTTCGTTTTTATCGGGAGTTATTGCCAGTCCCTGGGATATAATCCGCAGCTTAATAGATATAGGTATAGTAGCTTATGTATTCTACCGTGTTTTAGGCTTAATCAAAGGAACTCGGGCGGAACAGCTTCTAAAAGGCCTGGTTCTGTTGCTGGTTTTCACGGTTGTGGCCAGTTATCTAAAGCTTGACATGGTCAACTGGCTGGTGGAGAAGCTGTGGATTTTATTTGCTATTACTATTCCTATTGTTTTCCAACCGGAAATCAGACGTTTTCTGGAGCAACTGGGTCGGGGTAGTTTCTTTGTCCCCCGTCGTTTTTTATCCAAGATGGAAGAGTATGAGAATATTATTGCCGAAGTTAGTACTGCTGCTAAAGTTCTTTCCCGTAACCGGGTAGGAGCGCTTATAGTTCTAACCCGGCGTACGGGTATTGCCGAATATCTGGAGAGTGGCGTTAAAATGGACTCTCTGGTTTCATCCGCTCTGCTGATTAACCTTTTTGTCCCCAATACACCTCTCCACGACGGGGCGGTTGTAATTAATGAAGGACGTATTGATCGGGCCGCCTGTTTTCTCCCTCTTAGTGATAATCCCAACTTAGATCCGCAAATGGGAACCCGTCACCGTGCCGGGTTAGGAATAAGTGAAGTGTCCGATGCTCTGGTGCTTATAGTCTCTGAAGAAACGGGTATAATTTCTCTGGCCCAGGAGGGTCGCTTGCAGCGCGGCCTGGATGGGGACAGCCTGAAGGAAATATTGACTCGGGAGTTGTTAAAAGATGAACGCCCGGGTGATAACCTTTTAAGGAGGTGGTCTGGTGGAAGCCAGGAACCCGAAAAAGAGCACAACCGGGCTTAAGGTAATATCTGTAGTCCTGGCAGTTTTGCTGTGGATATATATAGGCAATCAGGGCGGAACCAGCACCCGCCAGGATACTGTAACAGCTAATCTGCAATACCTTAACCTGGAAGAAGGCTTGAGCATAGAAAAGGCTCCCAAAACAATTAGTGTTAAATTGTGGGGTGCATACAGTGAACGAGGGACTATTAGTGCCTATATTGACCTGGCCGGACTAAGACCAGGTACCCATCGTTTACCAGTCAAACTGGAAGCAGTTCGGGGTGCCATGTTTACCCGGGCGAATCCCAAAGAGGTAGAGCTGGTTTTAACCCGGCTGCAAGAACGTGAGTTACGGGTAGATTACCAGATTATCACTAATCCTCCCCCCGGTTACGAACTGTTAGATCTGGTTACTACTCCTGACAAGTGTATTATCAGTGGGGAGGCCAGTATTCTGAGCCAGATAAATCGAATAGTTTGTCCGGTAAACCTGGGCAATGTCAGGGGCGTCCAATCTTACCGCTTGCGTCTGCAAGCCCGTGACGCCAGTGGAAATGAAATTAGAGAAGGCCTGCGCATAATTCCGAATACGGTTCTGGTACATGCGGTAGTAAGCCCTAAAATGTTCAGCAAATCACTGGACATAAAGCCAGTATTAAAGGGAAATGTGGCCGAAGGTTACCGGGTACGCGAGGTTATAGTGGACCCGGTACAGGTTGGAGTTATAAGCCAGCAGAAAATACCTGATGAGCAAAACCAGATAAATACTGCTGAAATAGATATATCCGGTAAAAAACAGTCTTTTAGCCAGGAGATTACAGTACAAACCATAGAAGGGTTGAAAGTATATCCATCACGGGTTCTAGTAGAAGTTAGTATAGAGAAAATACCGGCAGAAGAAGGTGACTAAGCCAGTGATAGCATAGCAATTGATGCAGACAACAACTAAAGTGTTAACCAAAGGTGTTTAAAAAGCATAGTAATAAATAAAAAACCGGAGGTTGCGGGAATTACCATTCCCCGTAATTACATTAATAAAATCTGGGAGGAGAAAAATAGTGGGAATTCTATTTGGGACTGATGGAGTAAGGGGA
>CAZOIC010000084.1:1603-6143 GCA_964579945.1 uncultured Syntrophomonas sp. | reverse complement strand
ATGGAACTACCTACAGCCGTATGGTACATGGACTAAAGGTAGCCGGGGTGGATATCAACCGCAAGATGCTGGCTGAGCTGGCCGTTAGCGACCCGGGCGGTTTTACTGAACTGGCTGAGCTTTCCAAGCAACATGCCAGTAAATAAGCAAATAGGGTAAAGAGTATGGCTATAAGGCCATACTTTTTTTACTTCAACTCCTCACCCCTCATTCAAATTAAGCAGGGAGAATAAAAGTGAAGAAGATTACTTCCAGGGACAATCAGTATATAAAGCAGGCCATAAGTTTAAAAAACAGGAAGTACCGCATCCGTGAGCAGATGTTTTTGCTGGAGGGTAAAACTATGGTAAGTGAGGCGTTACATAGTAAACACCCGCTGGCAAGGGTACTGGTAGACGAAGCTCACCGGGAGGAATACCAGGCTTTATATGAGGAGTTTAGCTGGTTAGAGTGGCTGGAGATAGACTCCCGGCTGTTTAAGGCGGTAGCCGATACTGAAACTCCTCAGGGTATTATAGCCATAGCCCCGATCCCCAACCCCGATTTGGATCAGTTAATGCGGCAGAATGCCAGTTTGATACTGCTAGATCAGATAGCCGACCCCGGTAATTTGGGAACCATTATCAGGACGGCCTGGGCCTTAAATATTGATGCGGTACTGCTGAGTAACGGTTGCACTGACCCGTTTAGCCCTAAAGCAGTCCGGGCTAGTATGGGGGGTATCCTTAATGTTCCTGTTTTTATTTCAGTTGGGGAACTGGAAATAGAGATGCTAAAAACAGCGGGCTACCAGGTTATAGGTACTGCCCTTGATGCTGAGACTACTATTTTTGCTAACGATTATCAGAAACCTACGGTAATTGTGATTGGCAGTGAGGCCAAAGGCATCAGCCCGGAAATAAGAGTTTGCTGCAATAATTTTTCCAGGATACCAATTAATCCTGCTGTAGACTCTTTGAATGCAGCTGTTGCATGTGCTATAATTATCATGGAAGTGGGGAAACAGAGAAACAGCGTATTATTGTGTTAGATTTATTGCTATGATATAATAAGTCTCAGTTCGCCCGGGACTATGATTGAAGGGTGGAGCAGAATGGTAGATCAGGCTGAATATCTGTGGAATCTTTTTGAAACTTCTGGTTGCATCATATATTATCTTCTTTATAAAATGCTGATTACTCAATAATTATAAAAGCTATGAACAGGACAATTAGCTTGCTGCTTAACCTTACAGGGAGGCTGTATCAGTGACTGAAAGTAGGCCAGGTGAAAAGCAAGTGAATTCACCTGGGAGCAGTGGATTGAAGTAGTAGTAGGTCTTACCGGTAGCCACCGTTACAGGCTTTAAGTGAACTGGGTTTTTACATCTAAGAACCGGTTAAGCAGGGTGGTACCGCGGAATGTACTTTCGTCCCTATGAGGGATGAAAGTTCTTTTTATTTTCTGCAGGGAGGATTGGAGACAGTGCTGAACAAGTTAAAGGAAATTGCGGATAACTCCGAAAAATGTCTTTCTCAGGCAGCTAGCATTAATGAGATCAATGAACTGAGAGTCAAAGTGCTGGGCCGTAAAGGCGAGATAACCCAGGTCTTAAGGGGTTTAAAAGACCTGGATGCACAGGAACGCGCCAGTGTAGGCAAGATTGCCAATGAGTTAAAAGAGAAACTAGAGGATATGATTAGCAGCCGCACCGAGGAAATAAAAGGCCAGGAACTTCAACAGCGACTGGCAAGAGAAAGTGTGGATATCAGCCTGCCCGGGTTACCCCTGCCGCGCGGTGGTAAACATCCGCTGACTTTGATAAATGAAGAGATAAGAGAGATATTCTTGAGCATGGGTTTTTCAGTTGCTGAAGGCCCGGAGATTGAATCTGATTATTATAATTTCGAAGCCTTAAACATCCCCCGCGATCATCCCGCCCGGGAAATGCAGGACTCTTTTTATATCAGTGAGGATGTATTGCTGCGCACCCACACCTCCCCGGTGCAGGTGCGTACCATGGAGAAAATGGCCCCACAGCTACCGGTAAAAATAATTGTTCCCGGTAGAGTTTACCGCCGCGATGATGATGCTACTCATTCCCCCATGTTTAATCAAGTGGAAGGATTGGTAATTGATAAGCGGATAACCTTCGGTCACCTGAAAGGGACCTTAATGCATTTTGCCCATAAGATATTTGGTGAAGATGTTAAGGTGCGTTATCGTCCCAGTTTCTTCCCCTTTACCGAACCCAGTGCGGAAATGGATATATCCTGTGTAAACTGCAAAGGCACCGGTTGTCGGGTATGTTCCCATACTGGTTGGCTGGAGATTTTGGGTGCAGGGATGGTTGACCCCCGGGTGCTGGGGTTCGGAGGCTATGATGGAGAACAAGTTACCGGATTTGCCTTCGGCATGGGGGTGGAGAGAATAGCCATGCTAAAATACGGTATTAACGATTTGCGCCTGTTTTTTGATAATGATAAGCGCTTTTTACGGCAGTTTTAGGGGGTGAAAGAATGGGTGTATCAATTAATTGGTTAAAGCAATATGTGGATTTCGATTGGAACCCGGAAGAATTAGCACACCGCCTTACCATGGCTGGTATCGCTATTGAAGGGGTAGAGCGACAAGACGATGATTTTATTCTGGATTTGGATTTGACCCCCAACCGGGGTGATTGCCTGGGCATGATTAACCTGGCCCGGGAGGTAGCGGCACTGAGTGGTTCCAGTATCCGGTTACCGGAGATTGTTATTAAAGAAAGTCAGGAAAATATAAACCAGTACATCAAAGTGGGAATAGATGACGTCGATCTTTGCCAGCGTTATGCTGCTCGCCTAATAAAGAATGTGAAAATACAAGAATCACCCGCATGGCTGCAGAAAGCCCTGATTCATTCGGGCATCCGGCCTATCAACAATGTGGTTGATGTAACCAACTATGTAATGTTGGAATGTAACCAGCCCCTGCACGCCTTTGACTATAACCTGCTGGGCAATACTATCCTGGTACGTCGGGCTATGGCGGGGGAAAAATTTACTACTTTAGACGAAGTGGAAAGAACATTGGACAATGACATGCTGGTCATAACCGACGGCAGCAAACCAGTGGCCCTGGCCGGTATCATGGGTGGATTGGATAGTGAAATCCATGATGCCACCGTCAATGTATTACTGGAATCAGCCTGGTTTTTAGGTCCTAATATCCGTCGCACCTCGCGCAAGGTGGGGCTGCGCAGCGAATCTTCCATACGTTTTGAAAAGGGAACCGATATAAACGGAGTTATATATGCGGTAAACCGTGCCGCCATGCTGATTCAGGAACTGGCCGGGGGTGAAGTGGCAAAGGGTGTCTGCGATGAATACCCTGACCCCAGAAAAGAATTACAGGTTACCCTGCGTCCAGAACGGGTTAACTACCTGCTGGGTATGGAACTCACTCCGTCTCAGATACGCTCTTACCTGGAAAAATTGCAATTCCCGGTTAAGGAACGGAAAGGAAACTTTATTGTTGACATTCCCAGTTACCGTCCTGATATTGAAATTGAGGTGGATTTGATTGAGGAAGTAGCCCGCCTCCACGGATATGACCAAATAGAACCGGCCTTACCGGGGGGCGAAACTACTCCCGGGGGCTTAACGCCGTTTCAAAAATTCAGGGATAAAATTAAAAATATTATGTCCCCGTACTTAAATGAAGTTATTAATTACAGCTTTATAAGCGAGGAAAATTTCCAGCGCTTATTATTACCGCAGGATAGCAACCTGCGTAATGTGGTTAGGATTGCCAACCCCCTGTCAGAGGAACAGGCGGTTATGCGCACCTTGCTGCTTCCTGGTTTGCTGCAAAATGTAAGTAATAACCTGGCTCGTAAAAATGAAAACCTGGGATTTTATGAGATGGGCGCAGTTTTTTTCCCGGCCGAATCAGGACTGCCGCTGGAGACAGTAAGACTGGGTGCTATCGTCTGTGGCCATAGTGATGTGAACTGGACCCGGCACCGGGTAGAAATGGACTTTTTCTACTTGAAGGGAATAGTGGAAAACCTGCTGTGGAAACTGGGCCTGGAAGATTGCGAGTTTGTGGTGGCCAAGGATTCTTCCTACCACCCGGGCAGGTCGGCAATACTAAAATACTTTGGCGATGAACTGGGAGTAATCGGTGAGGTTCATCCCCTGGTATTGCAAAATTACGATATTAAGCAGCGTTGCTGCGCTTTCGAGCTAGATGTGGAAAAATTATTTGCCCATAAGCGTACCCGTTTAATGGTGGATAAAATAGCCCGCTATCCGGCAGTGGAACGGGATATTGCGCTGGTAGTGGCGGATGAGGTTACTGCCGCCGTCGCCCTTAAGGTTATCAGAGATGCGGAAAAGGAACTGCTCAAGGATGTAACCGTATTTGACCTTTACTCGGGTGAGCAGGTGGCCTCGGGCTACAAGAGCATGGCCTTCAAGATGACCTTTCAGTCTATGGAGAGAACCTTAACCGAGAATGATATTAACAGCAGTGTCAACCGCATTGTAGAGCGATTGCAAAAAGATTTATCAGCCCAGCT
>CAZOIC010000084.1:0-1503 GCA_964579945.1 uncultured Syntrophomonas sp. | reverse complement strand
GGTCTGCCCTTGCAGCGGTTAGTGAGAAAACAGAGCGGTAAATTCACACCGATGCGCCATTTCACATCCTTGATAGCCGATAACACCCATGAAAAACCACAAATATCCGCCTTAACCCGGCAATATGATATATAATAAAAAGATACCATGGGGGGTTGAGGAGGAAAAAGAATGGCAATAGATTCTCTAGAGCAAGTAACCGTAAAGGTTAAAGGTATAGGCACTTACCAGGTTACGTCTGGTATAACGGCGGCGGAGTTTATAAAAAACATCTTACCTTCTACAGAATATCCGGTAATGGCTGGAATTATGGACAATACTTTATACGACTTGCACCAGCTAATTGAGGATTCCTGCGAAATAGAGCTAGTTTATCCTAATAGTGAAGCGGGGATGAGAATATACCGGCGGACAGTGGCATTTCTACTGATTAAGGCTTGTCGGGAGCTGTACCCGCACAAAATCCTGATTATTAAACATTCTCTCTCCAATGGGCTATACTGCGAGTTCTTAAACTGGCAACCATCTTCAGAGGATATAGAGAAGCTGCAAAAACGCATGCAGGAAATTATTGCCCGTAACCTGCCCATAAATAGAATGACTGTACCTAAAGAAGAGGCCAGCAGCATTTTTGCCCGCCAGGGGCAGATGGATAAAGTTAAGTTATTGGAATTCCGGGATAAAGGCCATGTCCATATTTATGAACTGGATGGGTTCTACGAATATTTCTATGGCTATATGCTCCCGTATACCGGGTTAATAGACTGTTTTCGCTTGTTTAATTATCCCCCTGGACTCATATTGCAGACCCCAGAAAAAGATAACCCCGGGCATATTGAAAAGTATTTGGAACAGCCCAAACTGGCTCAGATATACCAGGAAGCCAAACAATGGGCTGAGATGCTGGATACACCCCATGTGGCTGCCTTAAACGATATCATTACCCATGGTAATACTGGTGATCTTATCCGGGTAAATGAGGCTCTGCATGAAAAGAAGATTGCCTATATTGCCGACCGCATATGTTGTGACCCCAGAATAAGGTTAGTTCTCATATCCGGTCCGTCATCATCGGGAAAGACTACCTTTGCTCAACGGTTACTTATCCAATTGCGGGTAAATGGGCGCAGGCCGGTTATGATTTCCCTGGACGATTATTTTGTTGACCGCGATTTGACCCCCCGTGATAAAGATGGTGATTACGATTTTGAAGCTCTGGAAGCGTTAAAACTGGACTTGTTTAATGATCATCTGATTCGCCTGATTAAGGGAGAAGAAGTGGAGACCCCTATTTACAGTTTTACCGATGGCTGTTCTGCTGTTAAAGGCAGGATGACCATGGTACCACCGGGTGAACCTATTATCATTGAAGGTATACATGGTCTAAATGAACATCTAACCTGGAGTATTCCCCGAGAACAGAAGTTTAAAATCTATATCAGCGCCCTTACCCAGCTTAATGTTGACTACACTAACCGTATTCCTACTACCGACAGTCGGCTC
>CAZOIC010000083.1:0-6149 GCA_964579945.1 uncultured Syntrophomonas sp. | reverse complement strand
TGTCAACCGCAATATTAAGGGATGAAAAAGGCGAAATTGTGGGAGGGGTAGAGACTTTTCAAGATCTCAGCCATATTGAGCAATTGCAAAAACAACTGGAGGCCAGGTATAGTTATGAAGACATTATTGGCCGTAGTTCCACCATGTTGGAATTGTTTAGCATTTTGCCCCGGGTTGCCGAAAGCAACAGTACAGTACTGCTCGAGGGTGCCAGTGGCACCGGTAAAGAACTATTTGCGAAAGCTATTCATAATCTTTCCCCGCGTAAAAAGAAACGATTTGTGGGGGTAAATTGTGCAGCCTTACCAGATACCCTTTTGGAAAGCGAGTTGTTTGGGTACAAAGCCGGCGCCTTTACCGATGCCAAACGGGATAAGCCGGGACGGTTTGCCATGGCTGACGGGGGCACCATATTCTTGGATGAAATCGCCGACATGTCACCGGCCATGCAGGTTAAGCTTTTGCGGGTATTACAGGAACGAGTTATGGAACCACTGGGTTCTCTGGAACCGGTAAAGGTGGATACACGGATAATTGCTGCTACCAACCGGGATTTGAGCGAACTGGTCAAAAACGGAACTTTCCGGGAAGATTTGTATTACCGTATATGTGTAATTCATATGAAACTGCCGGAGTTAAAACAACGGCGAGAGGATATCCCGCTTTTGGTGGACCATATGATATATAAATATAATCGTCTCCAAAATAAAGACATTATAGGGGTATCTGATGAGGTTATGTCCATTCTGATTAATTATGATTTCCCCGGGAATATTCGAGAACTGGAAAATATAATTGAACAAGCATTTGTCTTATGCTGGGGTGGAATAATAGAGTTACAGCACCTGCCCATCGAGCTGCGGTCTAGCTCAGTGTCTGCATTGGGGAAGCTAGGTTCGCTAAGCCTGGAATCCATGGAAAAACAGTTTATTATTGAAGCCCTGCAAAGGCATCAGGGACACCGTAAACAGGCCGCCCGGGATTTGGGAATTGATGTAAGTACACTTTACCGAAAAATAAAAGCATTAAATATTGAGGTTCCTGAGACTGATGGCAGGCAAATTAACAAATGAAACACCGTATTCGGGTATATTCCGTTGCCCTACTACCAACAGTGTATATTATCCATGTTTTTTCAAGATTTATATTAAATGCAGATAGAAAGGGTGAAAAAATGAGATGTTTTGGACCGGTACCTTCACGTCGTT
The DNA here is from genome assembly GCA_964579945.1 of uncultured Syntrophomonas sp. Taxonomy (GTDB): domain Bacteria; phylum Bacillota; class Syntrophomonadia; order Syntrophomonadales; family Syntrophomonadaceae; genus UBA4844. Next base: position 4,941 of record CAZOIC010000083.1, on the reverse strand, counting down.
TGGGACGCAGTCTGGGTATTAATAATATTCCTCCTAAAATATGCACGTATGCCTGTATATATTGCCAACAGGGGTTTTCTTCCCATATGCAGGCGCAAAGACAGGAATTTTATGATCCTGAAGAATTGTTCCAGGAAGTTAAAGAAAAGGTTAACCTGGCCCTGAGCCGGGGTGAACAGATTGATTACCTGACCATAGTACCTGATGGGGAACCTACTTTGGATATTAATTTGGGCAGATTAATAGAAAGATTAAAAAGCCTGGAATTAAAAGTAGCAGTTATAACTAATTCATCACTAATGGGACGGGATGATGTGATGCGAGAACTGGCCGAGGCTGACCTGGTCTCGGTAAAAGTAGATGCGGTAAATGAAAACATATGGCGCAAGGTTAACCACCCCTTAAAACAACTTGACCTGGAAGAAATTCAAAAAGGCCTTCTCCAATTTAGCCGTCAATTTAAGGGTCAATTGTTAAGCGAGACTATGCTCATAAGGGATGTTAATGAAGATTTGGAGGAACTTGAAGCCGTAGCCCGCTTTATTTCCCAACTCAGTCCTTCTGTTGCCTATCTCTCCATTCCCACCCGTCCTCCCGCTCAGAAATGGGTTAAGCCCCCGCAGGAAGGCCCCATTAATCAAGCTTATCAGATATTTAAACAGTATGTGCCACAGGTTGAATACCTGATTGGATTTGAAGGTAGTGATTTTGCATTTAGCGGCGATATTGAAAGCGACATACTGAGCACCTGTTCCGTTCATCCTATGCGCCAGGATGCCGTACGGGAATTGCTCAGTCGTGCTCAACAAGATTGGGAAGTAGTAGAGAAAATGATAGCAGAAGAAAAACTGGTAGAAATGCAGTTTGATGGGCAAAAGTTTTACATGCGCAAGTTATATGAAGGATACCGGCGCTAAAATAATATAGGGCAAAATTACCACTCAGAAAAAGTTACTAAAATAGTTGAATCCATAAAAGCCAAACTTTAAGCGCAAGATACAATGAATTTTTAGAAAGGCAGGAGCTGAATAACTCCTGCCTTTGTCCAACAATCAATGGGTATAATCCAGAATTGTGATATCCGGCCCGAGTTTTTTAGCAATAGCTGCCCGTATAAGATCTGCATGAGGACAGGGAAAACCAATTGGGTTACCTTTGGTAATACAAGAAGCTATGGCAATAGTATCGGCGCCTCTCTTGACCATTTCAGCAGCTCTGCTAATAGCTTTTTTACCGGGACAACCACCACAAGTTACAATACCGATAAGTTCTATTTCACCTTCAACATTAGCAAAAACACCTTTTTTCTCTTTAATGAACCTCAGGTCTGTTGTGGCAGGACATATGTCCTCCGTCTCCATACAACGAATTAGGCCAAGTTTCATTAATGCAACCCCTCCTTTTATTGTTTTTATCCCTATCTATGGTGGATACTATTTCGCAAGCCCCAGGACTTTTTTACGGTAGTAACTGCTGTATACTGCTGCTGCCGGGTTGTGTGCCAGAACCCGGTCTTTAACAATTACAGTGGTAACAGGTGCATCGGAATGTTTGCTAAAGAGGATAGCTCCTGGGCCCCTTCTGTTGATCTATTCTCTGACTCTTCTTTCATATGATTATTTACCTTTCTATCCAAAGTTCTGCTTATTATGTCCGGTCCTACGGGATACCCAGCAATTCTATTGCTTTCAAGTCTCCAGATCATACAGCCTAAAAGTGGCAGTACACTTTTTATTTTAATGGGCATATGACCATTATTACTGTCCTTATAATATTTCTTGTAGCACTATAATGTCAAGAATCTTATTCAAGCTCCTATGTTAATACAAACAACGCTCCCTGGTAATGGGAGCGTTGCCAAAAGCCATAAATAATAAAACAGACGATGTTATTGATTTTCTTATTTTGAACCTGGTTCTAAAATTAGTTTATATTCATTTCCGAGTTGCTCAACCTTGCTCTTATAACCCTGATTATCAGCTAGTCTCAACACGTTTTCTTTAGATACCTCTGTTTCTAGTAAGACAACAATAGTTTCTGCCGGGCTTTTTTCCATAGCCTTCTTGGTTTTGACTACTGGAATAGGACAGGAAAGTCCCCGAACGTCAACTTCCAGTGACATGTTAATACCTCCCTTTTAATTAGCTATAATTTTCAAACTATATATCAAGGTGATTTTTAAATACTTCAGGAAATCGAGTAATTATTTCTTCTATGCTAGTGGCCGGAGTCGTGGTGTCAACCATACCGGCAAGTCGGTTAGCCCTGGCACTTAATAGCAGAGCCTGCTTGGTGTCCAATCCTTTAGAAATTAACCCAGCACACATGCCGGTAATAGTATCACCAGTGCCGCCAATACATTCAAGTTCCGGTACATCAGGCTCATCAATAACTGCCATTACTCCATTTTCATCTGCTATAAAGTCGGATTTTCCTTTCACCAGCAAATATTTGGAGGCACCATGACTTCTATAGGCTTTTTCTATAAGAGCCGGTACCGTTGATGAATTGCAGGATTGAAAAAGGTGTTTATCAATATAAGCCGGATGTATGGCTTCGGGATCAGCCAGAAACGCAATTTCCGATAAATCCGGCGTAAAAACATCAAAACCAGCAGCCAATCCCGCAGCTTTAGCTGCGTACATGGAAGCAGCATCGGCAATTAATACCGGCCTGGGATTAAGCATCTGCACCTTTTCGTAAAGCTGATGCATTAATTCCAGATCAGGCATCCAGTAATGAAGGGCCAGTACATCAGGAGATAATTCCATTACATTATCAATTAAATACTCGTAAACTCTGCGGCTACCCTCGCCTCTTCCCGTATCGCCCGCCAGTACCACCCGAGGTGGCTCAATTTGCAAATATTCAGTCAGAGCCAGAGCGGCACTTATCATAGCAGCCGTCCCCTGCGCAGTGGGGATATCGTAATGTTGAATGCTTAGAAAATGCCCATTCTTCTCTACTTTACCAGTAATCAGGGGAACATCACCGTGGGGGATTATACCTGCAATTAAGAGCATCAAGGCTTACCTCCATTCATCCAGACATCCCTGGCTCCTTCAACTGCTCGATCCAGCATTAACGCACACAGGGTATGCCCAATATCTTTAGGTCGGGGAATTTCATCCAACCGTTTCCCTACTAATTCAATATGAAGGTAGGGAATATCCGGGCATCCGCCTCCCGAAGTGTTTACGATAATGCCGCTAATATCTTCAAAAGTGAGTTTCATATTTCCTGCCCGTACCATGGTATAATCCCCGTAATTAAACACCTGAACTATATCCAGTAATTTACCGCTGCCTGAAAGAGGCACTATCTCGACATAAGGAGCCTTTCCCAGTACTCTTTCTATCGCCGGTTGTTCTACCAGGTTTATTTCTACGGCAACATCACACCCCCTGCGTAACCGGGGTGGGGGAGCCACCAGACTGCATACATATCCAGCCTTTACAACAAGCTTTTCCGCCCTTATAGCATCTTCCACGCTATCAAATAAAACCAGCCCTTTTCCCTGATTATTACTGGTTTTACCCGAACTGCCTGTATTGGATTTTTCCTTTCGCCAAAACATCGGTTGAACCTCCATCCATGTAACAGGACATTTTTTTATTCCAGTTGTTCGCTCATAAAAAAGCCGATACAGCCGACAAATATAAGACCAATGATAACTGCTGTAGGGCCAAAGACAGCAACTCCATCAGGACTAGAAGCCAGTAAGAAATTATGGCTTACCGCAGCTCCGGCTATAATACCCAGTATAGTTACACTGGCATCACTATCCCCTTCCGCCGCCAGAACTGTCTGCCGCAGGGGACAGCCACCCAGTAAGGTACAACCAAGTCCGCAGAGAACCATGCCCATAAAATTCCACAATTGATTGGTGTGGGCTACCGGTTGACCTTCAAAACCAATATTTATTGCGCCTATGAAATAATTAACTACAAGTGCACCAACAAAGAAAGCAGCAATACCACTAAAAAGATAGGCATCCTTAACCAGAGACAGGTCGCGCCAGCCCCCTACAAAACACATTCTGGTTTTTTGAGCCAAAACACCAATTATCATTCCCACTATCAGGGAAATAATTAAAGGAGCATACATAGAACCAGGACCCTTTACGCTGTTAATAATGAACTGGGGTTGGCATATAGCAAACAATAGTAATCCGGCCATAATCAAAGGCATTAAGTATCCAGCTATTTTATAGGTAGAATTAGCCCTACCCAGATTGAATCCTCGTTTTAGGAAATAGATTCCTATTAAGGCGCCGACCACAATTCCTGCAATTGCCGACACGGCATTCAAGTCTCCTCCTGCCAGCCTGAGTACCGCACGAACTGGACAGCCCAGAAAAACCAGAGCGCCAATCATCACAAACATACCCAGTAAAAACCGCACCAGGGGGCTTGAGCCACCACGAGCACGAAATTCGCCAAAAGATATGGCGCCCACAAATGCTCCCAGGCATATCCCCATTATTTCCGGACGCAGATACTGTACTACTGCTGCCTGATGAAATCCCAGGGCGCCAGCAATATCACGATAGAAACAGGCTACACAAATCCCCATGTTGCCCGGATTGCCCAACTTGGTCATATAGGCTGCCAGTGCGCCGAATACAAATCCGGCAATAATCATCAAGTACTTCTTGTTCTTCAACTTTACAACCTCCTCAATAGTAAATATCGGCTCTAACCAAGCAATATATCTGAGCACCAGGTTATAAATCCTTTAATATTACACAATATATTGCCGTTAGTTATAGCTCGGTCAATTACTAATCCCCCCCTTTGTGTCATAATTTTTAGTTATAGTTTGATGTATTTTTTCTTATATTATTTTTATTCTATAACGTTTCCTATAATCCTTCCTAAATTTCGAATAATTAATCAAAAATTTTTATATATCATATATCTGCAATTAATGTTTCGTAAG
>CAZOIC010000082.1:0-6201 GCA_964579945.1 uncultured Syntrophomonas sp. | reverse complement strand
TCCTGACAGGAGAACCGTCCCCTTGTCAGAAAGTTATAAAGGACTGGTATTAATGTGTATAAATGCGAACACGCAATACCTGGGTTTATTCGGAAATCCGGTTGCCCACAGCCTGTCGCCGCTGCTGCACAATTATATCCTGCAGAAAATAGGCTGCAATTGTGTTTACCTGCCTTTTGCCGTTCCGGGAGAACGGTTGGAAGATGCGGTAAATGCTATTCGCAGCTTAAATTTTCGAGGAGTTAATGTCACCATACCGCACAAGGAAGCCGTAATTCCCTACCTGGACGATATTTCTCCTGAGGCCGCCGCTTGCGGGGCCGTCAATGTCATCAACAATGAAAATGGCTGCCTGCGGGGTTACAACACGGATGGAGCAGGCTTTATTGCTTCTCTGCAGGAAGCAGAGGTTGCCTTGCAGGGAAAAGCATTATTTATTGGTGCCGGGGGAGCAGCCCGTTCACTGGCAGTTTCTCTGGCTGCACAAGGGATATCGCAGTTGGACTTTATTGATATTGACCTGCCGCGGGCCCAGGCTCTGGCCGGTTCCCTGGCTTTACCCTCGGATATACCTGCAAGGGCTCACCCTATGAGTGAAGAAACATTTACAAAACTGGCTGGTTTAAGCGATATTATTATTAATTGTACCCCGGTAGGAATGTATCCTCGGATTGAGCAATCCCCGGTGGCTGCTCTGGATATGCTGCAGCCTGGGACTGTAGTTTGCGATATTATTTATAACCCTTTAAACACGGCCTTTCTGGCTATGGGACAGACCCAGGGGCTAAAGACCATAAATGGCTTATCCATGTTTGTGCACCAGGCCGCTTTAAGCCTGGAGATATGGCTGGGAATAAAACCACCACTGCAGCTGATGAAAGAGGTGCTGCTGCGTGAACTGGAATAGGTCCGGCGTTACCCTTATTGAAATAATGATGGTTCTGGCTATTATTGCAATAATAGGAACCATAAGCCTGCCCCGCTTCGACCGGGTTTTGGAAACTTATAAGGTGAAAACTGATGCCCGCCAGGTAGCCTGGGTTTTACGGTCCGCTCGCCAGGAGGCTATTACCAGTGGAATTACCCAGATGGTAACTTTTAAACCGAATTTAAACTGTTACATAAAAGATGGTACAACTTCTGCTACCTATAAGTTAAGCCCCAGCATAGTATTTCCACCTCTGGAGTACTCTTTTGAAAAGCAAGGTGGCTATCCGGTGTGCGGCTTTAAACCCACGGGTGCGGTTACGCCCAAGGCAGGCAAGATAACTTTAAAGAACAAATATGGCAAGAGGATTTCGGTAATTGTAAATCCTTCGGCAAGTAGGATTAGGATTCAAGAATAAGGGTTAAGGTGCCTTTATTGTTTTAATGGAACCCAAGTTTTTCCAGGGAGGATATATTAAAAAGAAATAGGGTGGTTGCTGATGCTGAAGTTTACTACTTCCGGGGAATCTCATGGCAAGGGGTTAATAACTATAATAGAAGGCCTGCCTTCCGGCTTGCCGGTGGATGAAGAGTATATTAACGAGGAATTGGGCCGGCGCCAAAAAGGTTACGGGCGCGGCGGACGTATGCAGATTGAAACCGATGAAATAGAAATATTTGCCGGGGTCAGGAACACTAAAACTCTGGGCAGTCCCATCAGTTTTCTTATCCGCAACCGGGATTATGAGAACTGGCAGGATATTATGAACAGCAGCGCCTGTTCCCGCATTAACGATAAGGTGTTAACCAGGCCGCGTCCCGGTCACGCTGATTTGCCCGGGGCCATGAAATACCAGCACCGCGATATGCGCAATGTTTTGGAAAGAGCCAGTGCCCGGGAGACTGCTTCCCGGGTAGCAGCGGGAGCTTTTTTTAAACTGTTCTTAGAGCAGTTTGGCATATCTGTATACAGCTATGTAAGGTCAATTGGCTCAGTTAAAGCGAAAGCGGTCACAGTAGAAAAAGACACCCTGAAAGATTTCTGTCTTCGGGTAGAAGACTCACCCGTGCGCTGCCCTGATAAAGAAAGCGAAACAGAAATGATTAAACTTATTGAGCAGGCTAAAAGAGAGGGTGAATCCCGGGGCGGAAGCTTCGAAGTCGGCGCACTGGGGGTTTATCCCGGGTTAGGCAGCCATGTAAGCTGGGAGCGTAAACTGGATGGGCAGATAGCAGCAGCTTTAATGAGCATACCGGCTATCAAAGCTGTGGAGATAGGTGATGGCATAGCCAATGCCGGTGAGTTCGGCTCCGAGGTGCATGACCAGATACGTTACCGGGAGGAAACAGGATTGCAGCGGGACAGCAACCGGGCCGGCGGCATAGAAGGCGGTATCAGTAATGGCGAGGTTATCTACGCCCGGGCTTATATGAAACCTATTCCTACCCTTTATAAACCCCTGATCAGTGTTAACACTACCAACTGGGAGGAAGAAAAAGCCCAGGTGGAAAGGTCTGATATATGTGCGGTGCCGGCAGCAGCAGTAGTAGGTGAGGCTATGCTGGCATTTGTATTAGCCCGAGCTTGCAGAGAGCAATTTGGAGGAGAAAGTATGGAGCAGGTAGCGCAAGCCTGCAGCAGCTACCGGGAATACTTGAGTAGGGTGTGGAAATGGAAAAGAATATAGTACTTATCGGTTTTATGGGTACCGGCAAGAGTTCAGTGGGTTCGCGACTGGCCGGAAGGCTTAATCGAAAATTTGTTGATATGGACCGGGAGATTGAACGGGTTGTAGGGATGACCGTGAGCGACATATTTAAACGCTACGGTGAAATCAGGTTTCGCTCTGAGGAAAAACTATTAGCCCAAAAACTGGCCCGGGAAAGCGGACTGGTGATTGCTACCGGTGGAGGGGTAGTGCTGCAGCAGGTAAATATGGATAGATTGCGCCAGAATGGAATCATCATATACCTGGAAGCTACGCCCAATGAGATATTGGAAAGAGTAAACCGTAAGAAGGGTACCCGGCCTTTAATAAAAAAAGATGCACAGCTGCAGGACATTGAGGAAATGTTGAAAGCTCGAGAAGCTTTATACGCTCAGGCTGATTATCAGGTCAGCACCAGCGGTAAAAGCCCGGAGCAGGTTACGGATGAGATAATTGGGATACTGAGGAAGCAAGGGGACGGTTCTTTTGCTTCCTTCCCTGGGAAAGGACAAGAGAATGGAAAATCTTGAGGTCAGGTTAAATGAGCGCAGTTATTCTATAAAAATTGCTCCCGGTATATTGGATGATGCCGGCATACTGGTGCGTGGCGTAAGCAAAACCCAGAAACTCATCCTGGTCAGCAACCCTACCGTTTTTCCGCTGTACGGACCAAAAGTAGTTTCCTCTCTGGAGAGTGCCGGTTTTCAGGTGCAGGTGGCCCTGATGCCGGATGGAGAAACCTATAAAAACATGGCTGAAGCCGAAAAAATACTGGATGATATGTTGGCTGCAAACCTGGAACGGGGAAGCATGGTAATAGCCCTGGGAGGGGGAGTAGTAGGAGATCTGGCCGGTTTTGTGGCTGCCATTTACCAGCGGGGAATTGATTTTGTGCAATTGCCTACTACCCTGCTGGCTCAGGTAGACAGCAGTGTCGGCGGTAAGGTGGCGGTGAACCATCCCCGGGGCAAGAATCTGATTGGGGCTTTTCACCAACCACGCCTGGTACTAATAGATATCAATACCCTGGCTACCTTGAATGACAAGGAATTCCGCAGCGGTTTAGGTGAGGTAATAAAATACGGCATCATCTACGATGCATCTTTTTTTAATTATCTGGAAGAAAATGCTCAAAAAATCATAGACCGGAACCCGGAATGCTTAAGCACTATCATTTACTATTCCTGCCGCATAAAGAGTGAGATTGTGGCTGAAGACGAGCGGGAAGAAGGATTGCGGGCAGTACTTAACCTGGGTCATACCTTCGGTCATGCTATTGAAAAACTTACCTCCTATAATGTTTACAGCCACGGTGAGGCAGTAGCTATAGGAACTATGGCAGCAGTTAACCTGGCGCAGGATGAAGGCTTTCTACAGGAGAGCGAAGCCAATCGGATTAGGGAACTTTATCGGCAGATGGGTATTCCCACGGCTTTCCCGCCACTACCACCGGAAGAGGTCTATACCGCCATGCTCAATGATAAAAAAGTTGCAGAAGGCAGATTAAGAATAGTCCTTCCCCAGGGGATAGGGGATTTTACTATCGTTACTGATTGCACCAAGGAAAAAATCATCAAGGCCATTACCGGCTGATCCCCTCGTCAGCATAACGGCTTAGTTTCCAAAACGTGTTGAGGGATACCCTTAAGGACACACGCGGTCCTTATAACACGCTGACAAGAGAGCTATCCCTTGTCTGCCTTTTGTTAGCCAGGCGTAAAGGCTTACCTCTATTTCCCGATAGCGAAAAGTGCTATTATCGATTTATAATAAACATTCATCAGGAGGGATTAAATTTGAATACGAAAGAAGCCTTGGAACTGGCGATAAAGGAAGAGTTAAAAGCCCGGGATCGGTATAGAGAACTGGCCAAACAGGCAGATGACCCGGAAACCCGTTTGATGTTTGAACAGATAGCCCGGGAGGAAGAAGGCCATTATAAAAAATTAGCAGATCGACTAAAAGCCATAAAACTGATGGGGTAGGATGAGTGAGGCGCAAGGCGCAAGGCGTAAGGCGTAAGGTGTAAGGTGTAAGGTGTAAGGCGCAAGGCGTAAGGCGTAAGGTGTAAGGAGACCACGGCGCGAACATGGGGACTGTCCCTGCTGTTTCGCCTGGAACCAAGGAAACAGAGGGACTGTCCCCGTGTTCGCGGTCCCCCGTATTCGCTCTTTAACCATCCGGTCCTGTCTTCTATCACCCGGTATAACTAATGCGCTGGGCTTTTTGCACCCAGTAATACCGTACCCACAAGCACAAAAATAAAGAGAGCCATCAGGAAGATAGTCCAGGTGATTAGCTCCCTGCGGACATGGTGTTCACCCTGCATATATTCGGCCAGCAGATGAGTACAGTAAACCGTACTGCCAGAAAAGACCATAACCACTATAAACTGTATCCAACCGGGGATAGCCGCATAAGCATTATGGGCTAGATGGGACCAGAGGCTGTGACTGTAATAAGCCAGTACGATAAACTCAATCAAGCCGGCGGCATACTGAAAAACCAGGCTTTGCTTTTGCATCTGGGTGTTTAATTCCATAAGGTCTTTAATCTGCCCTTGAGTAGCAATATTAGCCCGGCTGTTAAGAATATCAACCTTACTGCGCACCACTTCAATGGCGGCCTGGTGATTCTCCCGGGATATACGCAGCTCATCCAGGGTATTATGCATTTCCTGCAAACGACTGTGATATGGTTGAACTATGTTATCACGAAATTCATCATCCAATTTCAGGCCTGGTTGTATTCGAAACTGCCGGTTAAGATCATTTAATAGAGAATCGATTTTTTTACAATCCTGACTTAACAGTGCATAATCCCCCGCTATCATCCCATAAGAGGCAGATAGCTCATCAATCTGCTGTTCCAGTTCGGTGGATTCTTCCAGGTTGCTTTGTTCAGTAACCAGGTGGGCATGAAGTATCCGGGAAAGTTTTTGGTTAAGCTCCTCCTTCTCCAGGATGATTGTCTGGTGGCGGTCGCGTAAAAGGGAAATTATCATCTGCAGCTTAATTATTCCAGCTTGCAGCTGCGGCAAGCCTTCCAGCAGAAAGCGCCGGTTTAATGCAGTATGTTCCTCCAATGAGCATAGAAAATAAGTTTCTCCCCTAACCCGGCTGTCGGATATACGAGCTATCTGCCCACGGTCAATAACTGCAGGTATTAATTCTTTTACCGGTGCTATCCGGGACACCTCTTCTAACAGCAATTCCCATTCATAACCATGCCCGCACAGGACACTGGCGCAACCTAGTAAAACATCAGCGTTAATACCTGCTTGTTCTTCTGAGGAAGCCAATAATTCCAGGCTTTCTTTCCAGGCAGATTTATTGCTATTAATGCCCAAAACCAGTATTTTTACATTATCAAACTCCAGCTGATGATACAGGGCCGAGGGTAATATCTCCCCATAATCGCGGGGATTATATAAGTTAAGGGGTAAGCTGCCCTGCACTATTTTAAGGAAACCTTGTATTTTATCATCTTCATCATCCATATAAAAATAATAACGAAGGACGTAATAATCCGGCATTAGCTGCCATCCTCCTCCCTTAATCGAAAC
>CAZOIC010000081.1:0-6413 GCA_964579945.1 uncultured Syntrophomonas sp. | reverse complement strand
TGGTGGGGGTTCTGGCTGGGTATTATAATAATTTTGTTAGCTACGTTTATTTAAGCATAAAAGCCGTTCGATTTCCGGACACTAAACAGAAACAACGAAGGGGATTAATTTTTGTGAACTGGCTTTACTTATTGCTGGCAGCTTTGTCCGGGTCTGCCATGGCCCTGCAGGGTACGTTCAATGCGGCTCTGGGTAAAATAATCGGATTATGGGAATCCACCCTGCTGGTACACGTCATAGGTAGTTTAGTGGCTCTAATTATTATCCTGGTTCTGGGGGTGGGTTTTAACAACTTTGCAAAAATAACTTCGGTTCCCTGGTATGCATTTCTGGGTGGGGTATTAAACGTGATAATAATCTACCTGGTGGTACGTACCATACCTCAGATAGGGGTGGGTAATGCTACTACCGCTATAATAGTGGCCCAGATATTGACTGCTGTATTGGTAGACAGCCTGGGTCTTTTTGGAATGAAAAAGTTCGAGTTTCATTACCTGGATTTGCTGGGCATTGCTTTACTGGCAGTTGGGGCCAGGATACTGCTGATAGATTAAACCGGCAAAAAACAGTATACCACAGTTCCGGGCACCGTGGTATACTGATGACAATATGTCATCATACACGATCGATCCTATGCCACTTAAAACCCGCGGGAGGAGAGAAAACATGATTAAGACAGTGAACCTGACTAAAAATTATGGTAAGCTACCTGCGGTGAAGCAGCTTAACCTGGAAGTTAAATCCGGAGAGTTGTTCGGCTTTTTAGGCCCCAATGGTGCCGGTAAGACTACCACCATTAAAATGATGGCGGGGATTTTAACACCTACCCAGGGTCAGGTATTGCTGGATGGCATTGATGTTCATCGCAATTCGGTGCAGGCCAAGTCATTGCTCGCTTATGTACCTGACCAGCCCAATCTCTATGAAAAACTTTCGCCTCGTGAATTCCTGTCATTCATTGCCGACATCTATCATATGGACCGGACTATGGCAGAACGACAAAGCAATCATTGGCTGGAGATTTTTAACTTGAGTGACCGGGCGGATGAGTTAATGGGCGGGTTTTCCCATGGGATGAAACAGAAGATGTCGCTAATAGCAGCTCTGCTGCATGAACCAAGGGTAATTTTTCTGGATGAACCTACGGTGGGCCTTGACCCCAGGAGTGCCCGCATGATCAAGGATCTCCTGCGTACCTTATGCCAAAAAGGGGTTACTATTTTTATGTCTACCCATATATTGGAGATAGCAGAGAGAATGTGTGACCGGGTAGGAATAATTCAGAATGGTCAACTCCTGGCCCTGGGCAGTATCGAGGAACTGAGAACGCGATCCCATCATGGTCAGTCGGCAGATAGGAGTTCACCCACCCTGGAAGACCTATTTCTGGAATTGACCGGTGGAGCTGAATACACTGAAATATCGCAAATGTTGGAGGAATAAGGTGCGGGAAGCTGCTTTAATCTTAAAATATGACCTGTTGGCTATGCGTAACAGCCTGATTCAGGGTGGATTGAAAAAAGCTCTACCGGGAAGTATAGGTATTCTGGTTACGCTTATGCTGGCCTTTTTTATCGGCAGTGGCGGATACAAAATGACCCGCCTTACCAGGACTATTCTAGATAGCAACCCGGAAATGATGTATGCAACCGAGTTTAACCTTATTGCCGGTGCTTCTCTGGCCATTTTTGTGCTGTTACTACTAACGGGGTTCAGGGTAATTTATCAAAATTTTTATGAATCCGAGGACCTATTCTTCCTGTTGGCTACTCCATTGTCAACCGGCTCTATATTTGGGGTCAAGTTTCTGCACAGTTTCAATCAGAATCTGCTTATGCTTTTACCTTTCACCGGAGCTCTCTGGGTTGGCTATGGGCTGGGGGTAGAAGCCCCGCCGATATATTATTTGCTTGCTTTCCTTACCCTGCTTCTGGCCAATGCTATCTTTACTGCCCTGGCTTCACTGCTTTTGCTGCTGATAAGCGGTCTGGTTTCTTCGCAAAAAATGAAGCAATTTCTCACGGTAGGGTCAATGCTGTTTGTTCTGGTGATAGTTTTAGCTTCTCAATATTATAGTTCACTTAGTATGAGAATGCGGGTAGAGCCGGGTTCTCTGCTGGAAGTTGTTGCTGGCTGGAATTCAGGGGCTACCTCTTTGCTGCCCCATATTTGGATAAGCAAAAGCTTGCTCTTAACTATTCCTGGTTTCTCATTTTCATTTACAGAATCACTTTTACCCCTGATCCTGCTTACTCTGGTAATGACTTTGGCCGCGTTGGCTCTGGCCCGGCGCAGCTTTATTTCCGGGTGGTCTTTCAGCCACGATTACGCTCCGGCACGGAACCCGGCCCGCAAAAAACCCCTCAGGATTTTTGGTGGTCTGGGCGGAGTTGTTAAGAAAGATTTGCTTACCTTCAAACGTTTACCATTGGTCTGGTATAACCTGCTGGTAGTCTTGATAATAATGGGGTTTATGGGTTTTAACCTGGCCTCAAATACTGGCGGATCAGCAAGTTTTACTCGGGGATTGCTTTTGTTTATGCTTTTACTTATTACCGCTCAAATAGGCAGTAACCTGTCGACTTATGCTTTGAGTATGGAAGGAAGCTCCTGGTGGGTATTGCAGCAGTCGCCGCTACAACCTGCCGCTCTCTACCGGGCTAAACTGTTGTCAACTTCGATTCCAAGTTTGCTAAATTCGGTTACCGTGCTATTAGTGCTCTACCTGATTCCGGGAGTACCAATGTATCCCTGGTATTTCACCATACCAGTCCTGGTGCTGTCTATTTCTCTATTTTCATCACTTTGCCTGTTGCTGGATATTTATGGACCGAATTTTGAAATTGGTCTTCCTCAAGGTGGTTCTTCTCGTTCCCGTCGTTCCGCCCGCAGCGGCAAAACCCTGGGGGCCATGTTCCTATTAACTATAACTGCAGGATTAATATTTGCCCTCTTATCCTTTTCTTCCTATGCTAAATTTCTTCCTGTTTTCTCTACCTTAAGCCCAACGTTTCAGTACAGTATTGGAATTGCTCTGTTCCTGTTGGTAGTAACAGTTGGGGATTATATCTGTTATCGAATGGGTAAAAAGCAACTGGCTAATCTTTTGACTGGTAAAAGTGACGATTAGCCTGAGCAATTATTCAAAAAGGTAAACACATTTTTCATTATAGGAAAGGCCTGGGCCATTCCCGCACCACCATCATTGGCGCTGCCAGCAGCGGCGGAAATAGGGCGAACCTTTCAAGCGGGCAGGACGAGAGCTATTTTGGTGTACAAAAGTTTACCGAAGGCAACCAGAATGGAAATAGGGGAGGCAAAAGGCTTTCGGTCAATTTCCGGATCGTTTCTTGCTCTGATTTTCCTTCAACTACCAGATCAAATCCGTCAATTGTACCCACAATAATCCCATCCTCATAAGTTAACTCAGCCTGAAAAATCAAATCCTGCACCAGGTCTTTTACTATTTGATCTGAGAATAATAAACTTATTTGAAATGCAGAATTCTTTCTTCTATCGCAGTTTCAATAAATTGATTGAGCGATTTACCTTCCATTAGGGCTAGCTGTACGGCTTGTTTGTGAAGTTCCGGTCTTATTCTGATATTAAAGCTGCCCTTATATGCTTTCTCCGGCTCTTTCCCGTTAAGCTGGCATAACTCGATATAATCCTCAACCGCCTCTTCAAATGCGGCTTTCAACTTGGCAACGCTGCTGCCCTCAAAACTAATGGAATCGTTGATCCCCTCTATTTTGCCGAAAAACACTTCATCCTCGGTACTGTAGTGCACTGAACCAAAGTAATCTTTATATAACATTATATCTTTCATGATTTAATCACTCCTTGTTTCAGCAATTCATCAATCAATTGTTCTACCTGGTATTTTTTCAATGTGTTTCCCGGATGCGGTTTGTGTAATCTTATTATATGCTTGGTTTCATTATTAACGAACGCCACCCGGGAACCCGAAGTACGGCCACCTGTTTCTTCAGAGTAGCCAAGCCTGGAAAGCAGGGTCCTTGCTTCATCATATTCAAAATTAGAAGGCCTTTGCAGCAGCCTTTCAATCAATTTTTCTCGTTTGGTCATATCCATAAATCTTTCCGTATTTTATCTAACCAGATTATACAAAAAAAGAACTCGCATTGCAACTAGCGTACAGTTGCAATGCGGGCCCCTTATCTGCCTGGATTAGCGGCAGACCTATTTCATCGTATTTACCATCACACTTACAGCTTCGGCCCTGGTGGCACTGCCCCGCCAGGCGCAGAGCTGCAGATAGACCGCGATGACCCAGCCTTTCGTATAGCGCGCCAGCTCTTCGGCCTCCTCCGGAGTAATGTCCACCCCCGCCAGGAAGTAATAGCGCCTGATGTCCTCTGCTTGATTTGGATTTCATAAAATCTTATTACAGTGACATTCTATACCGCTTATATGGAACCAGTATGAAACTTGGATAATTTATTTAAAAAAATAAAAACTCTCCGCTCGATAAAAGCAGAGAGTTGGAGAACTTACTTAGGTTAAAGCTGAATGCAGAAACGCATTCCTTTTTGATTATGCATAGGTATAAACTGATAAGAAACGTTTAAGACACTAAAAATGGTATTAACAATATACAGACCAAGGCCGTTTCCACCGGAATCTCTATCCCGGGCAAATTCCGGCCGATAGAAGGGCTCGAACAGATGCTCAAGATGCTCCGGCGGTATGGGCTCACATTCATTTTCAATAATGAGATTTTTGTTTTTAAAATACACATTTATGGTATGGTCTTTTTCAGTATAAGAAACGGCGTTGACAAGCAGGTTGGAAAATGCCCTGCCAAATAGCCGGCCCTTACCACCAGCCAGGACCGGCTTGAAACGGAGGTAAATTGAAATAGCTGGAGTTAAGATTTTACCAATGAGGAAGGGAAGCTTTACATATATGGCCTTTACAGGTCGTTTAAATGGTATCGTCAATATATCTATTAATTCAGGATGGCGATATGTATAGTGACTCGATCCTGATCCAGGGTTGCTACGTTCTTTAGAAGCAGTTTATCTAGCTCTTCATAATTAACGTCTTTGGGATTATTAACAATTCGAGCATATAACTTATCAGTCCTGGTCACAGTATATTCACCACCGTAAATTATGATACCATATGCGGAACCACTCTCAAAGCTTTTGCCACTGCCCACAATTAGCCGAATACGAGGATATATTCCAGACGATGTTTCCTCAAACCGCGGTCTTGGTTCTATATTAAGATGTGTTGGAAAAATATCACCGAGTTTGGCAAAAGCAGTATTAAAGCGGCTGGTGATAGCAATCATGGGCACCGGTAACCATCTGGCAGGTGAAGCGACCATAGCGCCCCAGGTTACGTGCTTGATGGTATATCATAATTATGATAAACTTATGATAATAACCAAGGAGGTGAGTACTATGGCGCAAATCAGACCGATTTCCGATCTCCGCAATAACTTTACTGAAATTTCCCGCATCGTCCATGAGGAGGGCGAACCGGTTTTTCTGACCAAACACGGCTATGGCGATATGGTTGTCATGAGCATTGAGCAGTTCGAAGCGTTAAAAAAGGAGCGCCGAATTGATGCCGCCTTGCAGGAAGCCCAGAAGGAAGCTTTGGAGAATCCAACCCGCTATAACTTCGATGAGGTTTCTTCCAAACTCCGCAGGAAGTTGATTGCAAAGGTGGATGGAACTGATGCGTAGAATTGTAATGCTCCCCCGCGCCGTACAGGATTTGGAGGATGTAGTCAACTACCTTTCACAATTCCACGCAAACACTGCTATAAAGCAGTACGACCGCATTGTCTCTAAAATACAAGAACTACCTCGCTATCCCGAAATGTACGAGGAATACGGAACCGGTCGTTACCGCTTTGCCTATCGCAGAATGGTAGTGGACGACTACTTGGTATTTTATGCAGTATTGGACGATGCTATAGAAATCCACCGTATCCTGCATAGGAAAAGGGACATTGGAAGATACTTGGAGTAATTCTGCCATAAGTAATGGTATTGCCTGTACATCTATGACCTGGACATTAAAATCTAAATTCCCGACTACCATCGTTATTAAAAATCCTAATATTGGGTCTGCTCATACTACCAGCGACTGAACTATAGCCGGCATCCCTTTTTTTCAATACAAAACCATATTGTTTTTGTTCTCTTGGCCCGAGAATAAACTCTTTTAAGATTTCCTTGCCCTGTGCATTCATCTAGTTTTCTTAACAAAAATTTTATCCCTGTAATTCTAGAATAAAAGCGGTTGTATAATTGTAGAACAATTTTAATCAGGGAGGGATTATATTTAGGTCAAAGACAATGAGGTTTGTTTCTATTTTTGTTCTGGCGCTAGCATTGCTTTTTCCCGCTATATGCGCAGAACCTGCGCTGGCT
>CAZOIC010000080.1:0-6415 GCA_964579945.1 uncultured Syntrophomonas sp. | reverse complement strand
GCCCGGCGGTCGATATCCTTCATTTCATCCGCTTTTAGTAATTTCATGTTTTCACTCCTTTTTTCGCAATTGCGGTGGCTATAGCCTGCTCCCGGGAATGGGAAAGGCTAATAGATATTTCCCCGATACCTTCTGCCCGGCAGCGGTGCTGGGCCTCACCATGCAAGTATACCTGGGGCCTGCCGTCCTCACCCGAAAGTACTTCCAAATCATGAAAACGCACTCCCGCTATGAGAGCCGGATGCAGCTTGCGCAGCGCTTCTTTGGCCGCAAAACGAACTGCCAGAGAAGGATAGGGATTAGCCTTATTCATACAATAGCCCAGTTCACGACTGGTAAATACCCGCTCCAGGAAACGTGGAGTCCTCTTTACCGCTTTTTTAACCCGTTCTATTTCAATTATATCAACACCAATAAGCACTGGAGTCCTCCTTTTCCCTTATTATACTCTTCCGTTTCTCAACGTAAAACAAAGCCCTGAAACCGGTGTGATTTCAGGGCCAGGTTGCAGTACTTACTCGGCTGGATTAGCTACACCAACCAGGTCGGCTTTTTCTTTGTCAGTTAGAATCTTATTCATGTCCAGTAAAATCAAGAGACGACCTTCAATCTTACCCACACCGGTCAGGTATTCTGCGGTAATACCACCGATTACCGCCGGGGCCGGCTCAATATCACTGTTTGCCAAACGCAAAACTTCACTAACCTCGTCAACAATTATTCCCACCGTTTGTCCTTCCACTTCTACCACTACACTACGGGTATCGCTGGTAATATCTGAAATCCCCATATGGAACCTTTTTTTCAAATCAATTATGGGAATAATCTTTCCCCGCAAGTTAATAATGCCTTCTACGAAATCGGGGGCCTGTGGTAATTGAGTAGGTCTTGTCATAGTTATTATTTCCTGAACCTGGGTAATAGGTACACCATATTCACAAACCACATCACCCTGTTTCAGCATAAATACCACCAGTTGAATTTCCTCAGCCATTATTCTCCCTCCTATCCCCTTTAAGCTATTCAGTATTGGCCCTGCAGAAATTGGACTCTTCAAACTATATATTCCATTATACGGGTAAATTTTCCTCTATGATACTAAATAATTTAAAGGCTTATTGCCCATCCGGCTTGCAGGAGTCTGCTGCTGATAGTATACATGCTGGCTTTACTGCCCACCCGCCATCTGCCTTGCAGACCGTAAAAACTTAAGCAGCTATCAGAACATAATATTTCTACTCCCTGTTCCTCCATAATCTTAAAAAAAGGGGCCATTTCAGAACCCTCGGTAGCCAGGAAAACCGCACTATTAATCAGAATTACAGTATTAATAATCTCTGTCATTTGACTAAGGGTATGAGAAAACTCCTCCATTAATAGGTTTCCCGCCTTATTATCTCCTTGCCCGAAAAGATTGCTGCTTAATAACAGGACAATACTACCTTCTACGCTATGAATCACATCAAGCTGCTGCCGCATTTTTTCCAGCAGCTGTTGATGAGGATTTTCTATGGGAAATTGAGACCTGGTTTTGGATTGCAAATGCTCCTCCCCCATACATTGTTTTCCGTTCCCCAAAAATTGGGTTTCCGTTACTGGTTCTATTTTAGCATATTTATAGTCCCTCATCTAAAGTTTTAATACTACTCACTATCTAATTTATCATGCCCATAGCGCGGTAGGTATCCTCATTCATTTCTCCACTGGGCTCAAGATTGTGCCATATCTGATAATACTTCACCGCCAGTTCAGTCATATTGCCATAACGCCCATCAGCCCGGTCTAATTCAATCCCTAATTCTTTTAAACGGCTTTGTACATAGACTACTCTTTGCCCTGAAGAACTTTTTTTCAGGGCAACGGGCGTTAAGTTTTCGGGAAACATCTTACCATTTTGCACGATTCTAACCGGGGTTCCAGACGGGATTATAGGATAAAGCTTTTCTACATCGCGGTTAAACATACGGATGCAGCCATGCGAAGCATAACTTCCTATAGAGTACGGTTTATTGGTACCGTGAATCCCATATATACCCCAGGGCACATTTAGCCCCATCCAGCGGGTACCAAAACCATTACCCCAGCCTGCCCCTTTGTGTACCACATTCCATTCACCTAGTGGAGTGGGAGTTTCAGATTTACCTACTGCTACCGGGTATCGTCGGATTTCTTTATCATTTTGATAAACTACCAGGGTTCGGGCCTTTACGTCAATTACTATCAGCATTCGGTCCTGTGGCTGGCTATTATTCATACAGGTTTGAGCAGGTTCAACTTCCATAAGTGTTTTCCAGACTTCCGGGGTTACTACACCAGTATCCTTCATACCATGAGCTAATTGGAAAAGCCTTACGTAATTACTGGTTAGTGCATTATACCTGCCATCGGGCTGTATATCATAACCAATTTCTCGCAGGCGGGCCTGTACCAACC
Source organism: uncultured Syntrophomonas sp. (assembly GCA_964579945.1). GTDB lineage: Bacteria > Bacillota > Syntrophomonadia > Syntrophomonadales > Syntrophomonadaceae > UBA4844. The sequence continues at coordinate 3,982 of CAZOIC010000080.1, read as the reverse complement.
AGACGGCTTCACCTTCCAGGCAAGGTTGTTGTAAATAGAGAACGGGATAATTAAGCTGGTCTATACGCGGCGGAGTTATTTTTTCTTCCTTACTATTGGGTGCCGGGGTGGCACCATAAACAGGTATACTGATGATTAAACTAAAAACTAATATTATGATTAAAACTACTGCCCTACGCAAAATAATTACCTCCTGGATACACATTTTCGTTTAGTTTACCCAGGAGAGCTGATATACATAACTAATCAATTAGCTAATTTTTTCTTGTAAATAACCCAAATATATAGCGACCCGGCACTCATCCGTTTCAGGTGGCTCCGTGTAAAATTTAATTTCTCAATTAATCATTTTTTGGGGTTAGCATCTGTTCAGCATAGCGCAGGGCGGTAGGGGTTATGGCACATCCGCCTGCTGCCGTTTCCCGCAAATCAGCCGCCATGATTTTCCCAATACGATACATGGCCTCCACGACTTCATCAAACGGTATAAAGCTTATTATTCCGGCCAGGGCCATATCTGCACTAGTCAGGGCGATAGCGGCAGTAGTGGCATTTCTTTTGGAACAGGGCACTTCCACCAGTCCCGCAACCGGGTCACATACCAGCCCAAGCAGTCCTTTTAAGGCTATAGCCCCGGCCTCCAGGCTCATTTCAGGACTACCCCCGGCTAGAAAAACCGCTGCTGCGGCAGCCATAGAAGAAGCAGAACCACATTCAGCCTGGCAGCCTCCTTCAGCTCCGGAAAGGGTAGCATTGGTAGCAATAATCTTCCCTATCGCTGCTGCCACAAAAAGCGATTTAACCAGCTTATCCTGGGAATAACCTTTCTCCTCCGCCAGGGCTTCCAGGATACCTGGTAAGATACCGCTGGCACCAGCAGTTGGAGCAGCTACTATTTTACCCATAGCAGCATTACATTCGCTTACTGCCAGAGCGTAGGCTATAGCTTTTAAGACAGTTTTTCCGCACAAATTATCCTTTTCCGTGTAAGATTGAACCTTGATGGCGTTACCGCCTACCAATCCACCCGCAGATTTTAAATCGGGACCAAGTCCACTGTTTATAGAATCCTGCATTACCAGCAGGTTATTCTGCATCAAGCTTAAAATATGCTCCCGAGTTTGTCCGCTTTCCTCCATTTCACAGCGCAGCATAATTTCATAGATATCCAACTCATAACGCTGGCATAAATCCAAAAGTTCAGTTCCTTTTCTAAACTGATACATGTACGCCTCCTCTATTTAGCCGGTGTTAGACCAGCATTAATAAACATTACTTCCTTTATTACTTGCAGGGCTTTAATTTGCTCCAACATATCCGGTTGTGCTTCCTGGTCACACTCAATCACCATGGAAGCATCGCTGCCCCGGGATGAACGAAAAACTTTCAGGAAAGCAATGTTAATATTGTGTTGGGACAATATTTCACTGACCTGGGCTACAGCGCCAGGCTGATCTCGATGAAAGGTTATAATAGTTGGGTAATCACCGCTAAACTCTATATCCATACCGTTAATGGAGGAGACTATTACTTTACCCCCACCAATGGAAGAACCCAGCATCTCTAATATACGTCCATCTGCTCTCTGCATCACTATTTTAACACTATTAGGATGTACCTCCCCCAGGTCCGTCGTATGAAAACTATATTGCAAATCGGCTTCTGTTGCCAGGTGAAAAGAATCAGCTATGCGTTCATCGGCGGGGTCCATGCCCATTATACCGCCTAGCAGTGCTTTCCCGGTGCCATGTCCTCTCCAGGTTTTTGCAAACGAACCATGCAGGTAAAAGTCAACCCGGACCGGCTCTTCGCCGCAGATACCCCGGGCAATATTTCCCAACCTGGCGGCCCCTGCGGTATGGGAACTGGAAGGCCCTACCATTACTGGCCCAATTATTTGAAATATGCTAGTCAAAGCTTAATCACCTCGAGACTACCGTAGTCTAATGTACGGATAGTATATCCCATGACGGAACGGCACAGGGGCCGTTCCCTACACATCATTGTTCTGCGGTTGCGCCTTATGGGTATCACAATTCAGGTTGTCGCTTCTAATTCCTGTTCTATTTTCTGATTAACCCTTCATGTCCAAAGGATACAACTATGCATGAAAATAAATGTTTCACGTGAAACAATATGTCTGACAATAAACATCAGTGCCTATTTTCTGATTAACCCCCATGGCCCTGGGCCGCAAAAAGGCATGAAAACAGGGTTTGAGGTGTCGGCTCTATATTAATATTTATAATAAATCAGTGTAATTCATAGGTTTCAGTGTATTCAGTGTCTATTTTCTGATAACCTTTTATATATCTACTTTTTCATAAGCAGGGCCAGAATATACCCGGTTGCTGCCACCAGGATTATAGTGGCTCCGGAGGGAAGGTCAAAAAGATAAGATAAATAAAGACCAGCAGTAGTAAATATAATCCCCAGTACCACCGAAAGCCCCATCATACCCTTTAGACCCCGGCTGTATTCTCCCGCTATGGCAGGCGGAATAGTCAAAAGGGCAATAACCAGTATGATGCCGACGGCTCGAATCATAACTACTACGGTAAGGGCTACTAGAATAAGTAATAAAATATTAAAGAATTCTACTTTCAACCCGCTTACCCGAGCAAATTCCTCGTCAAAGGCTATTGCCTTAAATTCTTCAAAATATCTAAAGACAGTACCTATTATCAGCAAATCGAGCAATAATATAAACAGAATATCACGCTGGGGTACAGTAAGAATACTTCCAAAAAGGTAGCTCATCAAATCAGCAGTGTAGCCTGGAGATAGCTTAATAAACATTATCCCCAATGCCATTCCTACCGCCCACATTACGCCGATAACCGTATCCTGCCGCTGGCTGCTGCGCTGCTGCACCAGCCCCATTCCTAGTGCCGCTGTAATGGTAAAAAGAGTTGCACCCAACATAGGGTTGAAGCCCAGGTAGTAGCCCAGACCAATTCCACCATAAGCAGTATGAGATATACCACCACTAATAAATACTATCCTCTTTACTACTACATAGGTTCCAATCATACCGCAGGCAACACTAACTAGCAGTCCTACCAGCAGGGCATTGCGCATAAAATCAAACTGCAATATTTCCATTACGAACCCACCACCCCATCATGTGGTGGTAATACCCGGTGAGGAATCCCATGGGCTATAAGGTCTACTGGACAGTGATAGGTATTTTCAATCATTTCCTGGGTCAGCTCCCGAGAGTTTTCGTAAAACAGGGTACGGTTTAAACAGGCCAGGGTTTTAACATAAGTAGAAACTGCGCTGATGTCATGGGAAACTAGAATCAGGGTCATTTCCCGGTTAAGTTCCTGCAAAAGCTCATAGAAACCGGCAGCAAAACGGCTGTCCACACTAGCCGTAGGCTCGTCTAAAAGTAATATCCGGGGCTGGGCGGCCAGAGCACGCGCAACCAGAACCCGCTGTCTCTCCCCACCTGACAATTCACCCATTTGACGCGAACGTAAAGGCAGCATTTCCACCCGTTCCAAAGCTGCTGTCGCAATCTTGTAATCCTCATGGGAAAATCTTCTTCCCTGCTTTCTCGCCAATCGTGCACTCATCACCACTTCCTCGACACTTATAGGAAAACTGCGGTCAAAAATAGCGTACTGGGGTACGTATCCCAGCAGATGCCGGTTTTTCTCCAGTGACTCCCCCATAATTTTGACCTTGCCCCTGACTGGTTTAACCAGACCTAAAAGCACCCGCAAGAGGGTAGTCTTACCTCCGCCATTGGGGCCAATGATACCTAGAAAATCGTACTCATTAACCGTCAGGTTTACATTTTCCAGAACGCTTACCCCATCTAGTTTAACGAATAGATTTTTAATTTCTATTACTGTTTTACCCATTATATCTTTGTTACTCCCTACCCAGTTCTGTGGCCATAGTTTTAGTCACCTTGCGCATGTTATCCATATAGTCTGCCGGTAACGGATCAAGTAATACCACCCTGGCACCC
>CAZOIC010000079.1:0-6424 GCA_964579945.1 uncultured Syntrophomonas sp. | reverse complement strand
GCTGCCGATGATGGAGTTATGCCCCAGACCATTGAAGCCATTAACCACATCAAGGCTGCCGATGTTCCCTTTGTAGTAGCAGTTAACAAGATAGATAAGCCTGACGCCAACCCCGATCGGGTTATGCAGCAGCTTACTGAATATGGTATCGTTGCCGAAGAGTGGGGTGGGGACACCATATTCGTTCCGGTTTCAGCAAAACGGGGCGATGGTATTGAAAATCTACTGGAAATTATTCTGCTGGTAGCGGAAATGCATGAAATTAAGGCTAACCCGGACCGTTTAGCGGAGGGGGTAGTTATAGAAGGACAGCTCGACCGGGGGCGGGGTCCAGTAGGAACTGTCCTGGTTTTGAAGGGTACCCTTAAAATCGGCGAATATCTGGTTAGTGGTAATAACTTCTGTAAGGTTCGAGCTATGACCGACCATAAAGGCCGAAGAGTGGAACAGGCATTTCCCTCCATGCCGGTTGAGATTACCGGGTGGTCGGAAGTACCCCAGGCTGGAGGTAGAGTGCTGGCCTGTGATGAAAAAGTGGCCAAGGAAGTTGTAAACCTGCGCTTGAGTGAAAAGAAAATAGAAGAACAGAAACAGAGCAGCCGGGTTTCCCTGGATGACTTTTTTAAACAGATGCAGGATGCTGATGTTAAGGAGTTAAACCTGATTATAAAAGGGGACGTACAGGGTTCCATTGAGGCATTAGCCCAGTCTTTACTGCGCCTGGCTACCAATGAGGTCAAAGTAAGCGTAATTCATTCTGCGGTTGGTGCTATCAGTGAAACTGATGTTATGCTTGCCTCAGCTTCTCAGGCAATAATAATAGGCTTTAACGTCCGTCCAGATGTAAAAGCCAGAAAATATGCGGAAGATGAAGGTATTGATGTCCGTCTCTACCGCGTCATTTATGAAGCCATTGATGACGTGAAAAAGGCTATGGCAGGATTACTCGATCCCGAATACCGCGAAAAATATTTGGGCCGAGCTGAAGTAAGGGCAACTTTTAAAGTACCCAATGTAGGTATGATAGCCGGATCCTATGTTATTGATGGTAAAATTCAAAGAAATGCCAATATGCGGGTTTTGCGAGATGGCGTAATTGTTTATGAAGGCAGACTATCTTCCCTGAAACGTTTCAAGGATGATGTCCGAGAAGTAATGGAAAACTATGAATGCGGCATTGGCATTCAAGATTTTAACGACATCAAAGAGGGCGATATAATAGAAGCCTATACACTAGAAGAAATACCCCGGGAGTTATAATTTTGTACAACTGGTTAAGGGGGTAGAAGCATGAGCAAACGCAGGCAAGAAAGAATGTCCATAGAAATACAAAAAATCATGGCCCGGATAATTCAAGAGCAGATAAAAGACCCTCGAATTGATTCTACTTCGCTATCTGTTACCAGGGTTGACGTGAGCAATGACATTAGTCATGCTCGCGTTTATGTAAGTGTGCTGGGGGATAATGATAAACAAGATGAAACTATGCAGGCCTTGCAGAAGGCTAAAGGTTTTATTAGAACCCAGCTGGTTCAAGATTTGCAGGTTAGACATGCACCTGAATTAGAATTTCGCCTGGATCGATCTATAGAACATGGTATTCGTATTGCCACTTTATTAGATGAATTAAAAGAAGAGCATAAAGGGGAAAAGTGAAGCATGAACAGCATCACTGAGATTGCCGGGCAACTTCATTACTCCGATAACTTTATTATCATAGGACATGCTATTCCTGATGGTGATTGTATAGGCTCCATGTTGGGGCTATTTTGGGCACTAAAAGCCAATAGAAAAGTGGTCCGGATGTTTCTAAGTGGAGATGTACCAGCTATATATCATTATCTGGCGGGATGGGAGGAGATTAGACCTCCTGAGGAATTGGTTCCTGGTGAGGAAAACATTATTTTTGTAGATTGCGCCGACCGAGAACGGGTAGGCGATAAAGTGCTGCAGCGGATTGAGGACAGACCAGTGTTTATCAACATTGACCACCACCTGCAGAGTACCCCGTATGCTTCGTATAATTATGTTGATCCGGTGGCGGCCGCTACCGGGGAAATCATTTTCGATCTGCTACCGGCTATGGCGGTAGACATAACGCCGCAAATAGCCGATTGTCTTTATGCTGCTATTCTGATGGACACGGGCAGGTTTATGAATAACAATACCACTCCCACAACTATGCGGATAGCTGCCGAGCTAATTGACCTTGGGGCTGATATTGACCAGGCTCGGGTTAATCTGTTTGAATCCAAATCCCACCTGGAAGTACTATTATTAGGTCAAGCCTTAAAACATATAGAGTTTAGCGAAGATGGCAGGATTGCCTGGATGAGTCTTCCCTATGAGGAAGTAAAATTGATTGATGCCCTGGATTTTCACCCTGAAGGTATAATTAACTATACCCGTATGATTGCCGGGGTAGAAGTAGGCTTGCTCTTTCGTGAAATAGAGCCGGGAGTAGTTAAAATTGGCTTTCGCTCCAAAGGGGATACCAATGTAGCAGCTATTGCCCAGGCATTTAATGGGGGAGGCCACCGCCAGGCGGCTGGAGCCACGCAGGAAGGCAGGCTGGAAGAAGTCCGGGAGCAGATAATTAAAATGGTCAAGGACGTGATTGCTTAACTTGCATGGTTTTTTAAATATTAATAAACCTGAGGGAATGACCTCTTATGATGTAATCAGAAAAGTAAAACCATTATTCCCCCACAAGACCAAAATAGGTCATCTGGGTACTTTAGACCCTATGGCAAGTGGAGTTTTGCCGTTAGCACTGGGAAACGCCACCCGGGTTATTCCATTTATTGAAAATGAAAACAAGACTTATCTGGCTACCATGAATTTGGGAGCAGTGTCTGACACCCTTGATGCCTGGGGTCAAATTAGCTATACCGACCAGACTAGTTTTAAGGAAACAGATTTAAGAAATATTCTAAAAGAATTTACCGGCAACATTAAGCAGCTTCCTCCTATGTATTCTGCAGTTCACCATCAAGGGCAACGTTTATACGAACTGGCCCGACAGGGAATAAGCGTGAACCGGGAAGAAAGAGAGGTAGTAATCTATTTTATTGAACTGTTAAATATTAACACAAAGCTTGATTTACCAGCCGTCAAAATCAAAGTAGATTGTTCCAAAGGCACATATGTAAGGACATTATGTCATGATATTGGTCAGAGATTAGGAACCGGCGCCCTGTTATCAAATCTGATACGTACTCGTTCCGGGGATTTTACCATTGAACAAAGCTATTTGCTGGAAGACATTTTACATACGACTAATATTGAAGAACATCTCCTGGACATAGATTATCCCATTACTAGATTACCAGCACTTAGTATTGAATCCCCACAAGATATAGATGCTATATCAAATGGTAGAGTTATTAAGACCAATACCCAACTACCTGATGGAATGATCCGGGTCTATGCCAATGGGCACAAACTACTAGCTCTGGCCCGATCTTCCGATAGTCTTATTAAACCCGAAAGGGTTTTCAAATGAAGCAAAGGGACGGTTCTTCTGCTTCCATTTAGTTTTCAAATAACATCGATAAAATAAGGAGTTCAAGCAATGCAGATAGTTAGGGAAATTGAAAACTTTGAGCCAGGGGCAGAACCTATTTATTTAGCGCTGGGTAATTTTGACGGACTCCATAAGGGTCATCAAAAACTAATAAACGAAGCCGTTACTGCGGCCAGGAACGGTAATGGAATTGCAGCGGCCTTTGTTTTTGAGCCCCATCCTATCAAAGTATTATTTCCGGAACGGGCGCCTAAACTGCTGGTAACAGCCCAACATAAGGCAGAACTTATGGAAAAATTGGGTCTTAATCTCTTAATCTATAACAGTTTTACCCTGGCTATTTCCAAGTGTACACCGGAGGAATTCGTACAGAATATTCTTATTAATAAACTTAATATTAAGCAGGCTTTTGTAGGGTTTAACTATACCTTTGGACACAGGGGAGTCGGTACTCCAGAATTGCTACGAGAATTAGGTAAAAAACACGGGTTTGAGGTTAAGATTATACCACCAGTAGAGGTTAACGGCCAGGTGGTGTCAAGCAGTCTTATTCGCAAAGCTCTTGATGCTGGGGATATAAAGCAGGCCCGGGCTATGCTAGGATATGACCCTATGCTGGAAGGACAGGTTATCGAAGGAGAACGGAGAGGTAGGACTATTGGTTTTCCAACCGCTAACCTGGCTGTAAGTAGTGAACTAAATGTACCGGGCAAAGGTGTTTATGCTGCGCGGGCTCAGATTAGAGATCGTATTTTCCAGGCTGTAGTTAATATTGGCAGTAAGCCCACCTTTCATGAGGAATATCCTATTTCTATTGAAGCCCATTTAATCGATTTTGATGATGATATATATGGTGAAGAAATGCGCTTATACTTTATTGATAAAATCAGGGATGAACGTCGGTTTAACAATGTAGAGGAATTAGTTGGGCAGATAACCCGGGATAGAGATAGGGCCAAACAGATAGTCTCAAGCCAATAAGTTTACTTTTTTTTTGGGCTATGCTACAATTTACCTTGGTTATGTAGACTTCTCTGGTATAAAAACTTAGCTTACCTGGGAAAATATACAAGGGAGAGCGGCAGTTTTAACCTGCTTAATTTAATAAATCTATAATCACCGGCAGGAAGAAATTATCCTGCCCTGAACCATTGGCTCAGGTTAGCGACTCACCGGCGCTGGTCTTGGTTAATGGCGATTAATGGAAGAGGAGGTGAGAGCATGGCACTGTCGCCGGAAAGAAAGGAAGAATTAATTAAATCCTTCCAAATACATGAGAATGATACTGGTTCCCCTGAAGTTCAGATAGCTATTCTGACCGAAAGGATCAATTATCTTAATGAGCATCTCAAGGCCAATAAAAAGGATCATCATTCCCGCCGGGGGCTTTTAAAAATGGTTGGTCAACGTCGCTCTCTTTTAGATTATCTAAAAGATAAAGACTTTGATCGTTACCGTACTATTCTTACCCGACTTGGTTTGAGGAGATAAAAGAGCGGGAAGCCGCTCTTTATCTTTATCATAAATTAAGTGAAAGGAGGAGATGGATATAGTCCACAAATATGAAATGGAAATAGCCGGTCGCCCACTGATTGTTGAAATTGGACAAGTAGCCAAGCAGGCTAACGGGGCCGCATTGGTAAGATATGGTGATACCGTTGTCCTGGTTACGGCAACCGCCTCCAAGAACCCGCGGGAGGGTATCGACTTTTTCCCCTTAACTGTTGACTACGAGGAAAAACAATACGCAGTAGGAAAAATACCGGGTGGCTTTATCAAAAGGGAAGGTCGAGCCACTGAACTAGCCACTCTTTCTGCCCGGCAGATAGACAGGCCTATCCGTCCACTATTTCCCAAGGGATTCAAAAATGATATCCACGTGGTTGCTACAGTACTGTCGGTAGAAAAAGATTGCCCGGCTGATGTTACCGCGACTATTGGTGCTTCACTGGCTCTGGGGGTTTCGGACATACCTTTTGCCGGGCCTATAGGAGCAGTCATTGTGGGTATGGTGGATGGTGAGCTTATTATTAACCCTACCCTGGAGCAGTCTCACCTTTCTGATATGCACGTGGCAGTTGCAGGGACCAAAGAAGCCATAATGATGGTAGAAGGTCATGCCAAACAGGTACCGGAGGAAACTATGCTGGAGGCCATTTTCTTCGCCCATGAAGAAATCAAGAGGATAATAGCTTTCCAGGAACCAATTATTGCGGAACTGGGGCAGACCAAAATCGAGGTTCCCGAAGTAGAAATCGATATAGAAATGGCTGATGCAGTACGTGGATATGCTCTCTCTCGCCTGGAAGAAGCGGTCAAGAATCCGGATAAAAAATCCCGGGAAGCCCATATGGATATGGCCAATGATGAAATCATCGACCACTTCCTGGAGATTTACCCAGAAGAGGAAAAAAACATTAAAGTACTGGTTGACAAGCTACTCAAAGAAGTTGTCAGAAAGATGATTTTGGAGCAGGGAGACCGGGTTGACGGGCGTAAGCTGGATGAGATCAGGCAAGTTAGCTGTGAAGTAGGCATATTACCGCGGCCCCATGGTTCAGGCTTATTTACCCGGGGACAAACTCAGGTACTGTCAGTTACTACCCTGGGGGCTGCCAGAGAAGAGCAGATTCTGGATGGTCTGGGTAATGCAGACCGCAAAAGGTACATTCACCACTATAACTTTCCTCCATATAGTACTGGCGAGGTCAAACCTATGCGTGGACCTGGCAGAAGAGAAATCGGCCACGGGGCTCTGGCTGAAAGAGCTTTGCTGGCAGTACTCCCAGCCGAAGAAGATTTTCCCTATACTATCAGGATAGTCTCTGAGGTACTGGAATCCAATGGCTCCAGTTCCATGGGCAGCGTTTGCGGCAGCACTTTGTCCCTGATGCATGC
>CAZOIC010000078.1:0-6618 GCA_964579945.1 uncultured Syntrophomonas sp. | reverse complement strand
TACCGAACACGGCAGTTAAGCCCTCCTGCGCCGATGGTACTGCAGAATTCTGTGGAAGAGTAGGACGTTGCCAGGATTTAATTATTTTCTGCCTACATAGTGACAGGGGGACGGGGTTGTTGACAACATTGAAAATGTTGTCAACAACCCCGTCCCCCTGTCACTAGTTAACACTTTTATTAGTTTCTGCATATGCTATGGTCAGACGGAGATACTTTTTAAAAAAAGGAGAGTATTTTATGAGACCGGAAACCCGTGGTAATGAAAAACCTATTACCGGGGTGCTTTTACCACGATGTAGTATTTGTGGTGAAATACCAGAGAAAGGAATAAGGGGCGGGATAAAGATAAGAAAGAGCTTTATCTGTGAAAAATGCGAGTCGCACATAGTGGCTTTACAAGCAGGATGCAGCGAATACCAGACAGTATTGGAGAAATTAAAGAAAATATGGTAGTTCCTTACTAACTACCTTCGCCCGCAGGCGGTACTCCGGCAATCAGTTCCATCTTCAGTTAGGTTACTGCTGAGTACCGGAGCACACGCAACCACGACTGAAAAAGTCTACCCACCCCCAGCACCCATCCCCACCCCTACCCCCTTACTCCTCACTCTAGACAGCTAATCAAGTTCTAGTTCGAAGTTATTTACAAGATAACTATTTTATTTGCGCTTATTTCATTCTAAAGCCCAGGAAGCGCATTTTTTATTTTTGAGGACTTATCACATTTAATATACAATTGATACAATAACGGTTAGTTAAATTGTGAGAATTTTAGGTGACAGAGGAACCGCGTGTGCCCTTCAGGGTATCCCCTGTCACCTCAAGGAGATTTTTTATTTGCTCGGATCAACGCCTATTTATACAGCGTTACAGCAATACGCAGGTAAAGATTTTCTCCGCTTGCATATGCCTGGACATGTAGGTAAAGGTATTAAGCAGGAGGAACTACGCCATCTTACTGCTCTGGATGTGACTGAAACACCGGGTCTGGACGATTTACACCTGCCCACCGGGGTTATTAAGGAGTCGCAGGAGTTACTGGCACGGGCTTTTGGAGCTGCTAAGAGTTATTTCCTGGTAAACGGGGCCACATCCGGAATACATACTCTTTTTTTGGCCCTTAATCAGGATGGCAATAAGGTTTTACTTCCTCGTAATGCCCACCGCTCTTTTTTTGGAGGGTTAGTTTTGTCTGGGGCGACTCCTGTTTATATTCCGGTACAGGTAGAATTAGAACTGGGTATAGCCCTGGCCCTTACAGCAGAAGATGTAAACCATCTTTTATCTTTAAACCCGGACGTTAATAACGTATTTATCAGCAGTCCCAGTTATTATGGGACAGGCTGTGATATTGCAGCTATTGCTGCTATCACATCAAGCTACAATAAATTACTGCTGGTGGACGAAGCCCATGGTGCCCATTTTGCTTTTAGCCCGCTTTATCCTAAAACAGCACTGGAAAGTGGAGCTGATGGAGTAGTTAATGGCCTGCATAAGACTTTGCCGGTTTTCAACCAGGGTGCCTGCCTGCACTTATCGGCGCGACTGGCGGGTGATTTAAGGATAACAAAAACGTTAAGCCTGCTTACCACTACCAGTCCTTCTTATCCTATTCTGGCCTCAATCGAGCTGGCCCGCCAGTTCATGGAAGAGAACGGGAAAAGCTTACTGGAGAAATCTTATCAGCTTTCCCGGGAATACCGCGAGAAGATAAATGCCATTACCGGTCTGAGTTGCTGTGAGCAAGAATTACAGGTTAACGGGGTTACGGGGATAGACCCGCTTAAAATACTGGTTTCGGTACGGGCAAGCCCTTTAAATGGTTACCAGTTGGCGGCATTACTAAGGGAAAGGTATGATATTCAAGTCGAACTGGAGGACCATAATTTCATTCTGGCCATGTTTTCTATCTTCCATGACAGTAATGATTGGGAGAAGTTTTACCAGGCCTTACAGGCCATTGCTGCCGCTTATCCGGGCAGGGGAAGAACCAGGTCTACAGTAGAACTGCCTCCAATGCCTCCTATGGTGCTTAGCCCCCGCCAGGCTTTTATGGCTTCCTACCACCAGGTACCGGTAAAGGATGCACTTAACCGGGTAGCGGCAGAGATGATTGCTATCTACCCGCCGGGAGTACCCTGCATTCTACCCGGTGAACTGATCAACCAGGAAATGCTGGATTATATCATCTATCTGGGAAAAAGCGGCGCCCGCATACAGGGTCCCCAGGACCCCAGTTTGCACTATATAAATGTAATTGATTAATTAAGAATTTTTAATTAAAAATTAAAAGTTCAATTGCAACGTTTATGGTCTATTATATTAACATAGGTAGAATAGATAGTATATGCAGTTAATTATGAGTAAAAGAGGGTGTAGGTACTGGCAAGCAGGGGAATATTTATAAGCCTGGAAGGAATAGACGGCTCGGGCAAGACTAGCTTACTAGAGTCCCTTAAGCCTTATATTGAACAGCAATTTGGTTTAGCAGTGCTGAGTATAAGGGAACCAGGTGGTAATATAATATCAGAAAAGATCAGAGAGTTGCTGCTGGATGCTGCTAATCAGGGTATAACCTCCAGGACCGAAGCCCTGCTCTATGCAGCGGCTCGCAGCCAGGTAGTAGAAGAGGTTATAAGCCCAGCCTTGTTGGCTGGACAAATAGTACTGGCTGACCGTTATATGGACTCCACCATAGCTTATCAAGGTTATGGCCGGGGACTGGAACTTGGGTTCTTACAGCAACTAAACCAGCTCTGTACCGGGGGGCTGAAACCGGATTTGACCCTGTTGCTGGACCTGGGTAGCCAGGAGGCCGGGCAAAGGCGGAAAAAAGAAACTCCCGATCGCTTGGAGAAAGAAGGATTAGCTTTTCAAGAAAAAGTTAGGCAGGGATACCTGTTTATGGCAGAACAGGAGAAAGAACGAATAAAAATTCTGGATGCCGGGCAGGCACCGGAAAAGGTCCGGCAAGAGGCTATCCTCAGGCTGAATGAAATAATGAAGTGGCACCGAAAATAAGCTAATAGGATGTGTTCTTTAATGAAGATAGACCGGGATAAAATAAATAGCTTCGGTACTTCGGGGAAAAGTGGTGTACAGGGAGTAAAAAGGACTACGGCCTCTTCATCCTTTGAACAGGAACTGGCCCAGCGCCGTGATGCGGAAAGCCAGTATCGCATGCAGGAAATATTGAAAGAGATTGACCAATTAAATGAAAAGCTAAACCGTAGCTTGAATGTAAATGATTTAATGCTGTACAAAAAAAAGGTGAAACAGTTTTTACAGGAGGCTATCGCCCGGGCTTATGCCGTAAAACAGGAAAGGGGTCGTAATCGCCGGGGTCGCAGTCTTTTGATTTCGATTGCTACTATAGACCAGGAAGTGGAAAATCTTATTGAGGATTTTGTAAGAGAGCCTAGAGAACCAGTCGATGTACTGGTTACCCTGGATAAAATTAGAGGTATGCTGTTAGACCTGATGATATAATAGGGAGAAGTCATGGATTATTTTGCTGGAATAATAGGCCAGGAGCGGGCTATCGGCCTGCTAACAAAAAGTATGGATAACGGTAACATTAGTCATGCTTACCTTTTTTCCGGTCCGGCTGGGGTGGGGAAAATGCAGGTGGCCACGGCTTTTGCTTACAGCCTCATCCAGCGGCAGGATAAACAGGCGGGGGTATATTTTAGCGAAAAAATACACCCGGATCTTTTTATCACAGAAAAACTGGAGAACCGCAGCTTAATCAGCAAAGAGCAGATAACTCAGGAACTAGAACCCTGGTTGGCCTTAAAACCATACCGGGCCCAGCGCCGGGTAGCTATAATCCGGGATGCTCATCTGATGAGTTTGGAGGCGGCCAATGCTTTGCTTAAGACCCTGGAAGAACCACCGGGGTATGCTTTAATAATCTTAATCAGCGATGATAACAATCTATTGGAGACCATTGTTTCTCGCTGTCAAATGGTTCGCTTTTTCCCGCTGGCGGAAAAAGACATGGCAGATTATCTGCTAAAGCTGGGTTTTGATGAGGAAAAAGCCTCCTGGGCAGCCCAACTGGGTCAGGGTAGTGTCAGCAGGGCTCTACGTTTTGCCCAGGAAGAAGGTTTGGAACAAATCTGGGATACGGTTATTGCTATTATTACGGATTTGGCTCAAGGCCGGAGGGTAGCCATCTTTGAGTTATCTGAAAAAATACAAAGAGCTCCAGATTTAAGCATCAAGTTAATGGAAACAATTTTAAGAGATGCGCTGGTAACCGGAAAAAGCTCACAGCAGGGTATTCTCCTGGCACCGGAAGTTCTAGAATTACAAAAGCTATTACAGAGTAAAGACCAGGGAAAGATCATGCAAGCGCTGGTTGAAATAGATAAACTGAGGGCTTATTACCGGCGCAATATAAATTCGGCGTTAATAAATACTAGCATAGGCTATCAACTCTGGGAAGCGCTGCAATAGTTGATAGACCATTAAGGAGGTAATGTAATGGCCTGGGTAGCAGGGGTAAGGTTTAAACCTGCAGGTAAAATATATTATTTTGATTGCCAGGATATTGAACTAGGGGCAGGGGATGCTGCCATTGTAGAAACTATCAGGGGTATAGAATGCGGAACCGTAGCCATAGGCAAGCGGGAAATGAGCGAGGAAGAGCTGGTTCTACCCTTAAAAACGGTGATACGCAAAGCCACTGATGTAGATATCGAAACCTTTAACCGGAATAAGCAAAAAGAAGAAGAAGCCATGCGCATATGCAAAGAGAAGGTGAAGGAACATCAGCTGCCCATGCGCCTGATTGACGTTGAGTATACTTTTGATATGGGGAAAATTATATTTTACTTTACTGCTGAAGGTCGGGTAGATTTCAGGGAACTGGTGAAAGACCTGGCCGCCATTTTCAAGACCCGGATAGAGCTGCGCCAGATTGGGGTACGGGATGAAGCCAAAATGCTGGGCGGGTTAGGAACCTGTGGCCGGATATTGTGCTGCAATTGTTTCCTGGGGGAATTTGCCCCAGTTTCCATCCGTATGGCCAAGGAGCAGAATCTGTCATTAAACCCGACTAAAATATCAGGCATTTGTGGACGCCTGATGTGCTGCCTCAAATATGAATCGGACTCATACGAATCTGGTAAGGGAAACGGGGAGAACAAGAATGGAGAAAAGCCTGCAGGAGTTGAAATTGATCTTACGAGAGCTGATGCTGGAAGTGGGGGAGCTTAAAGAACGGGTAAGCAGGCTGGAAAAAGATATAAAGCAGGAAGAAGAACCTCCAGCACCAGTCTATAGCCTGGAATTAGAAGGGGAGAGCTATGATAACCTGGGTAGAATTTATCGACAGGGATATCATATTTGTCCTGCTGCTTTTGGACAACTGCGCAGTGGCGAATGCCTTTTCTGCATAGCTTTTATGGAAAGGGAGTAATAAGTGAATCCCCAATCAAGCAAACTGGTATACGAAGGTGAAACCCTGGATGATTTAATTATCGGGGGGTATAAACTGATTCAACCTCGTCAGGGTTACCGTTTTTCTATAGATGCGGTTCTGCTATCTCATTTTCCTGAGATAAAAAAAGTAAAACAGGTAGTAGAGCTGGGTAGTGGTAATGGGGTGATTCCCCTTTTATTATCAGCTCGTTCAGGTTCTATCAGAATAATTGGGGTAGAAATTCAAGAACCAATGGTTATACGGGCTCGAAGAAGTGTGGAATATAACCGCTTGCAGGAGCAGGTACAAATAATCCAGGGAGATCTGCAGACGATAGAAAAATATTTGCCGGCCGCATCGACCGATTTAGTTTTAAGTAACCCCCCTTTTTGGGGCAGGGGAGAGGGGCGCATAAGCAAAAACCCGGAAGAAGCCTGTGCCCGTCACGAAATAGCCATGGATTTAAAGGGTCTTGTTCGGGCTGCTGCTTACCTTTTAAGCCCGGGAGGGAGCTTTTGCCTTATTCACCGGGCTGAGCGCCTGACCGATATAGTAAACCTTTGTACTGCCTATAGACTCTTACCCGTCCGGTTAAGGACGGTTCATTCTTTCTGGCACGAGGAAGCCAAACTGATACTGCTGGAGGCGCAAAAGAGAGAGCAGGGACGATTACAGGTGCTACCCCCGCTGGTTATATATAATAAGCCGGGAGAATATAGCGAAGAAATAAACCGTTTTTATTACACTAATGGAAACTAAAGTTGATTCCAATATTTTTTGACGCAGATTTACGCAGATTATTATGATTTACACAGATATTTTTTCTTATATCTATCAGCGTTAATCGGCGTCCGAAGGTCAGTGTCCTTCTGTGTCTAAAAAACCCTATTTTCTAATTAACCCCCCGTGTCCAGAGGACATAACCACCTATGAAAATAGAGACTGAAGTGTTAGTCTTTCAGTGCTCTTCATAGTTTTCCCCCTACGGGGACACGGCTGTACCTATCGGTACAATAAAGGTAGCAGTGTATTCAGTGTCTATTTTCTTATTAAAGGAGAAGATAATCATGGGTAAGCTTTATATATGTGCTACTCCCATAGGCAATCTGGAGGATGCCAGCATAAGGCTGCTTAAAACCCTGCGCCAGGTAGATATGATAGCCTGCGAAGACACTCGCCATACCCTGA
>CAZOIC010000077.1:0-6684 GCA_964579945.1 uncultured Syntrophomonas sp. | reverse complement strand
CTTTTAACACCTGATAATCGGTCCAACCCAACTCTGCTGCCACGGTTTCCAGCAGTCCTTTGGCCATTACGTATTTTTCGCCATTTATTTTAAGTAAAATATAATCGAACTCGGGATGCAGGCAAATACCGGTATTAGCCGGCAGAGTCCAGGGAGTGGTAGTCCAAATAATTACGTAAGCATCCTCAGGGATTACCCCTTTGCCCTCTTTTACCGGGAACTTGACATAGATTGATGGAGAGGTCTTATCATGATATTCAATCTCGGCTTCAGCCAGAGCCGTTTCGCAATCGCCGCACCAGTATACCGGCTTAAGCCCTTTGTAAATGTAGCCTTTATTAGCCATCTCTCCGAAAACTTTAATCTGAATAGCTTCAAACTCCGGTTTTAAGGTTAGATAAGGATTGTCCCAATCGCCCCGAACTCCCAGGCGCTGGAATTGCTCACTCTGAATACCCACATATTTTAAGGCATAATCCCGGCAATGTTTTCTAAATTCAACCACATCGGTACGTTTACGATCCAGGCCCAGGTTTTTAATAGCCTGCTGCTCGATAGGTAAACCGTGCGTATCCCACCCCGGTATGTAGGGGCTATTATAGCCGGCCATGGAACGATGTTTGACAATCATATCCTTCAGGACTTTGTTTAATGTATGCCCCAGGTGAATATCGCCATTAGCATAGGGGGGGCCATCATGCAATATAAATGTGGGTTTGCCCGCATTCTTTTCCTGAACCCGGGCGTAAACATCTATTTTGTTCCAAAAATCCAGAATCTCCGGCTCTTTATTGGGCAGATTAGCTCGCATGGGAAAATCTGTCTGGGGGAGATTCAGGGTCGCATCATATTTACCTTTTGCCATTAGAAAACCACCTCACCAATTTGTTATATCTTTAAAATAAAAAAACCTCCCATCCCCAAGGGACGAAAGGCATCCTTCCGCGGTACCACCCTCATAGTATTCCCTTAACGGGATACCACTTTAAAGCTGTTAACGCCAGCAAAACGTTCAAACCTAAGTAAATTTCGGAATGAAAACTCCCGGGTGATTTTCAGTGAACTGCAGTACCCGGCTTACACCAGTTCCAGGCTCGCTTATATCCGCCCTTTCACTTACTCTCCCGTTCATTGTTCTTGATAATATCGGAGTTTCCTCAAAATCTTATTTATTTTAGCATAAAGTTTTTTGCAAAACAACTGCCCAACAAGATTATTGCCATTGTTTGTGCAATATAGTCATATCTAAAAGTCTTCTACTATATATTATATTCAATAGAATTATCTGGATATAATGAAGGATATATCTATACTCCGTCGAAGTAGTATTTATATAATATTGAATATAAATTGAACATAGGTGGGGGGCATTAGATTGGGTACTGGAGATAATAAAAAGGAAAGGCAATCTATGATTTTTAAGGTTATCCTACGTTCCGGATTGGGAGGTGCTTTTTTAGGATTAGCAATTGGTTCAGCTTTGTTTTATATTCCCACTCTGCCCAGGATCATATTTCCAACGATTCTAGCTGGGATTGGGGCTGGATTTATAGGTCTTTTCTCCTCTACCCGTAATTTAAAGGAGTTCGTAGACCCTTCATTAACCATGGCTGATTTTGCCCATAATGTGGCTGAAGGAGATTTGACCCAAAAGATAACCAATATAAATGATGGCTATATGGCCATGGTGGCAAATAACTTAAATAATATGGTTACTAAATTACATCAATTAATTAGTGAGACTAACACTGCCACCCAGATTATTGTAGAGTCATCACAAACCCTGCGCGGCCTTTCCCAGCAGACCGGAATTGCTACCCGCCAGGTAGCCGCCTCCACAAATGAGATTGCAACTGGTGCCGATACCCAGGCCGAAGCTACCAGCATGATTACCCAATCGATTACTGAGCTGGCAGTAACTATTAATACTGTAGCTGCCAATACCCAGAAGAGTGTTCATATTTCTATAGATACTGAAGCTGCTATACAGAAAGGGGTAGAAGCAGTTAAGCTGCAGAATACTAAAATGGAGGATAGTTATGCCGCCATCGAAGCGGTTAGCCAGGCGGTAGAGATGTTAAACCAGAATTCTGCCAAGATAGAGCAAATCGTTGAGGTAATAGGCACTATAGCCAATCAGACTAATCTGCTTGCTCTAAATGCGGCTATAGAAGCTGCCAGAGCTGGTGAGCACGGAAAAGGGTTTGCGGTAGTAGCAGAAGAAGTTAGACACCTGGCTGAACAATCGGCCGAATCGGCACAGGAAATAGCTACTCTTATAAAGCAAATGCAAAGCAACACTCACCAGGTAGTCGTAGATATGAATACAACCAAGGAGGTTTATACCCAGCAGGCAGAAGCCATCAAGTCAACCAGCGATATTTTTTCTACTATCGTTAGTTCGGTAAATCTAATTAATATGGAGATTCAAGAAATCTCGGCAGCTACTGAAGAAATGTCGGCATCTACTGATCAATTAGTGGATAACGTAACCGAGGTAGCCTCTATTGCCCAGCAAACCGCGGCTAATTCTAGAGAGGTTAGTGACTTGTCGGAGAAGCAAGAGCATTCGCTTAATGGTATGATTGATGAAATCGAATTACTGAATACTTATGTGGAAAATGTACAGAAGATAGTGAATACGTTTAAGGTATAGACAACGGAGGTCAAATATCGGAGGTTGGACCTAGCAATGTAGGGGAAGACCTTGAGCGGACGTCGGACGTCAGGCACTGGAATTGTAGGCAGGCCCGTGTGTCTGCCCGCCGAGGTACCCTAACCTTACCGGTTAACGAGTGACACAGAGGGTGACAGGGGACGGTTCCTGTGTCACCTTAAGCTTAAGGTGACACAGGAACCGTCCCCTGTCACCCCTGTCACCCTCACGCCTCACACTGATAACATAAGTCTACCAGTATGCAATCACCACATCGGGGTTTGCGGGCCTGGCAAACGGCGCGGCCATGGGCTATTAAGAGGTGATGGGAATCACTCCATAATGATACCGGTATGACCTGTTTCAGGTCTTTTTCTATTTGGGTACTGTTTTTCCCACTGGTAATTCCTAAGCGCCGGGCTACCCGTTTCACGTGAGTATCTACCCCCAAACCTGGCTGGTTAAAACCAACTGATAGCATAACATTGGCGCTTTTCCGCCCTACCCCGGGCAGCTTTAACAATTCCTCAAAAGTGTCGGGAACTTCCCCATCATAGTCGACAGCAATTTTTCCCGCCAGGCCTTTGATATGGCGGGCTTTGTTTTTATATAGCCCTACTCCCCGAATCAACTCTTCCAATTCCTCTATATCCATGGCAGCCAATTCCTTAGCCGAGCTAACCCGGGAAAAAAGTTCCGGGGTTACTTTATTAACCTGTTCATCGGTGCTCTGTGCAGATAAGACCACTGCCACCAGCAACTCCAAGCAGGTCGAAAAGTACAGGCGGGTACCGGCATGAGGATATTCTTTTTTAAGGAGTTCTATAATCTTTTGTACTCTTTCCTTATCTTTCATATAAACCTTCCGTTAAAAGTCGCCGTTCGTGAGAATCGTAGGAGCAGTTCAACACCGTCTATACATGTTATAATTATAAACATCGTCGATAATTTCGACAATCGTTATATTTGCTGTTGCCAGAGCTTATACAATTTTTGTTAATTAGGTAAACTAGCAATAGTTATTAAATAGTTGAGGATTTTGCATAATTCAAAAAATTCCAATATTGTCACTCTGAGCGATCGCGAAAAGTCTCAGTTTTAATTCTGATAACGTTTTTTGCGGTACAATCAAAAACTCGATAAGCAGGTTTTAGAAATGTTTTTAAAAAAACGTACTGAGGCTGAACTCAGTATGCTGCTGGTAGCAATAGTATGGGGCAGCACCTTTGTTATTGTTAAAAATTCACTGCTTGAAATTGGGCCGTTTCTATTTATAGGAATACGCTTTATTTTGGCCTTTATTTTATTGGGTCTGGTATCATGGCGGCAATTAAAAAGTGCTCCCAAATCTACCTATTACTCCGGCTGTCTGCTGGGGATTTTTTTAACCATTGGCTATGTATTCCAAACCGTAGGCCTGAAGTACACAACCTCCTCCAATGCCGGTTTCATTACCGGATTAAGTGTAGTTCTGGTACCTATAATTTATATATTGATGAACCGGCTAAAACCTCGTTTTAGTACCATAATTACGGTACTGCTGGCGTTTATAGGCTTGTTTCTGTTATCATTTCAAGATTGGCATACTTCTCTTTCTTACGGAGATATGCTGGTGCTGGTTTGCGCTTTTGGTTTTGCCTTTCACATAGTATTCGTCGACCGCCTTTCCCACCGCCATAATGCATTGGCCATTACCAGCGTACAGATATTATTTGTGGGACTGTTTTGTATGGCAGTGGGATTAATCTTTGAACCGTGGCCCCAGCGCTTTAGTCCCTCGCTGATTGCAGCCTTGTTAATTACTTCGATTTTTGCTACTTCCCTGGCCTTTCTCCTGCAAAATAGTATGCAAAAGTACAGCACCCCTACCCGCTTTGCGGTTATATTGACTACTGAGCCGGTTTTTGCGGCATTGGCAGGTCACCTCTGGGCAGGCGAGACCTTTACCCAGCGGGCTCTAGTGGGAGCAGTTATGATACTGGTGGCCATGCTTATAGCCATCCTCAGCAGGAAAGATGGGTCAGGTGTAAAAAGGCTTTATGAGGCGGAAAATATTGGTGAGGGCTGAGGCGCATGATTGTAGGGGCAGACCCGTGTGTCTGCCCGGCCGAGCAGTGAATCGTGGGATTTTTAATCCTGTCGCAGCAGAGCTACTGATCCACGGGCGACCCGGCATTCAGCAGTAACTAATTACCATTAGCCTAAATGGGCACTGAGCTGAGTGCCCGGGGTTCGCCCCGGCGATCCATGGGGACTGTCCCCGTGGTCGTATCATCTTACAAACCGAGGGTTCGCAGAAGTTCTTCTTTAGATAGGCCTCTGATTTCGATAAGCTTGTTGCGGGCAGTTTCTCCCCTGATAAGTACTATATTTTTGCGTGGTGCTTTTAATAAACGGGCCAGGAAATTAATCAGGGCCTGGTTGGCTTCACCTTCTACCGGAGGAGCGGTAAGCTTCACTTTAAGCGCGCCGTCCTGCTCACCCGAAATCTGGTTACGGGAGGAGCGCGGCTGCACCTTTACTTCTATTCTTAACCCTTCATCGGATTCCTGTATGTTTAACATAATTATCCCTGTACATCCTTTATATTAACCTGCTCCAATTTTTCCAGTATGTCTTTTAAATCCTTGCTGTAAAAAAACTGAGTAAGTTCTTCTATGCGCTGCTGATTTTTTTCCAGCATCTCCATCTGCCCGCTCATCTGCGCTTTCAGTTCGGTATTGAAAATGTTTAAGCGCTTAATTACCTCCTGGTACACCATTAATAGGTCAGCTATGCGTTTTTTGGCATCTACCAGGATTAATTCCGCTTCTCGGCGAGCGTTGGTTTTTACATCCTCGGCAGTCTGCTGGGCAAAAATCAGGCTATTATTCATGGCATCCTCTATTTTATGGTATTTGAGTAGTTCGCCCTCCAGCCTTTGAATACTTTCCTTTAAGGTAGCATTCTGGCTATAGAGATTTTCATAATCCTGGGCTAGCTGCATAAGGAAATTTTTAACTTCTTCCTCATTGTAACCACGTAAAGATTTACCGAATTGCTGGTTACGAATTTCCATACCAGTAATCATAATTAACCCTCCTCAAATCATAGTAAAATTGTTCTTTCTAAAATAAGACGGTAAATACACTGCCACCTTTATTGTACTGATAGGTGCATCCGTGTCCCCGTAGGGGGAAGAAATATGATTTGGTCGATCCAACTCCTCACGCCTTACTCCTCACTATTCCCAAAATACGGTGCTGCCGTCAAACCCTGGGGGTGAAGCTGCAGCAATTTCAGGTAATTATCCTTCTGATGCCAATGCCCGGCTTCCAGGTCATCAATAGCCTTACGGTATATAGCTACCGTTGGCAAGAGCTGTTCTGGTTCATAATATTGCCCATCCAGACGGAGGTATCTTAACCCGGCCGCATACAACTGTGGCAGATAGGGAAATAGACCCAGATGAAACGGATAATAAACGTAACTGCGGCAGTAAGCATCACTAGTAATGGGGTAACGCTGCCCATGCTCATCTACCAGGGCATAATCTTGGCCCTGACACTGATTGGTACAGGGTACTTCTTCCGAACCGACAGTAACATCATAAGCCGGGCAAAAATCGCTTATCATACCGCAAAGGGGGCCATGTACCAGCATTTCTACCGGTTGTCCGGATTGCAGAATTTTTTGCAGGCGGGAGAAATTTAGTTCTAGAGAGGCCGTAATTCGTCTTAGACCACTATTAATAAGAAAGGCTGCGGCCGCGCTATTGCTCAGATTAAGCCCCGGACCTCCACTCACGATAAATCCTTTATTTTGCGCCAGGCGCATGCTACCGAAATCATTTACCAGCACCTGAGTGAGATTTTTTGCCTTCATCCAGTCAAGCAGTTTTTCAATGTTGTTAATTTCATTACCGCATACTATACGTGGAGTCTCAATAATTATAGTGGCATTTTCGTTTATACCTTGTTCCAGAACTTTAGTAATCTGTTTTTTATTCCAACCGGCGTTATGCTGGCGTATATATTCATATCCCAGTA
>CAZOIC010000076.1:0-6779 GCA_964579945.1 uncultured Syntrophomonas sp. | reverse complement strand
CTGCTGGAAACCGTGGCAGCAGAGTTGGGTTGGACCGATTATCAGGTGTTAAAAGAATTTAAAGGTGAGGAACTGGAACGGGCCGTTTGCCGCCATCCCTTCTTCGATCGCGATTCTCTGCTGGTGCTGGGTGACCATGTAACTCTGGAGGCGGGTACTGGTTGTGTTCATACCGCCCCCGGTCATGGTGATGATGACTTTCAGGTGGGTAAGAAATACGGGTTGGAAGTAATTTCCCCGGTAGATAACAGCGGTTGTTTTACCGAAGAGGGAGGACCATTTAAAGGTCTGTATGTTCATGATGCTAATAAGAATGTTATAGAAGAATTAGAAACCCGGGGTATGCTGTTAAAGGCGGCTAAAATTGAGCACCAGTACCCCTATTGTTGGAGATGCAAGCACCCTATAATCTATCGTGCTACGGAACAATGGTTTGCCTCGATTGAGGGTTTTCGCCAGGATGCGTTACAGGCCATTGACAGTGTACGCTGGATTCCAGCCTGGGGACGGGAACGAATCTATAACATGGTAAAAGACCGGGGTGACTGGTGTATATCCCGCCAGCGTACCTGGGGAGTTCCCATACCTATATTCTATTGTGAATCCTGCGGTAATACCGTAATAGATGAGAAGACTATTGAAAGGGTCAGTGAACTTTTTGCCCAGCATGGATCGGATATCTGGTTTAGCCAGGAGGCATCCTACTTGTTGCCGGAAGGCTACCACTGTTCCAACTGTGGTGGTGACACCTTCCGTAAAGAAAAAGATACCATGGATGTCTGGTTTGATTCCGGTTCCAGCCATATGGCGGTATTGGAGACCTATGATGAATTAAGCTGGCCGGCGGATATGTACCTGGAAGGCAGTGACCAGCACCGGGGATGGTTTAATTCCTCATTGTCAACTTCGGTGGCCATAAGGGGTGTGGCTCCTTACCGGCAGGTCTTAACTCATGGCTTTGTAGTCGATGAAAAGGGCAGAAAGATGTCCAAGTCCCTGGGTAATGTAGTTGACCCCATCAAACTTATAAAGAGCATGGGGGCAGATATCTTAAGGCTCTGGGTTTCTTCGGCTGACTATCGTAATGACGTTTCTGTGTCTGATAATATTATTAAACAATGTGCGGAAGCTTACCGTAAAATCCGTAATACCTGCCGTTTTATCCTGGGCAATGTTTATGATTTTGACCCCACCTCGGAAGCGGTAGCTTATCAGGACCTGAACGAACTGGATAAATGGGCTCTGTTAAGGTTGCATAAGCTGATTAAGCGGGTAAGCAAGGCTTATGAAGATTATGAATTCCATGTAGTCTTCCATGCCGTTCATAACTTCTGTACCGTAGATTTAAGCAATATCTATTTCGATATTCTTAAAGACCGACTGTACTGTTCCCACCCTCAGGACCCGGAAAGAAAAGCAGCCCAGACCGTGCTTTATGAGCTAATCAATGCTCTGGTGGTAATGTTAACCCCTATACTGGCTTACACCAGTGAGGAAATCTATAGTCACCTGCGTAAGGAAAATGACCCGGAAAGCGTACAACTTCTTGATTGGCCGCAGTATAAAGAAGAGTATATTGACGAAGCCATTGAATCCCGGATGAGCAAAATTTTAGAGGTACGGGATGCTGTCACCAAAGCCCTGGAAGAGGCGCGAAGCCAGAAGGTTATTGGTCATTCCCTGGGTGCCAGTGTTTGTATCTACGCCAATGAAGAGTGGCTCAGTTTACTGAGTACCGTAAATCACCTGGATAAGATATTTATTGTTTCTCATGCCCAGCTTAAAGAAGAGGGGCAGCGCAGCCCGAATGCAGTTTCTTTGGAAGAACTACCCGGTATTTGGGTCGAGGTAGATCCCGCGGGCGGCGAAAAATGCGAGCGCTGCTGGATTATCGAACCCTCCGCCGGAGAGGAACATGGCCATCCCGGACTCTGTGACCGCTGTTCCGGGGTAGTTGAGAAACTGTAATACTGAAATAGACCGGGGAGTGGACGCGGACTCGCTTCGCTCGCGCGGATTTCAGCAGAGATTTACGCGGATATTATTAGAATATAACTTAAACCCCATCTGCCATTCATTAATGGTTGCGGGTGTACCTGAAAATATAACTGGTTAATTTAGTATTTTAGCCATTTAATTTGGGTAATAATAATATGGACGGATCATGCGATTTAAAACAAGGCGCGAAGTTTGTAGGGGCGAACGGATGTGTTCGCCCGCGGGTAGGCAGTTCATTAGGCGGTAAGAGTAAGGTACCCCGGTGGGCAGACACACGGGTCTGCCCCTACAACTAACGGCCCGTTCGATACGCCTGGAGTAACAAAAAAATATTAGCTTAATCAAAATAATTTGCGTCTAATTATCGGGGAGGGGAATCACAAAAGGAAGAAGAGGTGTTGCTTTGTGGCCCCATACAACCGTTTACTAGCCCGAAAACAAGAATTGGAACAAATGACCGGCGCCTTGCGGGAAAGACTAATGACCCCTTTGGCCGAGACTACCGATGAACTCTCCCTTTATGACCAGCATCCTGCTGATATAGGCTCGGAGGTATATGAGAGGGAAAAAGACAGCGGTATTTTAGAATTAATGGAACTGGAACTGGAAAAAGTCCATGATGCCCTGCATAAATATGAACAGGGTAGATATGGAGTCTGCGAGGTTTGCGGGCAGGCCATTGAACCGGCCCGGTTGGATAGAATGGTTAACACTACCCTCTGTGCCGGTTGTGCCCAGCAACGCCAGGATAGCTTCCGCCGCCCGGCTGAAGAAGAAGTGCTTATAGCCGGCGATATGTCGGACCGGGGCGAGACCTTCCAGGTGGCTGGCTACGAATATTTTGAAAGTGGTGACGGCTCGTCATCCGGCTAAACCGGGAAGTCTTGATAAAATACGCTGCAGAGTATATATTGTTTTGTAGTGGGTTATGAGGTGTTAGGTGACAGGGGACGGTTCCTGTGTCACCTTAAGCTTAAGGTGACACAGGAACCGTCCCCTGTCACCCACACGCCTAACCAACCATAAAGGAGGCAAGCCGCATTGAAAATTGGAATTTTCACCGATAGTTTTAAGCCATATACCAGCGGTGTTGTCACTTCTATTTGTACTTTCAGAGAAGAACTTGAAAAATTGGGGCACCAGATTTATATTTTCGCCCCCAGTTATCCTGGATATAGCGCAAATGAAGATGGTGTATACCGCTACTACTCGGTGCCTTCACCTACCAATCCCGACTATACCCTGGCCATTCCCATATTTCCGGGGATGAACAGTCTGCTTAAAAGATTAGGTTTGGATATTATTCATGTTCATTCTCCCTTTACCATGGGCAGGGTAGGACTGCATTATGCCCGCCGGTATGATATACCCATAGTTTTTACTTATCATACCCTGTATGACCAGTATGTTCATTATGTCCCCGTTGCCCAGGATTTAGCCCGGGACGTTACCATTAAATACAGTAAAAACTTTTGCAACCAGTGCGACCATATAGTTGTTCCCAGCCGGGAAGTTGAAACTATTTTAACCGAGTTAAACATAAAAACTCCCCGGTCAGTAATACCTACCGGTGTTCCGCTTGAGAAATTTAGCCATGGTGACCGACAATGGCTGCGTAGATATTATGATATCCCGGAGAAAAACCGGATATTGTTATTTGTAGGGCGTTTGACCAAAGAAAAAAACCTGGATTTTCTGCTCGATGCATTTAAAGAAATACACCAGCAGACACCTGATACCAGTCTGGTTATAACGGCTCAAGGCCCCATGGAGGGGGAACTAAAGGAACATGCACAAAGGTTGGGTTTTAACCTGGAGCAGGATGTCATTTTTACCGGGGTCCTGCCTTTTGACACTCTGGTAAACGTCTACTACTCGGCTGACTTATTTGTCTTTTCATCGGTAACCGAAACTCAGGGGCTGGTTTTAATTGAGGCCATGGCCGCAGGTTTACCGGTCGTAGCAGTTCGAGCTTATGGGGTTCAGGATATGGTCGATGACGGAATCAATGGTTACCTTACTCCCTGTTCTATCCCGGAATTTTCCCAGGCCGTGTGTAAACTGCTGGATGATAAAGAAAATTACCGGTGTTTTAGCCAGAATGCTCTACTAAAGGCAGATAGCCTTTCTTCCCATAATATGGCTAAAAAACTGGAAGAGCTTTACCTGCAGCTGGACATTAGGAACCGACGCCGCCGTATCCGGGTAAAAGACCTCATTGATTGGTTTGGTTCCTAAGGGAGATACTGATGAAACAAATTCGCTTAATACTGTCCCTATTGGTTGGCAAAACCCTTATTTTAATTAGTCGTTTGTTGGGAAATCAGGGAAGCAGTTTTCCTGGCAAAGTGGCCCGGCGCATCTACCCGGCAATACTATCAGAACTGGCAGCACAGGTTAAGGGTAAAACCATTGTAGTTACCGGCACCAATGGCAAAACTACTACCAGTAACATGCTGGCCAGCATTATAAACGAAACTGGTGCTATATTGATACATAATCAAAGCGGGGCTAATATGCTTTCCGGGATAACTACTGCTTTCATAGAGAAATCGAGTTTAAGCGGCCGTAAACAGTTTGACTATGCACTGTTGGAGACTGATGAAGCCAATGTACCGTTGCTGCTAAAAGAGGTAAATCCTGACCTGCTTGTAATTACCAACTTTTTTAGCGACCAGTTAGACCGTTTCGGAAAAATCGATAATATCGTTAATATGATAAGAGATGCCGTAAATAATCGAGACATTAACCTGCTTCTCAATGCTGACGATCCGCTGACCGCCTATTTTTACGGCCTAACCTCTGCTAATCGTTTCTATTTTGGTTTTACTGCTACCAGTTATGATAGCTATGATAGCTGCAAAAGTCGCGAAGGACGGTACTGTGTTATCTGCGGGCAGGAACTGGAATACCAGCGCTACCATTATGCCGGTTTGGGTAAGTTTGCCTGTCCCGGATGCCATAATCATAACCCGGAACCGAATTTTACTGGTCATAATTTAGTAATGACCCCTGCTATTGACCTTATGGTTGATGATTTTAAAATAAAAAGCCCTTACCAGGGATTTTATAATGCCTATAACGTACTTGCGGCCGTAGCTGCTGCCCGGATGCTGGGTATAAACAGGCAGCAGATACAAAAAGCTGTTGCCCACTATCAGCCCCAGGCCGGAAGAATGGAGACCTTTCACATTAATGGCCGTCCTGCCGTATTAATTCTGGTCAAAAACCCTACCGGATTAAATCAAAGCCTCGCCACCGTAATCCAGGATCATGCCCATAAAAATCTATTTTTTGCTCTCAATGATAATGCTGGCGATGGCCGGGATATATCCTGGATTTGGGATGCTGATATTGAGGTAATTGAGGAAGAGCAGGACCGGATAAAACATATTGTTTGTTCCGGGCTGCGCAGCGGCGATATGGCTTTACGGGTGAAATATGCCGGCTACCCGGTAGATAGACTAGAAATTATGACTAACCTGAAAGAAGCCATAGAATATGTTACCGGTGTGGAAGGAGAAATTACATATCTTTTAAGCACCTATTCCGCTTTATTTGAATGCCGCAAAATACTATTAGACCTGCAAAAACAGTCAGATAAAATACCGGCTCCGGTACCGGACCGGATGGGGGGGTGACAGGGGACGGTTCCTGTGTCACCTTAAGCTTAAGGTGACACAGGAACCGTCCCCTGTCACCCCGGGCAATAAAAGGAGGGTTAACGATGGCTGAATTTACAATAGCTCATATGTATCCCCATTTGATGAACCTATATGGAGACCGGGGCAACCTCCTTTGCCTAAAAAAACGATTGCAGTGGTATGGACATCAACCTCATATATACGAAATTTCTTTGGGGAATAAGCTGGACTACCATAATATTGACATGATTTATATGGGGGGCGGCTCTGACCGAGAAGTAAAACTAATCTATCAGGATTTAATCTCCCGGGGAGCAGATTTACGGGAGGCCATGGAAAACGGACTTCCCATGTTATTTATCGATAGTGCTTACCAACTGCTGGGCCGTGCTTATATGGATGCTGGTGAGAAAATTATAGATGGCCTGGGCGTGTTTAATTTTAACACCCGAAAAGCAAAGAACCGGCTTACCGGTAACATAATTCTTAACAGCAGTATAACCGGAAAAGAATGTACGGTAGTCGGTTTTGAAAACCACTACGGGTGTACTTATTTTGAAGATGAAAACCTGCAGCCTTTTGGTGAGGTAATCAAAGGGTTTGGAAACAACGGGGAAGATGGCTGTGAAGGCTTTGTCTACAAAAACCTTATCGGAACTTGCCTGCATGGTCCTTTACTACCGAAAAACCCGGAGATTGCAAATTTCTTTATTAAAGCTATGGCCAACCGCCGGGGGATTACCCTGAACTCCGGGCTGGATGACAGCATAGAAAACTTTGCCCATAAGCAGGTTGTCAGGCGTGAGGGGTGAGGGGGCGCTTCGCGCCTATTTCCACCTTACTGGTAGACTATTAATGGTATATAGACAAACCGAAACAGTCGTCCGACATCTAACATCCGACTTCCGAACTCCGACTTTCGAAATGTAGGGGCGAACGTATGTGTTCGCCCGCGGGATTGCCAGTTTTGACCCAGTTTTAGTTATCGGCAGGGTAGCCCGGCATACCTCTTTTAACCACGCATTCACTAATATGCAGTCAAACAAGGGCTTTTTTAGCATAATCAAGGGTATTATATCCTATCCGTATGGGTAAATTACTAGGGTACTAAGGTTTTTAAAGGAGTGTTTACCATAA
>CAZOIC010000075.1:0-6953 GCA_964579945.1 uncultured Syntrophomonas sp. | reverse complement strand
GATATATACGGGTAAACCAATGTTTTGGGGCTTGATCGGCTTATAAAGCCCCTTTTTTTTGCCCTTAAATATTTATCATGAGCCCACCTTCGCCGGCATAGGTACCAATAGTAGCACTCATTTCAGAAGTGCCATTTATGTTCCCCTTAATCTGTGGCAGGGTCCTGGTGATTACTAACCTGCCGAGGTTACAATATATATCTCCTCACCCCGGAAATCGAAGAATTGACTGAGCTTCCAATAAACCCCCCGGCTTAAGCGGGTATCAGCTTCCCACCTGAAGCTGATATAGGGGACATCCTCTTTTAAATATAATTTTAGCTCGTGATCCAGGGGCATCTCCTGCAGATCGTGAAAGACCAGTTTTACCTTTCCATCATCTTCTTCTTGATACCCGGTAGCCAGATAGGGTACATCTTCCACTGTTATCCGGCTTTCCTCTGAGCCCAGTTTTATACAATAGCTACCATCTTCCAGGCGTTCGATATTTCGGGCCAGAATATTTAATATGTTACGCCGAAACATTTCTGCTGCACCATAATACCATTTGCCATCTTTTCTTATGGTTATATCTGCCAGATCCATTGCCTACCCTCCTGTACATTCTTTCCATATATTGTACTGCCTTATTAAGGGGAAAGCAAAATAATAGACACATAAATTATTAACCCCTGACGGAACGGCACAGGGGCCGTTCCCTACACTATATAATATTAACCTTCTTGAGCTGGATTGAGCGCTGGTAGATGGTTTCAATTTCCCGGTCGCTTATTTCCTGGTTATCCATCTTAAGTCCGGCCAGACCCAGGCCATGTTTTTTACCCAGGCTGCGCAGGTAATTAACGGTCTCCAGGGGTATACGGGAACCAATGCTATAGTCGTTATAGTCGCCTTCCAGGGCCAGTAGCACTGTTTCCGATAGACAGGCCAGGTTTACACCATCCCGGTAACCCAGATTAGGGCCAAAGGATATCTTATCCGGGTACTGTACCAGTCCGCCCTCCAGGATAAGAACATCATCGCGTTCTTTAAAAACCTGAGGAGAAACATCGGCCGGACGGGCAACATCACAAACAACTGCTCCTGGCTTAAGATGCTGGGGGTAAATGATATAATCCGGAGAATTACTGGCAGCAACAATCATTTCACATAGCGGTAAGGTACTATCAATATCCAGGCTAACCTGCAGGGGTAATTCTATTCCCAGGTAATCACATATATAGGATAGTAATTTCGGGGATAAATCAATACCATCGGTTAGAACCTGAGCTAATTCCCGAGCCCTGGCACTATCGCGCGCTATCAGCATATCCAGGCTTTGTTTTAACCACCCGCTTAATCCTGTCATTTGCCCGCTTTGTAGTCTCCTATAAGCGTAGGCCAATAATTCAGAAAAGAGGGACTCCAATCTCTGATTGCCGTTGTTTGGCCTCTGCGGGTTGCCCAGCAAAGTAATCTGACTGGATTGTTCAGACAACATTAGAGTGCAGGTACGACCAATAGATCCAGTAGCTCCAACTACAGCAGCCCTGCTATGATTTGGATTAATGTGCATTTTTTCGGCACCGGCAAATAGTGCCTCCATGGCCATGAGAGTGGTAAAACTATTGCCGCTGGTTATAGCTACCCCCCGGCCCTGAACCGACCTGCCCCCCCGGGTTACTACCGAAGTTAAGGCCCCCAGCCCTACTATCCCAGCTCCCAGTTCTTTGCCCAAATCTACTGCTTCGGTAATCATGGCTACGGTTTCTTTCCGGGGCAAATTCATCATTTCCCGGGCACCAAAAGGCACTCCGATTAACCAGCCTTCTGCAATCTTACCATCGAGTGATCTGATTGCGGGCATATGGCATACTATCTGTACCCCAGGGCTGCCCTTCTGCCAGTCCAGAAAACGGTACAGTTCATCCCGGTTAAATGATGCAAAGGACGGATTATTAGCTACTACGTCTTCCGGACCGGGATAATGAATGATAAAAGCAAACTTTTCGCTAGCTTCTTCCCCTGCTTTAAGCCGAGAAGATTTGGTTTTACGGCTATGGTGACGGTGATCGATAATCTGTTCGGGCTTACTATAATCTCCCAGTATATAGCGATAGAATTGGGCAAAATCACGATAACTGACAATTTTGCATACCGTGTCCAGGACATCTACAACGTAGTCCATATCTTCATAGGAAATATTTAGAGCCGGCTCTAATCTTAAAGTCATAGAATCATTAAGAAAGGGAGCCAGGCGAATATTGTACACATTTAACAAAAACCCTGTCACCAACGCGGTAAACCCGCCGGAATTAATTATAAAAGCGGTATCATAGGACCCACAATCTTTCAAGTCATGGAATTCCAGGCCCAGCATCAGGCCCCGCCCCCGTACTTCTTTAACCGCATCGGGATAGCGACCGGCCAGTTGCCGTAGTTTATCCAGGAGGTAATCACCCTTTTGGGCTACCTCCTGTACCAGTTTCTGCTCATCCGCCAGCAGTTTTTCCAGCACCGCCTGGCCAACGGAGCAGGTGAGATTATTATTGGCAAAAGTTGAACTATGAAGCATACCAAAATCATCGTTCCATATCCGAGGAGAACTGATACAAACCGCCAGGGGTAGTAAACCACCACCCAGAGCTTTGGCCAGCAGCATTATATCAGGCTCAATACCCTCGTGTTCACAAGCAAAGAGCCTGCCGGTTCTACCCAGGCCAGTTTGAATCTCATCCAGTATCAAGGCCGCACCGTAAGTGCTACAAATTTCCCGGGCGGCAGTCAGGTAACCAGGTTGGGCTTCGATTATACCACCTTCACCCTGTACAGGTTCAACTATAAAGGCCGCAATATTATGGCCTTGCTCGGCAAATATTTGTTCCAGAGCGTCTATTTCATTAAAGGGTACAGTTACAAAACCGGGGATAGGAGCATAAAACGGCTTTTGATAAGATTCCTTTCCGGTAGCTGATAAAGCTCCCATGGTTTTACCATGAAAACTATTGGTAGTAGAAACGATAAGCTTTCTGCCGGTACCGGAGCGAGCCAGCTTAATAGCAGTTTCCACTGCTTCCGCCCCGCTCTGGCAGAAGGTGCAATAACAGAGATCCCCCGGGCTGCAATCTGCCAGTATATTGGCCAGTTTCAAGGCTTCCTGGGGAAGAGAGGGCTGAACTAAGCTAGGCCAGGATTTCTCTCGCACTTCCTGTAAACGTTCCCAGAGAAAATCCGGATTGTAACCAAAGGGAACGGCTCCGTATTGAGAAATAAAATCGAGATAGCGCTGTCCCTTCTCATCCTGCAGGTAGCTTCCCTGTCCTGATATATAGTATTTATCCAGCTGAAACATACTTAGAGTTTCTTTTAAAGTTGGGTTGAGCAAATCATTGCGCAGGTCTGACATCTTTATGTCTCCCTTCTTGTGCACATACTTGTGCAATTTTATTTGAGATATGACTATATTTTATAGATTAAAACCGTCCTGTCAAATTTTTCGTATAAGTATTTTAGATTTTATGGACACAGGGGGACGTTTTTGGTGTGTCATTTCTTTGAAATGACACACCAAAAACGTCCCCCTGTGTCATTACTCTATGTATATGATTTTCCGAATTGGAAATATTATGAGTAAATTGATAAATAGACGCGCGAGGTCGCGCGAATTGCTTTACAAAAAATTATAAGTAAGGAGGTTTCTTCAGATGGAAGATCGCGAGATTAGGACTGAGGAAGGATATGATTTAGGGACATTTAATTTTCTTAAGGCTGGATGGTGGATACTGCATATTATCGCTATCGTAGGCGTTTTCTACCTTGGTTACCTGTATGGCGGTTCTGTTTTTTAAAAAGCTGTTACCCTAATAACCAGTGGTTGTAAAAGCCACTGGTTTTTTAATGGGGAAATAGACGCGGATTAGGCAGGCGCGTCAAAAAAGTCTATTTTCGTATTAACTCCCATGGCCGAGGGCCGCAAAAAGGCATTAAAATAGGGTTTGAGGTGTCGGCTCTATACTAATATTTATAATAAATCAGTGTAATTCATTGGTTTCAGTGTTTTCAGTGTCTATTTTCATATTAACAGCAGGTATTTTTCAGTTGCATGGATAATCATTTAAGGTAGATGCAAAATTAGGGGGGGTACATTTATATGGGTAATAATATTAGTCCGGTATTAAAAACCATGATGGAACTGTCGGGGAGTAAGTTTGCGGTTAACCGCGGTTCAGAAGTAGTTGCCGAGGTTGATGGCCTGAAGAATTGTGACCCATACAGTGGACGCAATTATATAGCTTTGTTACCAGGAGTAGATGTTAATGCTGGTGATTTGCTGGTAGCGGTAAAATCACAGGAAGACTTTTTCATTATAGCTACCGAACATGAATATGTTGAAGGTCAATGGTTTCAGGATAGAGCCTATTATGGAAGTGAGGAGGAGTACGCTGACTCTCAGGTACCATGCTCACCATCTGAACCTCCGGCCGAGGCTAACCAACCCGACCTTATTACTGATTATCTGAGTTATCTTAATAGTCTGATAAAAATAAAATCTTCCGGCTCCGGGCAAGAGTTTGCTGCTCTATTGCTACAGGTGGAAAATACTTTATCCGGTAATGAAATAACCAGAGGAAGCCTGGCAGAATACAGCCAGTTACTGGACGAAAATGAATGGCTGACCACAGCTATAGGGACTATCCTGGTAAACTGGATTAGCAGATAATGACACAGGGGGACGTTTTTGGTGTGTCATTTCTTCGAAATGACACACCAAAAACGTCCCCCTGTGTCCTACCACTCTGGGGGCAGCTGTTTTAGCTGGGCCAGATTAAAAACCGGGCCGTCCAGGCAAATATACTGGCTGCCAACATTGCAGCGGCCACATTTACCAATACCGCATTTCATGCGCATTTCCAGAGTACTGATTACTTGTTCATCAGTATATCCCATCTTTTCCAGGGATTGCAGGACAAACTTAATCATGATAGGAGGCCCACAAGTTACCGCAATTTTCCCATTGGGATTAGGGTTAATTTCCTCCAGGTAAGCGGGAACAAAACCTACATGCCCATCCCAGCCGTCCTCCGGGTTGTCGATGGTGGTGTAAACTTCTGTGTTCTTCTCCTGCGGCCATTTTTCAAAGAGCTCGTCTTTGAAGCAAAGGTCAGCATAACTGCGGCTGCCGTATATTATCTGAATGTTGCCGTAGTCTTGACGATGTTTAAAGCAGTATTTTATAAAGGAACGCAATGGCGCCAAACCAATGCCGCCGGCAATAAAGAGCATATCCTTGCCTTTGCACTCCTCTACCGGGAAACCGTTTCCGTATGGGCCTCGAACTCCCAGCTGATGACCTACTTCTATGCGGTGCAGTTCATTAGTCATCAGTCCCACTCTTTTAATAGCAAAATGCAGGTATTCCTGTTCTTCCTGCCAGGAAACGGAATACATCCCTTCTCCCACCGGAAGGAGGGACACCATCCCTAGCTGTCCGGGCATAACGTCAAAGGGTACTCCCCCGCCGATACTGCGGACAAAAAAGCTTTTAACATCCGGGGTTTCATCTTTGATATCGATAACTTCTACTATTCCCGGAACCAGTGGGTTTTCACAGTTACATTTATGCTCTGACACTGGTATCCGCCTCCTTAATATGGTTTATAATCTGAACAATGTTAATACCTACCGGGCAGGCTACTATGCATCTACCACAGCCGGTACAAAGGGGTTTGCCATATCTCTCCGAGAAAAACTGCAGCTTATGCAGGAAGCGGTTGCGGAAGCGTTCCCGGTCGTTACTGCGAGGATTATGACCTCCCGCCATCTGGGTATACTCAGGATACATGCAGGAATCATAACAGCGGAAACGATAGCCTTCATCTCCCCAGGATTTTACCTGTACGTCAAAGCAGTAACAGGAGGGGCAAACGTAAGTGCAAATACCACAGGTCTGGCAGGTCGCGGCCAACTGCTCCCATATGGGGTCTTCAAACATACCTTGAAGCTTTTCTGCTACTCCCTCATAATCTACCTGCTGTTGAAACGGTTGTAGCTCAGGTGCTGCCACCTCTTTGTTTTCTAATAGTGAACCCAGGGCTGCACTCAGTTTTTCGCCTTTATCAGTCTTGCTCTCCCAAATATAGGCATCCCCGGCATCCCGAATAATAACATCCGCATTTACTGGTTCGGTAGGGTTAACACCCATGGCTTCACAGAAGCAATTAGCTCCCGGCTGGTAACAGGCATGGGCTACTATGGTAGTATTATCTCTTCTAGCCTGGTAGAAGCTGTCTACAAAACCCATGGTTAGAAAGACATCATCAAAGCAGGCTATAGCTGCCGCATCACAACCGCGCAAACCAAATATTATCCTGGGCTGAGAACTTTCAAAAGTTTCCTTTATCTCTACTGCAGTACCATTGCCGGTAAAGCTGTACATCCTCTCGGTCTGAGGAAATACTACACTCTTGGGCGGTAATAAAACATTTAAAGCATCCAGCATCAAACGGTCGCTGCCTCCCTGGTAGCTGTTCCAGGGGTAAAAACCACTTTCATCTCCCCGGGCCAGGGGTACAAAGAGTTCAGCATTTTTACTTAACTGGTTTAAGGCCTCTTCTATTTTAGATTTGCTTAATATCTGCATTAATCTTCACCCCCTATAAGAAATTGTCCGGGTCGTTTTCCTGGTAGGAACTTAAGGGGGGTTTGGCCCCTTCAATGTAAACCATACCTGCTTCATAAGGCCCGAAGAATTTATTTACATCCTTTATCAGTTTCTGGTTAATAAGCATTAGGGGAATGTTTACCGGGCATACCCGTTCACATTCGCCACACTCAATACAGCGCCCGGCCATATGCGAAGCCCGCACCAGGTGGTACATGAAGTTATCGCTGATGCTGGTTTCCCGCCCTACCCACTGGGGTTTCATCTCGTCAAATATGCAGGTACGGCAGTTACAAGCTACACATACCTGGCG
>CAZOIC010000074.1:0-7042 GCA_964579945.1 uncultured Syntrophomonas sp. | reverse complement strand
ATGCTGGCGGGAATAACTATCCCATCCCCTGCCTTTATAGCCCGCAAACCTGAAACCGCAAATTCCCGACCTACTATTACTATAGCTATCCACCCCGAAATTCTCCCCAGTTCAACCAGGCTGATTAAAGCTGCCGTGATCAATAGTTTATCAGCCAGAGGGTCCAGTAATATTCCCAGCCGGGTTACCTGCTTCCAGCGTCGGGCCAGGTAACCGTCCAGGCTATCGGTAAGGGCGGCCAGTATAAATATGGCGGCGGCAAAATAATCGCCATAGGGTATACTAATCAATAGAAATACTACAAAAACGGGAATAAGAATTATTCTTAACATAGTCAGTTTATTGGGCAGGTTCATCGATTAGTTCTCCAATCATATCGTAATTTCTAACCCCGGCCAGGCGAACCCGGGTAAACTCACCCCGGGGCAGTCTACTACTGCTTTTTATTAGAGTTATGCCATCCACCTCAGGAGCTTGAAAATAGGCCCTGCCAATATAGAGGTTGGAGGATAGTTGTCCTGAAACCAGGATTTCCTCAGTGCTACCGATACGGGCTATATTCTTTTTACGAGTAATTTTTTGCTGTAGTTTAAGGATAGTATCCAATCGTTTCTTTTTTATAGTTTCTTCAATCTGATGGGGCAGGTTAACTGCTGCCGTCCCTTCCTCAGGATTAAAGGTAAAAGCACCCAGCCAGTCGAACTCCACCTTTTTAATAAAGTTATACAGTTCTTCAAAGTCAGCTTCCTCTTCTCCGGGGAAACCCAGCATTACTGTAGTTCGTAAAACTAGACCGTCTATTTCGTTTTTTAGCTTGTCAATTAATGTTTCCAGATATTTGCGATCATGCTTGCGGTTCATGATTTTTAATATTTTACTAGAAACATGTTGTATGGGAATATCCAGATAAGGGATGACTTTATCCAATGAAACTATGCTTTTAATAATATCATTATTTATGTGAGCAGGATGTAAGTAAAGTAGTCTTATCCAGTCTACCTCCACCTTATCCTGCAGTTCTTGCAGTAACTGTGGTAACAGGTATTTCCCCTGCAAATCATAGCCATAGTTGGCTGTATCCTGGGCTATTAAAACTAATTCCTTAATCCCCTGCCCGGCCAGGATATAGGCTTCTTCCACCAGTTCAGCTATTGGTCGGGAGCGCAGGTTGCCCCTTATGGATGGTATAGTACAATAGCTGCAGCGGTTATTACATCCTTCAACGATTTTCAGATAGGCAGAACCGGGTGGGGTGGAAATAATTCTAGGTCCCTTTTCTATAAAAGTTTCCGGAGGTGGACCTGCTTTAAGAATTCTCTTGCCTTTTTGCAGGTCAGTCAAAATATCATTTATAGCAGCAAAAGATGAGATACCTATCACCGCATCCAGTTCAGGCATCTCATCAAATAATTCTTTTCCATATCTCTGGGCCAAACACCCCGTAGCTACCAAATACTTTAGTATTCCTCCAGCCTTCAGTTCCGCAGTTTCCAGTATGGTGTTTATACCTTCTTCCCTGGCTTCGCCAATAAAACCGCAGGTGTTAACTATTACAGCA
The DNA here is from genome assembly GCA_964579945.1 of uncultured Syntrophomonas sp. Lineage (GTDB taxonomy): Bacteria > Bacillota > Syntrophomonadia > Syntrophomonadales > Syntrophomonadaceae > UBA4844. The sequence continues at coordinate 5,484 of CAZOIC010000074.1, read as the reverse complement.
TCGGCCCGTTCTATAGAATTTACTATTTTATGTCCGGCACTGCTTAAAAGCGCCATCATTATCTCTGTATCAACCCGATTCTTTGAACATCCCAGACTAATAAAACCTATATTCACTGTTAACCCCTATTCCAGCTAGGAATCTGCTCTATACTCTATTTCTTTTACTTCCCCATATTTCCCTACAGGTTCGACCTTTTTACCATTATAAGTAATATCAATTCCGCCGGCATTACCGGCTTTTATATAAACCGATTGCTTCCCTTCAAACTCCTGTTTCTCGCCCACCCTGAGGGTTTTAGTAAATGCCGTTTCGCCATCAACTACCACATTAAGCCAGCAATCCTGGCGGGCTTCAATTATAACTACTGCCTTTTCCAGTTTCACAGGTGGTGGTGCTTCCTTTACCGGTTCCTCTATCTTCGGTGGTACTGCTGCCTGTTCATCTGGAATATTAATGGACCCGGTAATATAACCTAGAACCAGTTTACCCGCCCAAATAGCAACGATTAAAAAAATGATACCAGCCAGTACGTTGCGGTAGGGCAGATTAAACCCAAAACCCGCTTTTTCTTCCTTTATAATTTCTGGTTCTTCGTGTAGCGGTTCATCAGTATAGGCTAATTTTTGAAATTCATCTACCATTTCATCAGCATTAAACCCTAAAAACTTGGAATACCGGCGTACAAACCCGGTAGCATACACTCGCGGGGGTAATACATTAAATGTTTCCCGCTCCAGAGCATCAATATAGAGTTTTCTAATTTTAGTTTCTTCTTCTATATAATCAAGGGAATAGCCCTTGGATTCGCGAGTCTCCCTTAACTTTTCTCCGAAACTCATTTTTATCACTCCCAACCCTTAAAGACATATTAAGGACTTTATTCACCGGCCGCCGCTCCTATACTGATTCTAATGGCCTGCCGGAGTGGATAACCGCTGGACAACCCATAAATCAAACCAGCCAATAGTACGGGTAACCGGTCTTTTATAAAAAAATTCTGGTTGGGCAATAAAAGCACATCAGTTGCTTTGTTATCTTGAAAATAAATAACCCGACTACTTCCATCAGTTAAAATCCAATTCTGATTCTCTGACCATGCTCGTACCTTTTGAGCATACCAGTCAAGGCTGTCATTCTCAACTCCAAGTACCACTGTAGAAAAGCCAAACAAGTATTCAGGAATATCTTCTGGGGATTTCATGATCCTGTATGTACATAAATACGGAATTTTTTCATCATTCTTACCGGATAGTCGAAGAATAATATTTTCCTGAAATTGAGGATCAACACATAACCACTCACAATTAAAGACTACCCATTCGCATAAACTAATTGCATTCTCATAATTTTTCCAACTGTAGCATTCCTTATGCTTACCTACATTGTTTACCGAAATTTTGCGGCAACTTCTTTGCCTGGGATGACGGTAAATATTACTGGTATCGATCTCTCTTTCCCTTAGTTTGCTTATGATAGCATCACCAATATTATCATTACCAGTAACTGTTATTACTTTAACATCTACGCCAAAATTAGACAAGGCTCTGCTAAAATCAACCGCAAAACCGCCATAATCGACGTCAATACTGGTATTTTCATTTTCCCCCTGCACATCAATATTGATACAACTTTCTCCCAGTACCACGACTGATGCTGATTCATTTACTACATAACCCTTGCCCAGAATAACGCCTTTCTTCATCAAATTAGATATATGTACTGCTACCGATGAGCGGCTAATGCCAAAACGGCGGGCTAGTTCATCCTGGGCAATAAGAGGTTCTTTTTTCAGTATTTCAAATATTTCCCTCTCCCGTAAGGTAAGTCGCATTTACATCTCCCTTTTATAACACTATCGTTGATACAATACTTAGAAAACAGGGGTGCATACAATCAAAATGTCTGGTTTTATATACAACCCATACTAGCATAGTTTGTTTTTAGCGTATAGCTTTTCTAATTGTTCACTATTAATAAGGATTTCCCTCTTTTTATTATTATCCATCTCGGAAACTATGCCCCGTTCTTCCATCAAATCCACTAATCGCGCGGCCCGGGCATAGCCTATGCGCAATCTGCGCTGTAAGAGGGATACCGATGCCTTTTTACTATCCACAAAAACGTTTACCGCATCCCAAAAAAGGTCGTCCCCCCAGTCATTCTCGGCCTCCTGCAATGATAATTCCAGTTCCCGGGGTGGTTCAGGTTCTTCTCGGCCAACAAATTGTTCTTTAATAAAATTAACCGTGGCTTCAATATCACTATCGGAAACAAAGGCTCCTTGAATGCGGTAAGGTTTAATGGCTCCGACCGGGAAAAACAGCATATCCCCTTTACCCAGTAATTTCTCGGCACCAGCTGAGTCCAATATAGTCCGGGAATCTGCCTGTGAAGATACTGCAAAAGCAATTCGGGAAGGAATATTAGCCTTAATTACACCCGTAACTACATCTACAGAAGGACGCTGGGTCGCTACAATAAGGTGCATACCTGCGGCCCGGGCCATCTGGGCCAGGCGGCATATGGAGTCTTCCACCTCCACCGGGGAAACCATCATCAAATCAGCCAACTCATCAATAATAATAACAATGTACGGTAATTCATCCTGGGCTACTATATTATATCTTTGAATATCTCGAACCCCGCGTTCGGAAAAAAGCTTGTAGCGTTTTTCCATTTCACTAACCATCCACCTGAGTACTACCGAAGCTTTGCGCGGGTCAGTAACTACCGGGGTAAGCAGATGGGGAATGCCGTTATATACCGTCAGCTCAACCATTTTAGGGTCAATAAAGACCATCTTAAGTTCAGCGGGACTGGTATTATATAAAAAACTCATAATGATGCTGTTCAGGCAAACGCTTTTTCCTGACCCGGTTGAGCCGGCGATTAATAAATGAGGCATATCATTCAAGCGGGCAACCACCGTCGTACCGGATATGTCCTCTCCCAGGGCAAAAGCCAGGGGGCTGCTCAGTTTGGTAAAGGATGAAGAACTAATGAGATTACGCAGTCCTACACTTAATATTTTATTATTAGGTACTTCTATACCTATTGCTGATTTACCCGGAATGGGCGCTTCTATCCTTATGCCGGGCGCAGCCAGGTTAAGCTGTAAATCATCAGCCAAACTGATTATACGACTAATTTTTACCCCAGGTGCCGGGGACAATTCGTATCTGGTCACCGATGGTCCACAACTAACCTGGTTAACCTTTACCCCAATACCGAAATTGGCAAAGGTATCTTCCATAACAGATATGCTTTCCTTAATATTTTTCTTATCAATCTTACGTTCACTGCTGACATTACTTAATAGCTCCAGAGGAGGCTTCTGGTACTGAGTTTCATTATCCTCACGCTTGTTAGACATAACTAACCTCAGGTTCCCTTTCTTAGGTTCGGGAACCTCCTCTGTTATTTCCTCTTGAACTGCGGCAGTTTCCACGGGGATATCAGACTCTAAATATGATTCTTCAAGAGGCAGCAAGCGAGGTTGTTGATGGCTATCTATTATTACCGGTTCTTTTTTAGGTGGGTTAGGCAAAGATGACTCTTCTATCTCTTCAAATAATAAAGGATAAACCCTGTTCCAAGTTTTTCGGGCAATTACACCGCTGGTATTATATATTTGCTCCAATGGTTTATCAATAATTTGGACCAGTGCCACCAGCACTCCCAAAAATAAAATAATAATGATACCAATATTACCCAGCAGTCTAACCAGGGCATAGGCCAGGCTACCCCCAATGTAACCTCCCCCCATGCCTTTAGACCCGGCTTCCAGAGCATTGAGACCAGCAGGTATGCGATAAATACTTATTCCGATGAGAAAAACCAGAGCCAGTATAGTAATTCCCCACATGCGAACAGACCAGTATTTCTTTAGCACACCAATATGTATAGACCATAGTAACAGGTAGAATGAAGCAATAAATGCCCCGTCTCCCAGTAACAATTCCAGGCCTTTAGCAATGCCGGTACCTACCAGGCCAATGAACTGTTCGTTCCCGGTTAATCCCTGAAAGCGACTAACGCAGATATAAATAAATACGGATAACATGAAAAGAACAATTGAGATAATCTCCGCCTTCAGACCCTCAAACTTTTCCTTTTTCTCCAGGGAGCGGGCATCTTTTTTCTCGGTTATGCTGAAAGTGCGTACGGACTTGTCAGTTTTGTCCGTTTTCTTTTTAGAGCCACTTTGTTTACCGGTATCCTTTTTAGTAGCCATCTACCTAACCTTTCATTTGCTAAAATTTGGTAACCAATTACATTTTACGCTAAACTACTTCGCTCATCAATTGTAAAATCCTGCTCTTACCATTATACAATTGTGCGTTCGGGTTTACGTGGGAAATAATCTTACCCTATCTATTTTCATACACTATTATATGGATCAGTGAAAACGAAATCGCGTGAAAGATTGTAGGGGCAGACCCGTGTGTCTGCCCGGCCAACCACCAAACGTTCTTAAATGATGGCTAAGTGCTTAAATCTACCCGGCAGACCTTAAACCACAAAGTAAAATCCCAGTGTTACCAGTGCCACCGCCCAGCAATAATAAGAAAATACTGATAACCGACCATGCCGCACCAGCCGCATAACAATTTTTATGGCCAGGTAACCAAATAAAGCAGCTACCAGTGTACCTATTGTATAAGGTATAAAATTCTGAGCCCAGGTGCTGCTGCTGACATCACTTAATTCAAAAATCCCTGCCCCTAATATTACCGGTATGGACAGCAAAAATGAAAAACGGGCGGCCAGTTCCCTTTCCATTCCGGCAAAAAGGCCCGCCGCTATAGTAGAACCAGACCTTGATATGCCCGGAACAATAGCCAGTGCCTGTAATAATCCTATAAAAAGAACATCCTTATAACTGGTATTAGGTATATCCTTAAGTCCTATCTTTTCCCGGGACCATTTTTCCGAAAGCCGCAGGGCAAACCCGGTAAATATAAGCCCTAACCCAACCACCAGTAATGACTCAAAGGCTTTTTCTATAAATGGCGCCACCAGATACCCGGCTATGGCAGCAGGAATACAGCCAACTACGATTAAATAAGTCAGCCGGGTAAAAGGTTTTTTCAAGATGTCTATAATATCATCCCAAAAGGCTACAAAAACAGCCAGGAGAGTACCCATATGTAGCATTATATCAAAAGTTAAGGGGGATTCCTGTACACCCAGGATATGCTGGAAAATAACCAGATGGCCGGAACTACTAACCGGCAGAAACTCGGTCAGACCTTGGACCGCACCCAACAATATGGCATGAAAAAAAGTCAAACATCTCATCTCCCCAAAAAGTACTTTATAAATTATAGCACAGTACCTGTAAAACATACCTCCATAAATATGTCCGGGGACAGTCCCCGGACATATTGACAGGCCCGTATGTCCGGTGCCTGTCCCCGGACATACCCGGACATATTGACAGGTCCGAACTTATTGCTATACCTCGGGTTTTAGTTGTAT
>CAZOIC010000073.1:0-7087 GCA_964579945.1 uncultured Syntrophomonas sp. | reverse complement strand
CCCTTACTCCCATATCCGCAATCATGCTGGCACTTTCAGCATAGAGTTTCTTCTTATTTTCATTCTCAAAAGTCATTACCGGCTAATCCTTTCTGCATCTTTCATGGTCTGTTTTTGCAGATCAAAGACTATAGGTATGCTAACTCCACTACGGCCATCGCGATTCTTTTCAATTATTAGATAATAGTTGGGATTAAGATATTTTTTAATTTCCTCGCTTAATTCAAAATCCTCCCTGGGAATAGGGGTAAGCTTAAGCATAAGGTCACATTCATTTTTCATACGCCGGGCCCCCTGCATGGTACCATCAGCATTAAGCTGGACCAAACACATGACTGCTATCTTAAGATTCTGGGCCAGCATTTTCTGAGTTTTGACAATCTGCTCTAGCATCTGCCATTCCGGAATACGAGGGTCGAATTTATCCATACGCCCAACATAGTCTATTATCATCAGCTCGATGTTTTTTTGGGCCTTAAATTTCCGGGCTATAGATATAGTTTTTTCCGGAGTTAGATTGGGACAGGGATAAGAATAAAAGCCGCTGTCACGCAGGCGGGAATAGGCATTTAGTATAATCGATAATTCGGTTTCATTAATATTGCCGGCACGAATTCGTTCATGTTCAATACCGGATAAGATGGAACCCCAGCGCAGAGCTATCTGTTCCCGGCTCATTTCTGTATTCAGGTAGAGCACATTCTTTTTACTATCTACCGCAATAGCTTTAGAAGTATGCAGAGCAAATGCCGTTTTACCATGTCCGGTCTGAGCACCTAAAATAATTAAATCACCTGCTTTATAGCCCAGGGTAACATGATTTAAGTTATCAAAACCGGTGGATAATCCGTCCAGAGGAATAAGCCCTTTATTAACCTCGTTGATATTTTTATAGCGCAAAAAACGCCTTTCCACTTCGTCATAACCCAGGTTAGCCATATCGGCAGGTCCGTCTACATGGTCATCTATCTCCAAAGCCGTTAGATTAGTCAGCTTTTCTTCGGCTGACATCAGGATTTGTTCTACATCAGCACCCTGCTGTTCCATCACAATCTCATAGCTGACCTTTAAAAATTCCACAAATTTACGCAGTCGGGATTTATCTTTTATTTTACCTATCCAGTATTTAATATTTTCATCATCTATAAAATGTTCGGCTATGTATTTAAGGTCTTCTATATCACGGGGATTAGTAAACAAACCCAGATTATGGCCTTCCTTTAGTACCTCTACCAGAGTAGGCCGTACTTCCCGCAGGAACAGGCTACAGGCTAATTCAAATATGAGAGTATGTCGTGGCGAGTAGAACTCACTGGCGGTTAATAGATTATAAGCTTCTATGCAGGCATCTTCCGAATGCAGCATGGACGACAAAACCCGTTGTTCACTTTCCAGGTCAAATAAATATTCCTGCGGTATTTCACTCATCACTTAATTCCACCATCCCCAAAATTAAAACGGGGTGCATGTCCCCGTTTTTATTATACCTTAGTTTTTATTTCTTCCAAGCTCCCCGGTGGAACATAAATTTCATATTCCGGGGTTATGGAGCGGGTGGTGTTTTTCTGACTACCAGACGCCTGTTTACGTTCATTTTTACTGCGCTGTTTGAATGCTTGTAATTCCTTTTCTGCGTCTTCTACCCGGCGTATTTCTTTACTCATCCAGTTATTAAGGACACTATCGATATATTCCAGGCCGCCGTTACGGGTACGCTGGCACATGATTTCTCCCGCTTTCATTATCATTGGATGGGAAAAACCCCAGTCGTAACGCCATTTATAATAAACCTGCTGGCGAGCACTGGCACCCATATCAATTCCCGTAAAATTGCCAAACTCCATGACATCAGGATCAAACTGGTTAAGCCGAAGGGCCGCACTTTTCTCATTGTCAACATAGCGCTTAAAATAGATTTCCAATCCTTCCACGGTACTTATGGCGTATTCTTTGAGGTCGCGAGCTATTTTACTAATATCGCGGGGATTAAATATATTGCGCTCAAAACAGAGTTCCAACATACAGAGCAGAAACTCGGTAGTAAACCCCATTTCTTCCAACCATTTGTGCAGTTCATTGGACATTTTCACACTCATTAGATTACCGGTTTTTTTGGAAATGAAGTCAGCCACCTTTTTGAAACCGGCACTGGCATGACTGTTAAAATCAATCAGCCGTTTCCCCTTTTCTTCTTCCAGGCTGAGTTCGAGCTGCACTATACGTTCACGATATTCATCCAGCAATTGATCCACATGTTCCTGGTCTGCGCCAGTATCCTGCCTATTTTCATTCAGGTTCAACTGGGGATGATCTCTGATAATTAAGGCTTCCAGCTTTTCTATGAGTGGTTCCAGGTAGATGATTCTTTCTGTAAAGCTTCGATTGTTCTGGTCAATCTCAATAACTCCCAGTTGTTGCAAGCGATTAAGTCGGCGCGATAGTTTTTGGGTACTTAATAAAGGACATGTTTGCAACACTTGACCAGGTGTAATACCTCTATCATAGAGAGGACGGGATTTTTCCAGGGTGTAAAAGAGGGCTGTAAAGATACCAATATCTTCTATATCTAGATCCAATTCCTTGGCATAATTAAATACAGCACCAGGAAGGCAAGCGAAACTCCAACGATACATTTCCATTAACAAAGATCTTGCGTGCATAATTTTACCATCCTCCAGGGTGTTAAGTACATGCAATTATACCATTAGCATTTCAGGACAAACAAGTTTTGAAAAGTTACGCTATAGGATAAAAAACGGTCATTAATAGCTCAAAACGATTCAATAAGACGAGGGGAAAAACAATAATGCTAAATACAGCCCTTGACTGGATAACAATTCCAATGTAAGCCCTATTTATAAACAAAGATAAAGAAACACCGGGCCTGTTACCCGGTGTTATAGGTTAACTCTAAACAATTGTCGATATATTTTGCATGGCTTCGATTATCTTATCATAATTCCCCCGAGCCCAATTTTCTCTAAACATTTCGTTAAGTTTTAACGAAACCTGCAGGTACATCTGTTCTGCCTCAACCGCCTCCGACAATTTCCTGCTGCTGTGAACATAACTGGGTCGTACCTCTTCTTCCCGAGCAAAAAGTTCAAATTCCTGCTGCCAATCGGGAATAAAAATAGGGATATTTAGTTTCTCCTGAATAGCTTCAGCCAACGCCAGCTGGGCATCTTCTTCCCCGTGGACTATAAATATATCCTTCGGTTTAACTACGAAACTCATCAGCCAGTCCAGGAGGCCATCCTTATCAGCATGTGCCGAGTATGCCTCAATGCGCCTGATATCAGCTTTTACCGCAATCTTTTCGCCATGAATAGTGACTATTTTTTCACCATCCAAAATGCGCCTGCCCAGTGTTCCAGCTGCCTGGTAACCAACAAATAGTATGGTTGATTCCGGGCGCCACAGGTTATGTTTAAGATGATGCTTAATTCTTCCCGCTTCACACATGCCACTGGCCGAGATTATTATGGATTTGTTGACAGTATCGTTTAACCGCATGGACTCTTCCCGAGTGCGGGAAAGATTCAAGTTAATGTATTGCCAGGGGTCTCTCTTCATCATAAAAGCGCGGGTGGTGTCATCATAAGAATCACGGTTTTTAACAAAAATCTCGGTTGCCGCGATAGCCAGAGGACTATCTATATATACCTTTATATCAGGATCCAATTTCTTTTCATAACCCAGTTTAATCAAATCATAGAGAATATCCTGGGTACGTTCTACGGCAAAGGCCGGTATAATTAGGTTGCCGCCTTTGGCCATAGTTTCATTAATAACCTGCAAGAACTTATCAGCCCGGCCCAGGGCCGAGTCATGTAAGCGGTTACCATAGGTTGATTCAATAATCAGAAAATCGGCACTTTCTATTATGGCTGGATCCTTAACCAGCGGTTGGTTAACATTACCCAGGTCACCGCTGAAGACCAGTTTAGACTTCTTACCGTTTTCTTGAATCCAAACCTCGATTATCGAAGCTCCCAAGATATGTCCGGCGGTACGCAACCTTATATCAATATTAGGATTTATATTAATAGTTTCATCGATATTAAGTGAACGAAATTGGGAAAGACAGTTCAGGGCATCCTGGGCCGTATAGATAGGCTCTAGTAATTTAAGGCCGGACCTTTTACGCTTGCGATTTTTCCTTTCGACTTCTGATTCCTGTATATAACCGGAATCGGGGAGCATAACTCGACAAAGTTCTTCAGTAATATAACTGCAGTATATAGGACCGGTAAAACCTTGTTTACAGAGCTTAGGGATGAGTCCGCTATGATCGATATGAGCGTGGGTTAATATGACAAAATCAATACTGGCCGGGTCAACCGGAAAATCTTGATAGTTGCGTTCCTGTAAAGACTTGGGGCCTTGAAAAAGGCCACAATCCACAGCAAAATGGATGTCACCAGTTTCTACTAAAAAGCAAGAACCGGTTACGGTTTTAGCAGCCCCGAGGAATTTGAGCCTCATATAATTCCACCACTTTCCAGATAAGTTAGACTAATTATACAGCAACGATATTGCGAGCGTCTTTCTTTTTTGATAGTTTATTAAATTCTTGGCAAAAATTAATTATTTCGTAGCGAATTAAATCCTGATTTTTTCCTCGGATAGCCCGCTCCAGGTTATTAAAACTATTGCGACCGAACTCCTTAACCGTTTCATTACTATCCAAATCTTCAATATGTTCACTGTATTTACAGTGTACCTGTTCAAAAATAGCATAGTATAGTTCTCTGATTTGAAAAACCCGCTTGGCTACCTGTTCCAAATCCATATCCTCTTTCTCCGCAATATGGAGCAAGCTATGAAACAAGTTGTGTAGCAGTTTATTATTAAATACCGCAGCCATCACCTCTCTTTTATACTGTTTACAGAGAAGATAGCGCATATAATCATGATGTTCCTTCCTGGAAACAGATGAAAGTAGATGATAAGCATTAAGGAGCTCGACTTCGTTAGCAGTAATATCTCCAACCACAAACAAAACCCCCTTTAATTTCTCTCTAAAGGAGGTTTCCACCTGATATAGCCTAAATCCTTCAGTTATTTATCGTATTATTCATTCCTAATTCCATGCCATTCGATACAATTCAGCACATGGCTTAGATTATTATGGTAATTTATCCTTTTCTATGTCGAGCCAGAAAACGTCCCATGCGCTCGATAGCTTCCTCTATATTGGCTACACTGGCGGCATAGCAGCACCTTATGTAGCCTTCCCCACAATTACCAAATGCATTTCCAGGTACTACCGCTACTTTTTCTTCTTTCAACAGTTTTTCGCAAAAATCCCCACTATTCATGCCGCTATTTTTAATTGAAGGGAAACAGTAAAAAGCCCCCCGCGGTTCAAAACAGGATAAACCTACCTGCCTGAAACCATTTAGCATTAGTTTACGCCGGTAATTATAATTTTCTACCATCTTGCGCATTTCCCCTTCGCCATGACGTAGTGCTTCTATGGCAGCCTTTTGTGCCATTATGGGGGCGCACATGATGGTGTACTGGTGGATTTTATTCATAGCGTTTATGATGTCGGGATGTCCACAGGCATAACCTATTCTCCAACCAGTCATGGCAAAGGCTTTGGAAAAGCCATTAAAAACAATAGTACGATCCCTCATACCAGGAAACGAGGCTATAGATACATGCTCCCCTTGATAAGTTAGCTCAGCATAAATCTCATCGGATAAAACTATAAGGTCATTTTTTATAATAATATCAACTAGAGCCTGCAGATCCTCAGCCTTCATTATTCCCCCGGTAGGATTATTAGGAAATGGCAGAATGAGAACTTTACTACGGGGAGTTATTGCCTGTTCCAGGATATCTGGACGCAAACGATATTCATCGGCATCATAAGTAAGCAGAGGAACCGGTTTACCATATACCAGTTTGGTGCCCGGTGCATAGGAAACATAGGAGGGCTCCGGTACCAGCACTTCATCACCTGGCTCTATCAATGCCCGCAGGGCTAAATCAACCGCCTCACTAACCCCTACCGTAACTAAAATTTCATCTGCCGGGGAGTAACTTACTCCGATTTTTCTTTTTTCATAGGATGCAATCTCTTCCCTTAATTCCGGTAATCCTAAATTAGAAGTATACATGGTATACCCCTTTTCCAGGGAATAGAAACAGGCTTCCCGGATGTGCCAGGGAGTAACAAAGTCAGGTTCACCTACCCCCAAAGAGATTACCCCCTCGGTCTGAGTAACCAGGTCAAAAAACCGTCTTATCCCGGAAGGGGGAATTTCTTGGACTACCCCGGAAATATAACTGCTCATACTGCTCACGGACTAACCACCAGCCTTTTATCTTCCTGGGGGTCCTCGAATACGAAATTATCCTGTTTATAGCGTTTCAATACAAAATGGGTAGTGGTGCTCTGCACCTGGTCCAGGGTAGATAACTTGTGGGATACAAACCGGGCCACATCCTGCATGGTCTCGCCAGTTACAGTAACCGATAAATCATAGGTGCCGCTCATAAGATAAACGCAGCGCACCTCGGGAAAGCGACATATGCGCTCTGCCACATTATGAAATCCCACTTCCCGTTCGGGAGTGACCTTGACATCAATTAAGGCGGTAACCCCATCGTTCCCCATGCGCTCCCAGTTAATAATGGTGTTATAGCCCAGGATATATTTTTCGTTTTCCAGCTTATCAATTATAGCAGTTATCTTTTCTTCGTCTTCATCCAGCATGATGGCTATGGATTTAGCACTTAAACGGGCTTCGTTCTCGATTAAACGCAGAACCTTTTTTTCTAATTCCATTCCTACTACCTCCTTTTAAAAATAAAAAACCCCCATCCCTGCAGGGACGAGAGTACATTCTCCCGCGGTACCACCCTATTTGGCCAGTGCCCGGCTTAATTAGAATAACGGTTTACTCCGTCCGGCTTGATATTTAGTAAATATTACACCGGCGCTCCCAGGTGGCCTTTGCCTCAATACCGTTACCGGTTTCCAGCTACCCCAGCTCTCTTAAAACAGTAAATAAGGCTACTCTTCTGATCATCGCTTTCAATTATTAATTTACAACATCCTATCATTACCGGG
>CAZOIC010000072.1:0-7373 GCA_964579945.1 uncultured Syntrophomonas sp. | reverse complement strand
GGTCGTCCAGATATTTGTCTTCTGAAACCAGGGCCGGGTTATGCCACTGTTCACCGTCTATTTCAATGGCGAATGCATCCAGGTCAGTTTTTAAGGCATAATCTATATAGCAATTATCTCCGTATATGTTCTGGCACGGATATTCGTTAATCAGGTATTGAATTTTATCCAGACCAAAGGTTTCCTGGAACAGCTCTACAAACAAGTCTTCGGCAAAACTGGCTGTATCCACTGCCTGGTAATGGTCCTGGTAGTTGTCTAACCTCATAACCTCTCCCCTTGAGATTGCTTGCCCTTATACACACCTCTACCTCTAATAAATCCGTTTATCCGGTATTACTCCCCTCACCCCACCCCGGGGGTTATCAATATCACCCTGGTAGCGTGGTATCAGGTGGATGTGCAAGTGCATAATAGTCTGTCCGGCGGCCTCACCGCAGTTTACCCCGATGTTGTAGCCATCGGGGCTGTACTCCCGCTCCAGTATTTTTTTAGCTTCTTCCAGTAGATTATTTAAGGCCTGGCGTTCTTCTATGGTGGTAGCAAAAAAATCCGCTACATGGCGTTTGGTGATAATCAGTAGATGCCCGGGAGAAACCGGGTATTTATCATACCGGGCCCAGGTTAGTTCGTTTTCCAGTATGAGTTCTTCCTGATTGCAAAAAATGCAGTTGTTCTCCATAATTTACTCCGCCTTAATACAACCTCTTAATTCTGATTTGTAATCATTCTCCTAACATGGTAACTCCCTGTATGGCAAATTTATCCTGCCGTAATTGTAACTTATCATATATTTATGACAAGTTTATGTCATTTGTTTTGAACTGTCTCCGAACTTATTTTAAAACTGGCTTGGGTTTATGTTATGGGTGGGCTTGTTTTCCAAACCACCGGCGATCATATTCGTATCTTCTCATCTCGTCTCCTAAGATGTAATAAGCTTTTTCCAGTAGAGCCCGTTTCTGCTCGGATGCCTGGGTATTGTCCTGGCACTCGTTAAGTAACTGGTAAAACGCCTGCACAATTATTTCCTGACTGGCATCTGCAGCTACACCCAGAATTTCATAGTAATTCTCTTCATTCGAAGGTTTCATTTGCCATTCTCCTGTAAATAATTACTGTTTTGCCTCATACTGTTAATTCGCCTGCGTGGCAAATTTATCCTGCTATTACTTTCTTTTTACTATTTATATCTGATTAAATGGAGAAGAGATACAGTTTATGGGTAAACTAGATACAAGGAGGACAAGCGAATGATGGAGATAACCACTTCCTGGGAGCGAAAGGGTAGAGCGGAGGGGCAGGCAGAGTTACTGATACGACTGTTAAAAAAGAAATTTACTAATGTACCTTCAGATTTAGAAAACCAGGTGCGAACCCTGCCACCCGAAAAGCTGCAACAACTGGCCGAAACCACATTTGACCTTAAATCTATTGATGATGAAGGCTTTTTTATATCAATAAGTCCGGGGAGGCCCCGGACTTATTCTAAGCATTTAATAAAGACTTGAGTTTTGTAGGTTTATATTTAATCGTCTTTCCTAAATCACCTGCTTTAAATATTTCAGTACAAACTGCCTCCCCCGTATTATCGCTAAATTCCACTAAATAAGCCTCATCCGGGTGCTCAAAACATTCTAATATCGTCCCCGTATATCCCTTTTCAAGGTTATACTCGAAAAAGTCTATCTTTAATACCACTACCTCGTGATCTTGGAATTTCATTTCTTCACCTTCTTTTTGGTAATATAAACTGATGTCAAAGACGGGTATGCTACTCCAGTTTTAATTATCCATGCCGACAACACGTTAGCTTTCTTTCCGTTCGGGCCTTTTAAATTAATTATAACCTCATATAGCTTCCCATATTCTGTTTCCTTAACCAAAGTAGCTTCGAAAAATGCTAAATGTTGTAGTATATTTGCTTTCAATTCTCCTGCATTATCAACAGTATATCCCAGAGCGGTTTCAAATGCTATAGCCTTATCCCGCCCCCCACTGTTGTTCTTATTCAACGCATAATCAGTTAGCTTGCCATTTGGTATGACAGCATTTTGAAAGTTAGGAAGCGCCTTTTTATGTATATTCTTCATATCATTATCCTTATTCCCTTTATATGTTCATATTATATTATTGTTCTGGTAAACTGTCTGCGTTTAAATTTAAATTACATTCTCTAACAGTCAGAGATTAAGTATTATAAATTGGAATAATTCCGGGGACAGTGATACAACCTAAAGACTTGATATAAACATGTTAAATTGCAATAACTTGGTATTACCTCCTGGTTTGCTGCTAAAATGATATTATTAGGAAAAGGAGGGGAGTTTTGTGAACTGCCTGGAAGTTATAATGACGCGGCGCCGACCGTTGGAAGACATGGTACGTTGGGAAAAATGGTAAACAGAAAGGGGAGGCTTATGATGAGCGAAATCATGGAATACCAGATGTTTATCGATGGGCAATGGACACCCGGCTTTTCCGGGGATACTATGGACGTTATTAACCCGGCTACCCGGGAAGTGGTGGCACGGGTACCGCGGGGAACGAAAGAGGATGTAGACCGGGCCCTGGCCTCAGCCCGCCAAGCCTTTGAATCGGGCGTGTGGTCTGGTAAATCAGTGGAGGAAAGAGCCGCGGTGCTGATGAATGCGGCTATGCTGGCTGTGGCCAATAAAGAAAGATTAGCCTATCTGGAGGCTCTAACTTCCGGTGCCACTATTCGCCGCACCTTAACGGTTGATGCGGCAGAAGTAAGCGCTACCCTGCTGTTATCGGCTATGATTGCCAAAGAGCTGCCCAAAGTGGAGCATACTTTTTTCTCGCCCCCCTGGGTGGCTCCCATGCACAGTTACTGGAAACGGGAACCGATAGGGGTATGTGCCGGGATCACCCCCTGGAACTTCCCTTTGATATTAGCCATTTTTAAAATTGCCCCGGCTCTGGCCATGGGCAACAGCCTGGTGATGAAACCGGCCAGTATTACCCCGGCTACTACCCTGGAGTTGGCCAAAATATTAAGTGATGCCGGAGTACCCCCGGGGGTGTTTAATGTGGTTACCGGTCCCGGGTCTTCGGTTGGTGATTATATGGCCCGGCACCCGGAAGTGGATAAGATTGCTTTCACCGGATCCACCGAGGTGGGGCGCCACATTGCTCACCTGGCAGCTGACAGTATTAAACGGGTTACTCTGGAACTGGGGGGTAAATCTCCTATTATCGTGCTTGATGATGCCGACATGGAAGTAGCGGCCAATATGTGTCTGCTGGCGTTTCTGTTCCATTCCGGGCAGGTTTGCGAATCAGGAACGCGGCTGTTTGTACCCCGGCATATGCAGGACGAGCTGGTAGAGCGTATGATTGCCAAGATTAAGAAAATGGTGATTGGCAACCAGTTAGACCTGGAAACCGACCTGGGTCCCATTGCCAGCCAGGAGCAGTTGAATACTATTATGAATTATGTAGAAATCGGTAAAAACGAAGGAGCCCAGTTGGCTTATGGCGGTAACCGCTTGACTACCGGCCTATACGAAAAGGGTTTCTTTTTTGAACCTACTATTTTTATAAATTGTACTAACCAGATGACCCAGGCCCGGGAGGAGATATTCGGCCCGGTACAGTGTGTCATTCCTTACGATGATGAAGAGGAAGCGGTGGCTATGGCCAATGATAGCATCTACGGCCTGGGGGGTGGAATCTGCAGCACCAATGCCGGAAGAGCCCAGCGGCTGGCCTCCCGCCTGCGTACGGGAACGGTATGGATAAATACCTGGCACGTTCTGCGCCCGGATGCCCCCTTCGGCGGCTATAAACAGAGCGGTTACGGGCGCGAATGCTCTTACCATTCTCTGTTAGCCTATAGCGAAGTCAAGCACGTGTGCCAGGATTTGACCCCGGATGGCAGCGAAAAGCTGCTGAATCTTTTAATCGGTTCTAACCGTTAGGTGAGTGGCAATGATGGATAGGAGGTTTTAAAAAATGGCTATTCCAAAATATTTTATGTGGGATTTTCGCAGTGTGGTGGAAGTCGGTTGCGGTTGTCGCACTTTTGTTCCCCAGCGTTTTACTGATATGGGCTGCAAACGCATTGGCCTTATTACGGACCCTGGTTTGGTAGAGGCCGGTGTGGTAGATATGGTTACCGATATTTTTACTGCTCAAGGCCAGCCCTGCATTGTGGGGATATACGATAGGATAGAGCCTGATGCGGTAATGCGGGTTATAAATGACTGTGCCCGCTGGTGCCGGGAACTGGCAGTTGATGGTCTGTTGGCCGTAGGTGGCGGCAGCGTGTTGGATTCGGTTAAAGGAGTTAAGGCTTTACTGGGAATGGGAGAAGTAGACATCCGGGAAGTCATGCCCGGTAATGTTGGGCCTTATCTGCGCCCTCTGGGTAAACCTTTGAATATCCCCCATATTGCCCTGCCTACTACTGCCGGTACTGGTTCCGAGTCCTCTCCCCTGGCGGTAATCTATAATGAAGAGGCTAAGGTCAAGGGGGATCTCTTGCACCCCTACCTGCCCGCTGATTATGCTTTCTTAGACCCTGACCTAACTGTAGGTCTTCCCCCTAAAATGACGGCTGATACCGGTTTTGATGCTCTCTCGCATGCGGTGGAAGCTATCAGTTCGCCAGGCACTAACTGCATGATAGACGGTCTCTCCATCCAGGCGGTTAAGTTGATTTTTAAATATCTGCCGGCAGCCGTGGAAAACGGTCGGGATCTGGAAGCTCGTACCAAGATGCTGGTAGCCAGCAATATGGCAATTATGTCTTTTGCCATGTCGGGGCTCTTCTACCCAATTCATAATATAGCCCATGCGGTAGGGGGACAGCTGCGTATTCCTCACGGGGAAGCTAATGCCGTGCTTATCCCCATTTTAATGGAGCAGTATCCTAAACATTACCTGCCCAATGCTGAAGCCCTGGCAGATGCCCTGGGTATCCCGGCAGGCCTGACGCCTGAAGAAACAGTACCCGCAGCCGCAGAAAAGATTCGCCAGCTGCAGCAGAAATGCGGGGTTAGTCCACAGTTTACGGCGGAATTGGATCAGGCTACTCGTGATTTGATGTTCTGGGCGGTACGGTTAGACCCGGCCGGGCTTTTCTACCCGCTGCCGGACCCGGTAATTAAGGAGTGTATCGCCTGCGCTTTCAGGTAATACGAAAATAGACACTGAATACACTGCCACTTTAATTGTACCGATAGGTACATCCGTGTCCCCGTAGGGGGAAAACTATGAATTACACTGAATTTTTATAAAAACCTAACACCTTTTTGTAGGGGCAGACCCGTGTGTCTGCCCGGCCGACCACTGCAATCCCGCGGGCGGACACATGGGTCCGCCCCTACAGGTGGGGGGATAATTATTCGTGATTTAGTGCAGTGGCGGGAATAGCCAGGGCACGGTTTTGTTCTTCACCGTCAATGGTCAGGGTTCCGGTGGCATAGATGATGCCGACCAGGTGGCCTTTTTCATCTAAAACCGGGCTGCCGCTGCTGCCCGGAGCAATAGTGGCGGCAACGGTAAATACCAGCATACCCGTTTCAGTTTTATAATATTCCTTTACCTCACCCCGGGAAGAAACCCGTTGAAATCCGCGGGGGTTACCGATAATAGTTACGGTTTGCCCCAATGCTGCCATCTGGTCGGTGACCACCGGTAAGAAGGGCAGGTCTTTACTTTCAAGTCTTACTACGGCCAGGTCATAACCGTCAATAAGTTCTATGTCCTGGCTGAATAGGCGATTGCCATCGCTAAAGGTAACCTCCACTGCAGAGGCTCCTTCTACCACATGGCGGTTGGTGACTATCATCCCCTGGGGAGCCAGGTTAAAGCCGGTACCCTGGCTGCTGACTCCTCCCCCGGTTTTAGTAGTCTGAATGTTAACTACTGCCGGTTTGCTCTGACGTACCAAATCCTCCTCGGATAAAGCCTTATTCTGTTTTAGAAAATCCAGGTGAGGCGGCCATAAAAACGGGAGCCAGGCGTAGGCAAAAGCAACGAAGGCCAGTAAGATAATGACGGCGGCAATTTTAAATACCGGCTGGTTTCGTTTACCAGTTTCAGTTTCCTCTTCCTCCAGCGGCTCCCATTCTTCATCTATGATATTTTCAAATTCCCACTCTTCATCTACAGTGTCTTCAAATTCCCATTGATTTTGAGGTTTGTTGTCATCGTGCATGTTTTATCACCTGCCCCTGGTATTTCCGGCCTGTCACTATGCCTGCCGGGCCCGCTTGCGCTGGTCAAACATTTCTTTTACCGACCACAGGTTAAGAAAGGCATTATAGCCCCACCACATGGACCAGGTAGCAGTTGCGGCTGCAACAGAGAAATACAGGCAGGCCAACCCCAGCAGGAGAAAGGCAATCCAGGGCCACACGCCAAAAATAACCTCTAGTTTAACTACCAGTATATGGTAGAGGCCGATGGTTAATAGAACGTAGAGTCCGAAATATATGCCGATCCATTCCATTTAATATCCGCTCCTAACTGCGCTCCTAACTACTGAATTAAAAAAAGCCGATTAGTCTACATACAGTATAGCTTGCCGGGCTGTTATTGGCACTATCAATAAATATACACGCTAACATTAGTGAGGGGCGAGTATTGTAGGGGCAGACCCATGTGTCTGCCGGCGGGGGGGATCTTACCGGCTAATGTTCTGCTTACCCGTGGGCGAACACATGGGTTCGCCCCTACAGATTTCGCTTAACTTGAAAATAATAGCCGTACTGTTTCCATACGGGATATAAGGTAAAAAAATAGTCTAGCCCGGCCTCCTGTTTAAGGGAAACCGGGCTAACCAGGATATTGGAGTTAGATGCTGATATTTGCTGAATACCAGACATTGTCTATATTGATTAGGAAAATATGTTCACCAGTAATCTGATCATTAGTTTTAAACCACAGATTGGTGTCGGTATTGGCAGTAAGCTCTGCTACTTCTCCGTTTGGTTTTATTTGATACATACAGGTGAAACTGGACAGGTCGAGATCCCCTAGTTTGTATTCGATATAACTGTTACTATCATGTTCTCCGCTTCTCCCGGTGGCAGTAGCTACCACTTCAACCGGAGCAACCCAATCCAGAACAGCTTCATAACTGTTATCGTCTTTATCTACAACCTTCAGGGTGTATTTGCCGGATTCACGCTGTACATTAAACCATAGGGTCTTATCGGTATTAGGGGTAAGTTCTACCGGGTCTTCATCCTTTTTTTACATAGTTATGGATTTTACATTGTCCTGGGCCAGGCTGAACTGTTGACCATCTACTACAAATTTATATTCCTGATAGACTTTACCATCATGTACACCTATCTTGCTGGTAGTTTCAAAGGTACCATCGATATCCTGGGGAGTTT
>CAZOIC010000071.1:1577-7468 GCA_964579945.1 uncultured Syntrophomonas sp. | reverse complement strand
TATGGAAGCAAAAGAACCGTCCCTTTGCTTCCCTTTTAAATCGACCATTTGCAGTTTAAACTCAGCCTGTCTAACCTTAATACTATTATCAGGTTTAAAATCCCTTTTTATTTGCCCATCTATACAGATAAGGGTTTCCTGGCATTCTACCGGAGTTATCTCCAGGCTTCTTCGTGATGATATGACCAGGGGTTTAACATCAATAAAATGAGGGGCAATAGGAGTAATAATAAATGATTCCAGTTCCGGATCACAAATTGGCCCACCGGCAGAAAGGGAGTAAGCAGTAGATCCGGTGGGAGAAGCAATGATTAAACCATCCCCCCGGTAAGTTCCAGGAATCTGGCCATCTATAGCCAGGTTAAAACTTACCATACGCGGGGTAGCAGATCTTATTACCAGCTCATTAAGGCTATAAAAGCTTTCCACAACTTCTGCATCCTGGCATATATCTATGACCAGCATCATACGCTCATCCAGGCTATAATCACCTGTAAGCAACCGATTCAGGTATTGCTCCAGTTCCTCAATTCTAATATTGCTTAAGAATCCGACCGTACCCATATTTATACCCAACATGGGCTGATTTTTATGGGCGTACTGGCGGGCTGCTCTTAAAATAGTGCCATCACCGCCCAGGATAATAATTAAATCCTGCGGCTGACCAGTATAATCATCTTCCCTTTCCACGGTAATATCAAGCTCAGCCAACTTATGAGCCAGTTCTTGCCCCATCTCTACAGTATTCTTTTTATATCGGTTGTTAACCAGAAGTACCTTCAAATGCCTTTACCTCCAAGCTGCTGGTGAGCCTCACTAACTACCAGGGCCACCGTTTTTTCTATATCCAATTCCGGACTCAACCGCTCTTGGTTAAGGGAAATAAAAAACTCAATATTTCCCTGGGGTCCGGTAATAGGAGAAAAAGTTATACCGGTGCAGAAAAGGCCCGCTTGGGCCGCACTAGCAATACAATTAATTAAAACTTCCCGGTGTACATCCGGGTCACGTACAACTCCTTTTTTCCCTACTTTATTTCTACCCGCTTCAAACTGGGGTTTAATCAGGCTGATAATACACCCATCACTTTTTAGCATATCCTTTACAACCGGAAAAACCAGAGCAGTAGAGATAAACGATACGTCTATAGTTATAATATCGACCTCTTGACCTAATTGTTCCGGTGAGAAGTAACGGATATTAATTCTCTCCAAACATACTACCCGGGGGTCATTGCGCAACTTCCAATCCAATTGCCCATAACCTACATCCAGGGCAAAAACCCGGGCCGCGCCGTGCTGCAAAGCGCAGTCAGTATATCCTCCGGTAGATGCGCCTACGTCCAGCACCACTTTATTAGTAAAATCTACAGCAAATTCCTCTATTGCCTTTTCCAGCTTTAAGCCACCCCGACTTGCATACCGGGGGACAGAGCTTTCCACTACGATGTCTACCTCTTCATTAAAACTGGCCCCGGGCTTATCCACTCGCAGGCCATTCACTTTAACCTCACCAGCAAGTATCATCGCCCTGGCTTTTTCCCGGCTGGGGGCCATGCCCCGGGTCATCATCAAATTATCCAATCTAGTTTTTGCCAAAATTAAGCAGCCCCCAGATCCTGCCATTTTTTAAAAGTCCGGGCCACCTGGTAATAACCGTTTCCACTATAGATTCAGGGTCCATATTAATAAACTCCAGCAGTTGATCTAAACGACCATGCTCGATAAACTCGTCTGGTATACCTACCCGGAGCACTTCGGCCTTAATGTTATTATCGTCCAGCAATTCCAGCACAGCACTGCCAAAACCTCCGGCCAGACAATTATCCTCTATGCAAAGTACCCGCCCGCAGCGCAGAGCCAAGCGGCATATCATTTTACTATCCAGGGGCTTAACAAAGCGAGCATCCAGCAACGTAACACCTATGCCTCTGGAGGCCAGCAGTTTTCTAACTTCAGTACCAATGCTTACTCCCCGTCCCACTGCGATGATAGCCAGATCATCACCTTCCTCCAGGATTCTGCCTTGTCCGACCTCCAGCAACCGTGGGGGACCGGCAATTTCCAGGCCTTCTCCCGCTCCCCGCGGGTACCTTATAGCTACTGGTCCCTGTATATTAAAGGCGGTATTGAGCATATTGCGGAGTTCAATTTCGTTGGATGGCGCCATAATAACCAGATTGGGGATATTTCTTAAATAGGATAAATCAAATACCCCATGATGGGTGGGTCCATCTTCCCCTACCAATCCCGCCCGGTCGATAGCAAAAATAACCGGCAGGTTTTGCAAGGCCACATCATGAAGAATCTGATCATAGGCCCTTTGCAGGAAGGTAGAGTAAATAGCTACGACCGGCCGCATTCCTCCCCGGGCCAGTCCCGCTGCCAGCGTTACCGCATGCTGTTCACATATGCCCACATCAAAAAAGCGTTCCGGATAACGCTGGGAAAATTCCACCAGGCCGGTACCACTGGCCATAGCCGCCGTAATCGCTACCACCCGGTCATTTTCCTCAGCCCGATCCAGTAAAAACTCGCCGAAAACCTCAGTATAGGTTTTTATGGTACGGGGACGCTGTTTACCCGTACTTATATCAAAAGGTCCAATACCATGAAAACGGTCCGGGTCATTTAAAGCCGGTTGGTAGCCCCGTCCTTTCTGGGTAATAGTATGTACCAGAACCGGGCCTTTCATTTTTCTTACATTGGCCAGAACCGTAATCAGTTCCTCGAAGTTATGACCATTAACCGGACCGATATAGGTAAAACCCAGTTCTTCAAATAATATTCCGGGCACCATGAAGTATTTCACCATATCCTTGAACCTGCCTGCTGCCCGGGCTATATTAGGGCCAATTCCGGGAATCCGGTTAAGAGCAGTCTCAATCTCTTCCTTTTTGCGGGAATAAGAAGGGTCGGTGCGCAGTCGATTGAGATAAGCCGACATAGCTCCGACATTGCGGGATATGGACATTTCATTATCATTTAACACCACAACCAGGTCGCGGCCTTCCTGCCCGGCATGATTTAAGGCCTCAAAGGCCATCCCCCCGGTCAGGGCACCATCACCGATGACAGCTACCACCGAGTGTTTTTCTTTCCTGATATCGCGGGCCAGCACTAACCCCAGAGCAGCCGAAATAGAGGTGCTGCTGTGACCCGTATTAAAAGCATCATGGGGAGACTCTTCACTTTTTGGAAATCCACTTAAACCCCCAAATTGCCGAAGCGAATTCATCTGCTCCCAGCGTCCGGTCAATATCTTGTGCACATAACTCTGATGGCCTACATCCCAGATAATACGGTCTTCCGGGGTGTTGAAAACGTAATGCAGAGCTATGGTCAACTCCACTACTCCCAGATTTGCCGCCAGGTGACCACCACAGCGAGAGACGCTGTTAATCAGTAATTCTCTTATATCAGCTGCCAGTTCATTCATTTTAACTGTATCCAATGTTT
Organism: uncultured Syntrophomonas sp.; assembly: GCA_964579945.1. Classification (GTDB taxonomy): domain Bacteria; phylum Bacillota; class Syntrophomonadia; order Syntrophomonadales; family Syntrophomonadaceae; genus UBA4844. The sequence continues at coordinate 4,010 of CAZOIC010000071.1, read as the reverse complement.
TTATATCCTGAGGTGAGCTTATGGATTCCAGTATCTTATACATTAATAAATCACCTTCTATTTTTAAACACTTCTATCCCAGTTACATTTTCCCACCAGGCCATAAAAACCGCCACCCGGAAAATAATAGTATTAGCATGGTTAACTGCAACGCCCTTGCCTACAGCCTTTCCCCCTACGGTAAGGGCTGCAATTAAACTGGTCATTACCGCCCCACCCAAAATTAAATCGCCAAAGACCAGGCGGTTACTAAGACTTACAATAATCCCTGCCCCTATAGCCCCACTTAAAGTACCGGCTATATCTCCTATTACATCATTACAGAAATTTGCCATCAAATCGTTATTACGAATTATTTTTACCGCCTGTTTGGCTCCAAATACTTTTTTTGCCGCCCTGGCATTAAAAGGCGGCAAATTTGCGGCAGTTGCAGCGGTTCCTATTATATCGAAAAATATTCCTAAAAAAATTATTATTAGCAATAGAATAATAGCCACGATTACACTGTTTACCACCCTTACCAGGGCTTCCGACCCCAGGCTGACCAGCAGGGCGATAAAAAATGTAAAAAAGGCTACTATTAATCCCGCTATTAAATTTTCTTTTTTAATATAGCCTTTCAATTACGCTATAACTCCTGCATACCTTAAAGGTAATCTGAGTTTTATTTGCGCTGGCGAAAGGTTATTTGTCGAGTAAACGCTGCGACATAGGTCCAGCAGGTTTTCCCAGCAGGTCACCCGAATGTTGCCAAGAGGGCGGTTTCCCTTTACGCCTGCTCCACCCCGTTGCCGAAGGTGGGACTGGATTACCACTAAGTACACACTTTAATCCTCGGCAAACTATGCATAGCACGCAGCCTAGGAGTTTTCCTCTACAACCCACATTAATTTCTAGCCTCTTTTGCAGTAGCGGTTTCAAAGCAGATGACCAGGTCCTGGCCGGGATCCGAATCATCCATTGGCGCTTATTCGCCGGCACCACTCAAGGCAGGCTACGCTGCACCCAGCTTTTACCAAATGCAGGTTTTCATACTACCGGATAAGTAATATGCCTCCGCGGATAGGAGGGTCATGCCCGCATGCCGTTGCGGATTGCCCCCCTACCCTTAACCCCCAGCAATGACCCCTGACTGGGCGTCACAAGCCAAAACCAGAAGCTTCATCGTTGTGCCCTTAACGGATTTTTAGCCCCGTTTTCAAAACTAATAGGGTTGACTAGAATACTGCAACCTTTCGCCAGGTCGCTTATCAGTAATATATTATATCATAGCCAGTACTTTTCTTTCAAAATTACCCCAAAATTATTAAATTCGTTTTGTCAGTTTTGCCGCTCCAGAGTAAAGTAGGCCAGTTGGCGGAGGAAATCAGCCTCCGGGCCAAAATCCTGCAGGCTGTCTATACAGGCTTTAACACAGTCTTCAGCCAATTGCCGGGATTTTTCCAGGCCAAATAAACCCGGATAGGTAGTCTTGGCATTTTTGGCGTCACTACCTGCAGGTTTACCAATTACCGCTTCATTCCCGTTTACATCCAATATATCATCGGTAATTTGAAAAGCCAGTCCAAAACTCCGGGCATATTTATCAATAGATTGCAAACCCTGCCGGTTCATATTACTCAGTATGGCCCCGGACCGTAAAGCAGCCTGAAACAGTTTTCCGGTTTTCAAGCTGTGCAGGGTTTTGAGAGTATCATAGTCGATATCCTGGCCTTCCGATTGCAGGTCGATAACTTGTCCCCCTATCATCCCCTGGCTTCCGGCAGCTTCAGCTATTTCTCGTATTACCCGGATTAAATTATCCGGCTTTACTCCCGCTATCCCGGCAGATTCAGTCATTACTGCAAAAGCCCCGGTTAACAAGGCATCTCCGGTCAATATAGCATTAGCTTCACCAAATACTATATGGCAGGTAGGTTTACCCCGGCGCAGTTCATCATCATCCATAGCCGGCAGGTCATCATGAACTAAAGAATAGGAGTGTATCATCTCCAAAGCACAGGCAATCGGGACTGCACTTTCCTGGCTTCCACCCGCCAGTTTGGTCCCCTCCAAAACCATGATAGGCCGAAGCCTTTTTCCTCCATTAAATATGGCATAATGCATGGCTTCGTGGATAATTGGAGGGTAAGCATCGGAAGAGGTCAAGTATTTTTGCAGGCAGGTGTCTATATAATGTTTGCGTTTCTCTAATTCCTGTTGAAACTGTGCTAAATCAAATTCCATATAGCTCTCCTTTCTTTATGGTGAGGAGTGAGGCTTGTAGGGGCAGACCCGTGTGTCTGCCCAACCGACCACTAAACCTCGGGGGTTCAATTCTTACGTGTAATGAGCTGCCGACCCGCGGGCGAACACATGGGTTCGCCCCTACACCTCATGCCTCATGCCTCATGCCTCACGCCTCATGCCTCATGCCTCACGCCTCATGCCTCA
>CAZOIC010000071.1:0-1477 GCA_964579945.1 uncultured Syntrophomonas sp. | reverse complement strand
GCCTCATGCCTCACGCCTCATGCCTCATGCCTCACGCCTCATGCCTCACACCTTACGCCAAGTCAAGCAGTTCAAATTCACCATTCAAATTTTTAACCAGGCGCTGTACCCGACCTTCTGCCTGTTTTAACTGCTGCTGACAATAAAGTGATAACTTGACCCCCTGTTCAAATAACTGGATAGACTCTTCCAGTTCCAAGCTGCCGGACTCCAGTTTCTCCACAATATCCTCCAGCCTTTTCAGGGCCTCTTCAAACTTCATCTCTTCCATCGTTCCACCCTCTCCCTGTTCACTACCGCAGCCTCGACTATCCCATCGGACAAATCAATTTGCAGCGAAGTACCCGGTGTAACCTCTTCCACCTGCCGGACGATTTTTTCTCCCTGGCGAACAACCGCATAACCCCGGCTTAATACCTTCAGTGGACTAAGTTTATCCAAAGCGGTAATTCTTACCGAAAATTCATGTTCTTTTACCTTCCAGTTCTCTAAAACAGCATCCAGCATTTCGTTTTGCAGAGCAATTAAAGTCTCCTGGCTCTTTCCCAGTACTATTTCGGGCTCGCGCCATATCCGGCGCATCATTACCCGATCCAGGGTTTCACTATATTGATTTATCCGGTTACTGGTTGCCCGTAGAAGCCGTTGTTGATAGTCATCAATGCCCGCCTGCAAATGCAACATATCCGATACTGCTAATTGGGCTGCCTGGGTAGGAGTCGCAGCCCTCAGGTCAGCCGCCAAATCAGCCAGGCAATAGTCGACTTCATGCCCTACCGCTGAAATAACCGGAAGCTTTGATTCATAAATGGCTTTCACCACTTCTTCACTGTTAAATGCCATCAAATCTTCAAAAGAACCGCCTCCGCGGCCCACAATAATAACATCTGCAGTAGCCTGCTCATTTAAAATCTTAATTCCGGCAGCCAGTTCCAGAGGAGCATCTACCCCCTGTACCGAGCTGTGTACCAGTATAATCTCTACCCCCGGATGCCTCTGTCTTAAAACCCTTAATATATCTTGGAAAGCTGCTCCGTCCTGGGAAGTGACCACCCCCACCCGGTTAACCGGAACAGGAATAGGCTTCTTTTTTTCCGAGTCAAAATAGCCTTGTGCTTTTAACCTGTTTTTAAGTTGTTCCAAATATAAAAACAGCTCGCCAATTCCGTAAGGCTGCATTTCTTCAGCATAAATCTGATACTTCCCCTGGCGAGCATAAACGGCAATAGAACCCCGGATTAAGACTTCCATGCCGTCTTCGGGTTTAAACTTCAGGTGGCGGGCTCTGCTCTTAAACATAACACAGCTTACTGCTGATTCCTCATCTTTCAAGGTGAAATAGGCATGACCCGACTGCTGGTATAGCCTGAAACCTGAAATTTCCCCTTTCAGCCAAAAATCCTGCAGTATGGTATCACCGATTAACAGCCGGTTTATATAGTTATTTAATTGGCTAACACTCAAATATTCCTTCATG
>CAZOIC010000070.1:0-7471 GCA_964579945.1 uncultured Syntrophomonas sp. | reverse complement strand
GCCATTTTAACCTCCTCCCTGCCTTAACCCACTACATCGGCTAATCTTATGCTTTGTCGATATTATATGTAAATTACTGTCTGTCTGTTACACTATTAGACAAAGAGGTCCTTTTTTAATTCATCAATTTTTTCCTTCATAACCCGTCGGCCAATCCGGATAATTTCCGGAGCCCGATGAAGATCGTGCAGTTTTACTTCACCCACCTGGGGATGAATTATCATGTTAGCATAAATTTTTTGTTCAGTAGCTGAAGTTTCGTAGGCCAGGATACTTATAGTTCGATTAACAATCTGAGGTATTCCTTCGACCGCCTGGTCATATATCTCCTGTCCCAGGTTAATGGCCAGGATATACTCGGCACCTAAAAGCCTCTGAACCGTTACTGGTACCATACTGCGGACTCCCCCATCTACCAGTTGCATCCCCTGCAGGCGATAGGGAACAAAGACCGCAGGTATAGCTGTACTGGCGCGTACAGCCTGGCTTAAATGGGCATCTTCTATAAGCAATACATCGTTACCCTGCAGCGGGATTTTCTGGCTGGCGAAAATAATTTCCCGTCCGCTATCAATATCACAGGCTATAATAGCCAGTGGAATTTTGCTGTCCCGTAGTTGTTTGCCTCCCGTTAAGCGACATACTATCTTTTCCAGGCGTTCACCCTTGATAATGCCATCTATATTATTATTTATGGCCGGGAAAAAACAAGCTAGAAAATGTTTAATAAATCCGCTGATATTGTAATCTAAATAATCATGCGGTTTTAATTTTATAACCTCTTGCTCCATTTGATAGGCGGATATGCCACTGGCATAAAGAGCTGCTATTATGCTACCTACACTGGTACCCGCTATGATATTCAGCGGAATATTATTGTCCTCTAGCACCTGTAATATACCTATATGAGCAAGTCCTCTTAGACCACCACCACCCAGAGCCAGGCCCAGTTTCTTCATGTTTGTCACCCTACCCCGATCCTTATTTCATGCCATTTTCACTTGCAATTACCTACATGCTTATACCCTTAGCATATGTCCTGCATCCATGGAGGGTTACTATGAAAATAGCCTGGGGGGAGCAGACAATATGGGTACGGCAAAGTTCTGTAGTAATAGGACTAGCATGGTCAATTATGAGTTAAGAATGGGGCAAACAGGAGAACCGTCCCCTTGTTTGGTTACTGAGGCCAACTGCCTCTATTAATTTATATTCAGCGGTTACATTTCCGAACCATGAAGCGCGACAGCCTTTGCATGGTTTCGATGTTATTGGTCCTTAGTTCCTCCCAAAACTGCTGGTATTCCGGCACTTCTGTTTCTTCGCGGAAACTATCAATTTTGTGGTCGATTTCTTTTTGCATTTCCAGCACCTTTTCCAGCTGGCTGCGCATTATATTTTTTTGTTTACGGTCTATTCTTACCACCGCCACCTCAAGCACCTCCGCAATGTAAAAATAAATGCCCGGCAGAAGCCGAGCATTCAGTGTACAGGGGGTTTTCTAAAATTCTACTTCTGGATCTAATTCGCCGTATACAATAACATCATGCATCTTACCCAGTTTGTCGATAATATCTACATACACTTTAAGTCCGATACAAGTTCCCCTGATGGGGGTGGTAAGGTTGCAGGGGTTGCCAGGGTCTTCGCAATTACCCTTGATCTCATAATCAAAGGTCCAATTCTTAAGAATTAATTCGGACTGTTCGATTTCCTCTCTGAATTCTTCAGAGGTAAGGGGCGGATCGAACTCATCGAGCTCAATGTTCCTTTCAAACCGGTCAGTTACGGTGATAATCTGGTATTCGCCATCCACGATAACAAACAGAACTACTTCGTAGTCGATAAAGATTTTTACTTTGTTGAAACATGCAACATCTTCGAATTTCTGGATGACTTTCACCTTGATGTCCTCTACACAGGTTACTTTTCCTCCTACCTGCTCATCGGGCACACAAAACACGGTATCCAGGACTTTTACTTGTTTCTCGATAAATTTTGCCTTTATTACCTTCGCCCACAAATCCAATCTACAACCGTCCGGAAATTCACACTTAAGTCCAGCCATGTTACTCTCCCCTCCTTTGTTCTCTTTTTTCTTTTCTTGCCTACAAGGGCCTTTGTTGAAATTTGTAAGACCAAATTTCTAGCTTATACTATGAGCAAAAGGAACAAAATGTGATTATCCAGATGATATTTTAATGATAAATATAGATAGGAAATTACCTCTCACCTTCCCGCATCAGGTGTAAACACTCCACCCGCCCGTCGCAAAAGATATTAAATCCCCGGCTGGCTGCAGCCTCACAAAAGGCAATGTCCTCTCCCCCACGATGGCCGGAGTAGCGCACCCCGGCTGCTATAACGGTTCTTTTTATCAGGTAAGCTGCCCCGGTGCAATCTACCGGGAATACCCGGTCCCGGGGAAAATTGCGTATATGAATATAGCTGCCATCACTACTCCGCTTTAAAATGTTGTAAATACTGGAATCTCCTATTTCATGACCATTGCAGATCAGAGCTGATACTATGTCACAATCATCCACCAGCAATTGGGTAAGGGTGCCGGCAGATACCAGAATGTCACTGTCCAGGGAAAACAGGTAGTCACAATCTGATTTTAGAAAGGCTTCAAGCAGAAGATTTCGTAGTTGGGCCAAACGTCCAAAATTATATTGACCCCGGCGATAACCGCCGGGGGAATCATAGTTTTTATCAATTAATCTTACTTTACCTGGTTGCTTGCAGGCAAATTCAGCCAGTATCTGTAGGCTATGGTCGCTGCAATCATTGATAATAAAACAATATTGGAGCAAAAAGGTATTTGTATTTATTTTCTCCAGACAGTCCAGGTATCGTGGTAAAATCCAGGCCCGGTTACGTACCGGGCAACCTATCATTACCTTTAACATGGGTATTCACCCGGCAAATATGATTTCTTGTTTTTATAGCGCAAGGTTTTTGGATGTTGGCCGAAGATGGTTAAATGATTACTTCCCCTACCATCCCCGGATAACTCCAGGGTGGGACTTCCAATAACTGTTTCCTCCATTTTCTCCTTCTTTTGCGGTACTGCATACTTTTTAGCCGGACTTTGGAAGCGAACATGTTCCTTCTGATAAAACCAGTTTTTCCGATGATAAGGGGTAGCACTGGCAGGAATCGGCAAAGTTTCTTGGACTTTAATACCTTTTGCTCTAAGACGCTCCTGTATAGCCCCAAGCATTACTTCAGCCCGGGTAGTCCAGGAATTTTCCTGAGCCAGTTTCATTCTACGCTCACATTTCTCCCAGTTTTCCTGTTTTAGAGCCAGCCTCACATTATTGATAAAATCCTGGCGGCCGGGAGAATAATATATCTTTTCTTTATATCTTTGGGTTTCCGGCAGCGCTGTAGTTACTACCGGAATACCCATAGCCATATACTCCCACATCTTGATAGGGTTAACCGCTGCAGTCATATCGCTCTGCTTAAATGGGATAATCCCCACATCAAAATAACTGGCATAATAGATTAGCTCCTCGTAAGCCATATACCCAAGCCAGTGGATATTCGGTCGCAACGGGATATTGCGCACATTATATAAAGGGCCAATAATTAATAAGCTGCAGTCAGAAAAAACCTGGGCTACCTGGTCCAGTAAATCTAGATCACACCAACTGGCAACTGCTCCCATGTAACCAATTACCGCCTGTTTAAGTTGAGGTAAATCAGGGGGGGCTAATTGATTGCTCCTGGCCTTATTAAAGTAATTAAAATCACACCCGTTGGGAATTAAGCAGGTGTGGGGATTAATTGCTTGAGCCCGGGCATAAAGCGTCTCTGAGGCTGCCAGCACCAGGTCGGCTGAAGCTACCGCCTGATGGTAATATGGTTGCCAGGAAGAGAACTCATCCACCGGTTCATCCAGGCTGTCAAACACTATCAGGCCAGGGTTATAACCGCGAATGATGTCCACCTGAGTTGGATTGCTGTAATAGACTACTGGTCTAGTAGTAACCGGATAGGAGGGCTCAGTATGGTGAAAGAGGAAGAAATGCTGGTTATATTTTTCAATTCCCTGTTGCAAGCTCTGATGATAGGCAGGACGATTAAGAAAATATACGGTTACCCCTAGCTCGGACAAACTTTTAAGTAATTGCTGGGGACGTTGTACCAGGTACTCAAAGTCCAGGGTGGGAGGATAAATTATTCCAGGTATAGCAGTCATACTACGACCTCCTATCATGAGTCAAAGGGACGGTTCCTTTGACTAGCCTGGTAAGTCAGTAAGTCAGAGGAGGTTTCCCCTAACTTATTCGGCTTCACAATCATGCTCATGCAAGCACTGCTTGCAATAATCGCCACCACAATTAGGGCACTTTTCCAGTTCCTGTTTTCTTAGTTGTCCCCCGCATTCCGGGCAAGAATAATTCATTTCTATATTACTCCTGCGGGCAGTAGTAACCATAAACATACTCTCTTCACTGGCATTTTTAATGGGAATGGCCTGATACTTCCTGGTTTTTACGTTTATTTGCGGAGTCCGTTCCTCCTCTTTAGTCTCTCGTTCCTTAATTGTAAACACCTCCCGGTAAATTACTATTTGACTACCGCTTCGCGGCAGTTATCCTATTCTATGAAAAGTGTTCACATCTGGTTACAAAAAGAATGTGGCAGGCAATCAGAAAGGGACGGACCTCCCAGTTAAAACCGAAGAATCCGTCCCTCCTATTTTCTATTCCCTACTATTAGAGCAGATTGTTTAAGAATAACTTTTTTATCCGCTGCCCCAGACCAGATTCAGCCTCTGGCAGCACCTCCACAGTCTCCGCTAGTTTAGGATTAGACCATGCCCTCGGATAATGCTGCAAACGGTATATTCTCACTTCTTTATCCTGCAGGCTTTGCCGTAGTTTTTCTGACTCCTGCTGGAAATAAGTAACTTCTTTTAGCAAGCCGGCATTACGCATTTCCAGCTTGCGGATACCCCTTTTTAAACTGGATATATCCCGCTGGTAATAAAAAATATTTCTATGTAGTTCTTGATTCTCGCCGGCCAATCGGGTTACTTCCTCTTCCAGGCGTTCAAATAGCTGATTAAGCGATTCTTTGCTTAATTCGCCCTGCTCTGCCCACAGCCTGACCACCTGTTCCCTGGTAGCAATAAGGTTATATTCCATAAGAAATCTAACTTTGATTTCTCCTCTGCTTAGCTCTCCATCACAGGAAATTTCTTTAATGTTTATAGCGAAACCGAGGGAATCTTTGCGTTCCAAAGCCTGGTCAAAATCACTGTAGAATACTCGTTCCTTTATAGTTTCTTCTTTTTTGACCAGATGCATACTGCCCTGATCGTCTTCCAACAAACATAGTATATCAACTTTGACCCGCACTTCCACTGCCTGCCCCTGGGGAAGTACTTCGGAGTGCTTTACTTTAATCTTAAGATCCTCCAGGGTACGATGAAATCGCTCAGAAGGGTAACTATGTTCCCGGCCCAGGCGGCGAGGTGTTTTTAGCTGAGCCATAATTACCGGCGACCATATGGAAAAGGCCTGTTCCATTCTTCCACCTTCTTTTTCCATTAATGCTAATTTATATTACAAACCCGAGTTAAGTATGAATTAACAAAAAAAAACTGCATGGGATTCATGCAGTAGTTGCCTTATTTATTAAATTATTTAGTTATTGGCAGAAGCTATACGGATTTCAAAGTCCTGCTTATCATAAACGAAGAGTTCAACAGTTTCAGTAAGAACATCGGCATAAGTGTATGAAACCCGCCGCTCAATTTTTCTTTCGTTCAATTTTATTACGAATATATTGGGGTATATGGATTCCAGGACACCTTCTCTTTCTACGATGCGATTCCTTCCCCGGTTGGCCTTTAACCTGATCTTGCTGCCCACAAAAGATTCCAGGTCTCTTTTAATATCTGATAAAGCCCTGGGAGAACTCACACTACCACCCTCTTCATGCAAATATCACTTATTATTTTATACCAGGGCAAAGATAAAGTCAACAGTGAAATAAATAGTATATTAGAAAACAATTCTGATGTCAACTCATAAATGGGCTAAAAATCTCGCTAAATACAGGTTTTTTTCGCCAACAATCTCTAAAAATATCGCCTATTTAGTGTATTTGTCGGCTACTTTGCTGGCAGCACAGGCATCGGGTTTAATTTTGGCAGCAAAGCCACTGTTTACTATCATTCCCGTAACCTCTTTAATCAGTTCTCTGGTCTCACCCTGGGTGCCAACATCTAAATGTATTTCCACTTTCATATCTTCCCGCCCATGTTCTTTAAGCAAATGGGAAATCTGGTCAGCCAGGGTCAGGCTAAGAGAGGCCTCATAGAAAATGCGCTGGCGCAAGCTTTTGATTTTCTGCTCCATGGATTTGTTATAGTAATAGCGGGCACCCTTACCCTGACGATGAATTATAATGGCGCTGACAAAACAGGTTCCCTGCTGATGGGGATGTGAATCACTGCCTACCAGAAGTTTGTAAGACCGCGTAATATCTTCGCTGATATAGTCCAGGATGTCTACTATTACTTCATTTAGTTCCATTCGACCTTTAGTGGGACTGTGAAACACCATATTTACGCCTCCTGTAAGGGCAGGTTATTGGCCAGTACCACGAAATCATCCAGGCTAAGGTTTTCTGGCCGAGCCAGGGGTGATATCTCCCATTGCTCCAGCCAGCCCTGGATTTGGTTTTTATCCTGTCCCGAAAAATCAGTACATATGTTTAGCATAGTCTTTCTGCGTTTCTGGAATGAAGCCCGCAGTAGTTTCTTAAAAACGATTTCATTATTTACTTTTATTTTCTCCAGCCGGGGTGTTATTCGTAGTACGGCTGAATCAACCTCAGGCCGGGGATAGAAACAATTGCGGGATACATTCATAAGCAGCTCACTACGAGCATAGTAAGAGGTGGTCAAGGTAAGTAAGCCATAATCTTTTCCTCCCGGACTTGCCATTATTCGCTGTGCCACTTCTTTTTGCATCATCAAGGTAGCGGATTGTAAATGAGGACATTTTTCCAAGAGATAGAAGATAATCGGAGTAGTTATGTTATAGGGGATGTTGGCGCAGACCTGATAAGGCTGGACAGTAGGAAAAGCAAAGGCTTTTACCAGTTCCTCTTCCAGGTTTACCTCCAGTATGTTGGCAAATAATAGCTGCACGTTATTATATCCGGACAGTACTTCCTGCAGCATCACCTGTAAGTTTCGGTCTATGTCTATGGCCAGTACCCCTTTGCAATTATCAGCCAGTTCCATGGTAAGGGTACCCAGACCAGGCCCTATTTCAACAACATAGTCATCCCGGTTCAAATCACATGATGATACTATTTTATTTAATATGTTGCCATCTATAAGAAAATTCTGACCCCATTTTTTACGAGGAAAAAATTCATAGCGGCGCATTAAGTCTCGAATTTGTGATAAAGATACTGCTGGTATCATTCCCCTCATCTT
>CAZOIC010000069.1:0-7515 GCA_964579945.1 uncultured Syntrophomonas sp. | reverse complement strand
AATCAATGCCACTAAGTTAAAAGCTGTTGCAGCTCTAGTTCCCGGTCTAGTTTTTATAGCTATTGGCATCCTAGAAATATTATAAAGGTGATTAATATGAAAATAATTGGCCTAACCGGTGGTATAGCGACTGGTAAAAGCATTGTATATCACGGGGACGATCCTTTTGATATATTTTCATGCTTGTTTTCGTCCCTCGGCCATGGAGGTTAGTATGAAAATAATAGGTCTGACCGGTGGTATAGCGACCGGTAAAAGCATTGTATCCTCGGTTTTTAGAGAAATGGGGGCAATTATACTTGATGCCGATGTGATAGCCCGGTTGGTGGTTCTACCTAACCAGCCGGCCTGGCAAGATATTGTGGATTTTTTCGGTCCAGAAGTTGTAAACGAGGATCACAGCCTTGACCGTGCTAAAATAGGGCAGATTGTTTATAATAATCCTGATTCCCTGAAAGAACTTAATCGCATCACCCATCCCCGCATAATGCAATATTATAAAGATGAAATGCGCAGGATTAAACTGGAACAACCGGATGCCATCGTTATCCTGGAGGTTCCACTACTCTACGAGACTAATATGGATAAACTATGTCAGCAGGTAGTAGTAGTCTATGTAGACCGTGAAACTCAGATAAAACGATTGATGAAACGTGATAGTATGAGTTATGCGGATGCGGTCATGCGGGTGGACGCTCAAATGCCGATGGATGAAAAGGTTCGGCGGGCAGATTTTGTAATTGATAACCGGGGTAGTGTGGAGGAAACAAAAGAAAAAGCCACCAAATATTACAACGAAAATTTAACCGGGGCTTAAATACAATGTAACAATAGGATTATAGCCGGAGGTTTTAATATTGAAAGGTAGCAAGAAAAAATTTTCCACTATAATGTGGCTAAGTATCCTAATATTTTTGGCCATAGTTTTGACCTTCCCCCGATGGATAAGCATATTTTACCCTGAGCCTCACCGCAACCTGGTCTTTTCGGCGTCTTATCAGTATGATGTTGACCCTTACCTGGTTTTTGCTATTATTCGGGCGGAAAGCAAATACCAAAATTCGGCCCAATCTTCAGTTGGGGCACGGGGACTGATGCAGATTATGCCTGAGACCGGGCAGTGGATAGCGGAACAGCAGGGGATGAAGGATTTTGACCCGGATAATCTGCATGATCCGGAAACTAATATACTTCTGGGCTGCTGGTATTTAAGTGATTTAAACCGGGAGTTTAATAATAATACTCCTATGGTGGTCGCAGCCTATAATGCAGGACGAGGGAAACTGAAGGAATGGGTGGTAAATGGACAGTGGGACGGCAGCCCCGAAACCGTCGATAATATTCCCTTTAAAGAGACCAGACTTTATGTAAAAAATGTACTTAAAAACTACGAGGCTTATCAGGCGATATATAAGTGAGGTGGCGCTAATAAACCCGCTGCGGGCGGGTTATTTTTATGCCTGGGGCTGATAGGAATTGCATAAATTGGAATAAACGTGAAGCTTGTCTAATATAATTGCCTTATAAACATAGTAAAAAGGGGGACAAGTAGATGTTTAATTCACCCAAAAAGTTATTTTTTATCGGCTCATTACTGCTTCTAATCGCTGTACTGGCATTTTTTATACATAGACATAATCTGGCGGTTTATACTGCCAATCTGGATCCCCGGCCTTTCAATGCTGGTGTGTGTAGAGCGGTCAATTCGCTGGAACCTGCCCTCGTATCGGAGCACCAGGAGCGCCTCATTGCCTCGGCCATTTATGAAGGCTTGCTTTGCTACGATGCCAAAACTGGGGAACTACAGCCCCGGCTGGCCCGTAAATGGAAATATTCCTCGGATGGCAAAACCCTTACCATAAATTTAAAAGAAGACATAAAATTTCATAACGGCAAAAAAGTAATTGCAACTGAGGTTAAATCGGCCTGGGAAAAGAGTTTTAGCGAGAGCCGAGAATGGTCAAATATCAGCCTATTCCTCTCCATTGTTGGTAGTAATGCTATGCTGGATGGGTATAAACAAGAAATATCAGGTATCCAGGTAGTAAACGAAAAAACCTTGAAAATAGTATTTGACCAACCTAACACGGCTTTTATCTATATGTTAACCAGCCCTGTATTTTGGGTTTATGACAGCGGGGCAGAAAACGATCCTGCTCCCGGTACCGGTCCTTACATTTTCAAAGAAAAGCAGGAAGGCAAAGACATCCTGTTGCTCCGTAACGAAAAATACCACCGGGGAACACCCCGCCTGGCAGCAATTAATTTCAGAGTTTACGATGATGAACTGCAAGCTCTGGAGGACTATAAGGGAGGTAAGCTGGATTACCTGGATTCCATACCCTTTAGCCAGTTAAAAGTAATTCAGAAAGACCCGCAATATAAAAAACTTTACCTGAACAGGCCTCTCTTAAACACCTATTCGCTGGTTTTTCATGTTAACAAAAAGCCTTTTGCCGATGGCTATCTACTGCGCCGGGCCTTAAACTATGCCATTGATCGCAAGACGATTAATGATACTATTCTAGGGGGCGGCTATATCCCGGCACGAGGTGCTGTTCCCTCTGGGTTAGCGGGATACAAAAGTAATATGAGTGGTTATAGTTATGACCCGGAAAAAGCCCGGCAACTGCTGGAGGACGCCGGCTATATCGTAGGTGATCAGTTTATTCCCCTCTTAATCAGTTATGATAATGATGATGGCCACCGGGCGGTATTGGACATGGTAGCCCAGCAGCTTAATCAGGTTGGGATTTCGGTCGAGTTTAGCGCCATGGATTGGGATTACTACAAAAAACAGCTGGGCAAAATGCAGATTGCCTGTGGGCGGGTAAGCTGGTATGCTGATTATCCCGACCCGGATAACTTCCTGTATAGTATGTTCCATAGCTCTAAAATTGGGGTTAGCAACTACTCGGCCTATCACAACCCCCAGGTGGATAAACTACTGGACTCATCCCGCAAACAAACAGATCCGGAAAAACGCCTGGAATTCTTGCACCAGGCCGAAGAAATAATTGTAGATGATGCCCCCTGTTTATGGCTGTTTCAAAAATGTGCTCATAAATTAATCGGTGAAAACGTATCCTCCTTGAGTGTTGATAACATGGAGATGATAGACTGGTACCAGGTAGAGCTGCGCAAACCCGATTTAGATGAAGGGAAAGGCAAAGCGGTTAAGGGGCGGGAAAAAGTATAAACTTATATTTAGTGGCCTATCGTGTAAGGGAAAGCCAGGCCTGAACCGGTATGATAAAGGACACTGTACAAGTGGCAGAGTAATTGACACCAACCCCAAACCATTATATAATGGTTTTCGTCGGGATAACGATAACTTTATAATTGTGTCGGAGTGGTGGAACGGGCAGACACGTACGTTTGAGGGGCGTATCCTTAACCGGGTGCGGGTTCAAGTCCCGCCTCCGACACCATGAAAAAAGCCTGCTTTTGCGTAATTGCAAAGGCTTTTTTGTTTTCTATGGGTCCACATGAGATAACGCCAGCATTCCGTCCCACAAAACTGTTGCATTTCGAACCCAAAGCACATTTAAAAAGCAGATCATGCGATCTGCTTTCAAACAACCTGGGTGATGTTTTTATTTTAAATCAAAAATCGGTCGTATTTACTATTAAAAACTCATGGAATAATTTAATGTTATTTCGCAAGAGGTGTGAGATTCATTTCTTGATCGCATTTAAATACTTCGCCAGTATTTACATCAATACAATATGCAGCTTCTGTTGAATACTCGTTATAGATTGTAAATAAATAATAGTTATTCCCTAGGATTTCTCTTTGAGATTCAAAACCGATAAATTGGCCGTCAATAAGTTTAATTTTTGATTTTAGTATTTCCAAGGCGTAGTCTTTACTAATAAGATTCGAGTTTTTCTCAACATTACTATTAAGACTATTTACCTTCCGTTCATTAATCTTTGCAACTGCTTGATTATTTGCAACTGCCAAAGCGTCTTTAAACATTTCCATGGAGAATACAATGTTTTTTCTTTTATCCGTGAATTCTGATGGACTGCAACCATCTTCCATGGCTCTTATAAGATTCGAAACAGCCCTTTCATAACCATTCTTAGCCTTTATTACATTATCATGTTTATTTTTAAGTCCTAATCCCTCAGGAACGTTCACCTGCTCTAACTCATCTAATTTATATTTTGCAGCAGTAAATATTTCATTGCAAGTTATAATGGCATTTTCTTTGTTATTTAAGTATTGAATAGAAGCTTTATAAATTTCTATATGGTAACCAGAACGGAATTCAGCCGAATAGAAGTATCTTATTAAGTAAATATAATCATTTAAAAATTCATCTATATTCGGATTTGCTTGGGGCTCATCATTCTGCGAATAACCCGCGTGTGTTTGATGATTATTGTTAGTTACTTTCGTAAGGCCTCCATTTACTGCTGAATGGTCATCTGCTTTCGAACAACCAGCAAGCATTATTATAATAAAGATGAACAATACACATAATTTCCTCAAATCAGCATCTCCTCTCCCCTAATAATAGAAATCTGGGTAGAAATTTATCACTTACCGCTAATTTTTTAAGATTGATAGTGCTCATCTTTATCGTCTACAACATAATTCAACCCATTTAAATTAAACTCCTGAATTATTTTCTGTAATATTGCCTTCTTGTTCAATTTTGGATTTAGATAAATATAGAATACATCTTTCACGAAATTATAGGTAACTCTTCCTCTGGGGAAATAGTTGTAATCAAGTTCTCCAAAATCAAAGTTTGTTTTACAAAGACTATCCCAAAAATTATAATGAGACCCCCATGTTTTAAATTCTCCATAATTTTCTGCTTCAGTACAGATAACCGCATCATTTAATATTTTTCCGGCAATATAGAAAAACGGCCCAACTTTACCTTTCTTACTCATCCGTTGCCTCCTTATGCCGGTTACTAAAATTAGGAATAAATACTTGCAACTCCTTTCTTTTGGATGATAATCAGTCTATTATATATACCATGCTTCATCGTTATGGTTATTGTACTGACATATTTTATTAACCTGATTAATGATTTTTCTATTCGCCATATCAGCTGCCACTGATCCCACCCAACTAGAGGGGATTGAGTATCCACTATTTCCAGGCTTAATTCCTTGTGCAATTGAAATAATGGTTTCATAACTGGCTAATCCTAAAATCTCATGGCTGCATAACGGCATTTTGACGCTAGCATACTTTTTTAATATCTCAATAATGTCTTGTTGAACTTGTGCCAATCTCCCTATTTTCCTTAAGCTTTCAACTTGTGGATTACTCATCACTTTTCCCCCTTTATTTTTATTTGAAATGTTAACTTATAATCATCTGCAAGATTTGGGTCTATAAGATATTTGATATTTTCATTAATCCATACTTCGCCAAACTTCTGTCTGTATTCTTTAATAACCCTTCTGGCCTTCTCTGTAACAAAACGTTCTTTCTCATTACCTCTTGTCTCCATCAAGTTAACATCGGATCTGAAGAAAACACCGCAGGTTGCAGGATTGCGCATGTATTTTTTACTTATATTGCTTAGTTCCCTTCTTGTTATTTCCCTATTCTGTTCTTCTGCTTCCATACACTCCGTTAAAATTGCTATTTTCCTTGCCTCACCTAAGGTTATCTCTTCTTTAGAGACACCCTCCAATCCGGTAAGTGATAAAATCTCAGCTTTCATTTCATCGAAGAGTAAAGCAATTCTGTTTTGATAGCCGGCAAATATTTGCTCGAGCCTTTTTTCCATGTCCAAATTATTAACCTCCTTATCTAATATCTATTATATAAATATCATATCTTATTTCCTATGTCAATACCAATCTAATTGGTTAAAGCATAGATAGTTTTAAGAATCGGTTGAATCGGGTGTATGTGGTACCAGGCACCGGAGTTATTGGCTTATTAAAGTGAATTAGGATAAGAAAGCCGGTTGTAGATTTGTTGCGTACTTTACGGGGGCCTGCATATTTATAAGTTTATCCCAATAAATCAATTAGCCTGGTTTCTGCAGAAGTGGAACCTGTTTCGACAAGGAAATTGATTGATAATATAGAGGAAATGGCTGAATTATAAGGATATATTAATACATTGGTTAAAAGAAGATGGGATTATTACTCAACGTACGGCTCATAAAATTATGGAGCCTGGATTCATAAATCTGATTGCCAATGAGTTTCACAAATTATATTCTGAAATTGCTCCTACGGATGAAGGAGCTTATTATGCTATTACAGAATCATTAATAGAACTCATGAAATTATTCATCCTGGCTCTATTGATAAGCAGGGCAGGAAAAGTTATCCATAAAAGCGAATAATAATTTGGAGGTATTAATAACCTCCGAATAATCTCGTTAAGCGGAGTGAAGAAAATGAGTATCCCTGACTTTCAAAGCATAATGCTTCCTTTTTTGCAACACTTGGAAGACGGAGCCAAACACTCAAATGCAGAGACTATGAAGTATTTGGCTGAGTATTTTAAACTTACCGAGGCTGAGTTAAAGGAATTGTTGCCCAGTGGCCGCCAGACTTATTTTTCTAATCGAGTTCAATGGGCAAGAACTTATCTGAATAAAGCCGGGTTGATAGATTATCCACAAAAAGGTTGTTCTCAGATAACAATGCGCGGTCGCGAAGTTTTGGCTGAAAAATTAGATAGGATAACCGTAAAGTATCTTCAAAAATACCCGGAAATCCGTGACTTCTACCTTTCAAAGAAAGGCTTACCCAAAAAACCTGAACCGGATATAGAGGAAATGAACCCGGAAGAAGCATTGGAAATCAGTTACCAGCAAATCCGCCAGGAACTTGCTACAAGCATATTGATCAATGTAAAAAAGTGTTCACCTGGTTTCTTTGAACGCATGGTAGTGGAATTACTCGTGGCCATGGGGTATGGAGGTTCACGTAAGGATGCTGGGGAAGCTATCGGCCAGAGTGGAGATGAGGGTATTGATGGGATTATCAAGGAGGACCGCCTGGGCTTGGACATTATCTATATTCAAGCCAAACGATGGAGCGGAACCGTAGGACGCCCGGAAATCCAGAAGTTTGCCGGGGCACTAATGGGTAAGGGTGCCAAAAGAGGCATATTTATCACTACTTCTTCGTTTACCAAGGAAGCTGTAGAATTCGCTCGTATAATAGAAACCCGCATCATTCTCATTGATGGCGAACAAATGGCCAATCTGATGATGGATTTTGGCATAGGTGTTACAACAGTAAATACCTATCAGATTAAGAAACTAGATACTGATTACTTCTTAGATGAATAGATCATAGGAGTAAGCAGGTGTGAAGTTTACTATAGAAGGTCTTAAAAAAGAAGGATTTACCCACTCAATTAACCAACATCGCATAATAAATCATTTTTTGGAGGATTATTTATGGAATTTATAGGTAGGAAAGATCGGGAAATAATTGAGGCAGTAAATACTGCGTTGGGAATGAAACATCGCAGTAAACCTTATAATCTCAAGAATATTAATGACTTAATTG
>CAZOIC010000068.1:0-7871 GCA_964579945.1 uncultured Syntrophomonas sp. | reverse complement strand
TGACTAGAACTAATTGGATTAATTAGACATGATTTCGCGGGTTAATGCAATAGAGGCGTTAGGGTTATAGGGGCAGACCCGTGTGTCTGCCCGGCCGACCGCAAATATTTATGGTTTTCCCGTCTATTTCCTGATTAAAGGGTGATTAGTATTTTTAATAATCTGCCGACTATGGGGATGTATATACATATCCCTTTTTGTATTAGAAAGTGTAATTATTGTGACTTCTTTTCTCTCCCTTGCCCGGATGAATCTGGTCTGGATAAATACACTCAGGCGCTGTTAAATGAAATAAAAGTGCGGGGGCAACAAATGCCTTCGGTGCAACTGGAGAGCATATACCTGGGCGGGGGTACTCCCAGCTTACTTAACGGGCAGCAGCTTAAATCTATTCTGCAAACCGTCACCAATGAGTTTATCCTTTTGCCCGGCGCCGAGGTCAGCCTGGAAGCTAACCCGGCTACCCTGGATAAAGCTAAGCTGGCAGTAATAGAGGAAGCGGGAATAAACCGCATATCTTTGGGAGTGCAGAGTTTTTTTGATGATGAGTTGGCCCTGCTCGGGCGGATTCATAACGCCAATGCAGTTATGGAGACTATTGAACTGCTTCATGCCCTGGACTGGAAAAACTTTAACCTGGATTTAATCTATGGCCTGCCGGGGCAATCTCTGGACAAATGGATGCAGAGCCTGAAGCAGGCGGTGGATTGCAGTCCTGCCCATTTATCACTATATCTGCTACAGCTGGAGGAACAGACTCCTATGGGAAAAGATGTAGCCGGTGGCTGGCTTAAGATGCTGGATGAAGATGATGAATGGTATATGTTTGACCAGGCCATGGAATACTTGGAAGGTAAGGAATTTGAGCATTATGAGATATCCAACTTCTGCCGATCCGGGTATGAGTGTCGTCATAACCTGCGCTACTGGCAGGCAGAAGAATATTTGGGCCTGGGTGCCGGGGCGGTTAGCTTTGTAAACGGAAGCCGTTGTATCAACGAGCCCCAGCTGCAACAGTACGTTGATGCTTTATCGACCGGTAAACAATGGCCGGTTGAGAAATTGGAAGATATGTCAGGACGGGAATTAATGATTGATGCTCTTATACTGGGGCTGCGTTTATGTGCAGGAATTGACCTGGAAAAGTTTAAACAACGCTTCGGGGTAGATATTACCAGCGAATATCAAAAAATAATTGCGTACTATAGAGACAGGGGATTATTGAATATAGTAAATGGTCACCTTAAGTTTACTAAAGCTGGTTATTTTCTATCTAATCAGGTTTTATGCCAGTTTATGGCCTGATTCAGAGGCTTGACAAAGGGTTAAACAGGTGCTATTTTTTAGTAAATACTGATTAGCACTCAATAGGAGAGAGTGCTAACAGGCAGGTGATAAATAATGACCCTGGATGAAAGAAAAAAAGTAATTCTGGAGTCAATTATTAAGGATTATGTGGAAACCGCGGAACCAGTTGGCTCCCGGGCGGTAGTTAAAAAACACGGCCTGAAAATAAGTGCGGCTACGGTACGTAACGAAATGTCCGACCTGGAGGACATGGGTTACCTGGAACAGCCCTATACTTCGGCTGGCCGTATTCCTTCCCAGAAGGGTTTTCGCTATTATGTCGATTGCATGATGGAACAGGAGAACCTGGATGAAAAAGAGACTGAGGGTTTGCTGCACCTGCTGGATGACAGTTTCCAGGAAGTGAATGAACTGGTGCAGAAAATTGGCCATTTTCTGGCACAAATAACCAAATATACATCCTTTATCATTGTTCCCTCAGTCCGCCTGAGTAAGTTTAAATATCTCCAGCTTGTCCCTATTGAACCAGGCAAGGCCCTGGTGTTATTAGTTAGTGACCTGGGTGTGGTTATGCATCGCAAAATTGAAGTTCCGGATTCAATGACAGCTTCGGAACTAGAGTTAATTGGTCGCATGTTTAATCAGGTTCTGGCGGGTAAAAAAATAACTGAAATAAATCGCAGCGACCTGCAGCAGTTAAGAGATGAACTAAAGCAGCGCCGCAGGGTAATTGATCGCGCTTTGGAAGCGATAGAGAGCTTGCTGGATAATTCCAATGATGAACGGGTAATTATCAGCGGAGCCCTCAATATTATGAATGAACCCGAATTCAAGGATGTAGATAAACTTAGAAAGATACTGGCTTTTTTGGAAGAGGAAACCCAGCTAATGAATATGGTGCCGGAATCTTTAGGTGATGAAGTTGATATCAGGATTGGGCAGGAAAACCAGTCTGAAGACTTTAAAGAATTGAGTTTCGTCTTTGCCGGATACCAGACCCAGGGGGAACAGGGGAAAATGGGTTTAATGGGTCCGGTACGTATGGAGTACTGGAAGGCTGTGGGTAGTCTGGATTCAGTTCGTGAAATCATTGAAGAAATAATAAGAAAACGGTTTTAGCCAGGAGGTACTTATGCCAGATAAGCTTCTTGCCGGTAATCAGGAAAAAGACGATAAATTTCAAACCCTGCTAACCAACACCAGTGTAGCTCGGATTATATCTTCGACCGTGGAGGGTACTATTGGTCCCCGGGGTCTGGATATAATGATGGTGGACCGTTTTGGTGACGTGGTGGTAACAAACGATGGGGTAACTATACTAAAATTTATGGATGTTACCCATCCCGTAGCCCAAATGATTATCAATGCGGCCCGCGCTCAGCAGGTCGAAGTTGGTGACGGTACTACCACTGCTACCATTATTGCCGGGGCCCTGGTAGCTGAAGGCACTGCCCATGTTCTTAAAGGGGTACCGGTTACCCGAGTTATAGAAGGAATCAACCGTGGTATTGAGGTGACTCTGAACAATATAGAAGCAACCAGTCTGAAAATCGAGTCCCTGGAGGATGAGAGGCTTTTGGACATTGCTCTTATTGCCGGAAGGGGGCAGCAGGATTTAGCCGGGTTGGTAGTGGAAGGTGCCAGGCTGGTAGGAATGGATAAACTTCTGGAGATTGATTTCAAATTTGCTGATACCGTTAATGCCCGTGAAGGTACTGAGAACCAGGTTTTCAAAGGGGTGTTATTAAACAAGCAACCCATTAATAAAGAAATGCCTGCTACTATTGATGATGCTGTCATTTTAGTTGTGGATGACGATTTACGGCCTGAGGATTTGGACCGGGAAGCCATGAAGACCGAGTCTGGTTTTCAGTATTACCTCAAGGCTCGTCAGCAATATGAAGAGGGTTTAATCCGGCTTACCCAACTGGGAGTAAACCTGGTAGTAGTAGATAGGAGCATAGATAGTCTGGGTGAAGAGATACTTACTGAAGCCGGGATAATGGCTATACAAAGGGTTTCCTCGCGGGAACTGGAAAAGCTTTGCCAGCATAGTGGAGCCCATAAGGTAAAGGCCAGTGCCTTGAACCGGTCGGTAGAGACCTTAAAGAGTTGCCTGGGTTATGCCCGGATGGTAAAAGTGGATGAGAAACTTAAGCATACCTGTATTTATGGGGGCAAGGGTGAAAATTTAGCAACCCTGATTGTAGGTGCCTCCACCACAGAGGTTGTAGATGAGAGAGAACGCATGGCCCGGGATGCGGCATCTGCCCTGCAGGCAGCCCTGCGCGGTGGTATCGTTCCTGGAGGAGGGGCTCTGGAAATTTGGCTGGCGGGTAAACTGGAGGAATTGGCGCGTGAAGCCGGAGGGATGAGTTCTTATGGCATACTGGCACTGCGGGAAGCTCTACTAAAACCCTTTACCTGTATGGCCGGCAATTCTGGGTTTAACCCCCTGGATAAACTGGGAAACATAATTGCTGCCCAAAAGAAAACAAATAAAAATAGCATGTCCTTTGATGCTGACAGTGGTGAGCTGATAGATGTCTTGGAAAACGGCATATTTGACCCGACTCCGGTAAAGCGCTATGCTATAAAAACTGCCGGGGAAGTGGCGGTTGCCATATTACGAATAAATACGGTTATTAAAATGAAGAATGATGAATTAGACCCTGACAATATAGATATCATGGAATAGAGGTGATTAATATCCATGGAAAACAAGGATATGGAAATGCCAGAAGAGAAGCAGGAAAAGATATGGTCCGAAGAGCAAAACGGAACTGAATTGGCGGACCTCGAAATCGAAGTGGATGAAATCACTGCCCTCAAAAGTGAACTGGAAAAGAGTCAGCAGGAAAGCCAAAAGAACTATGATCTCTACCTGAGATCTCTGGCCGAATTGGAGAATTTCAAAAAGCGGGCCGCCCGGGATAAAGAAGAATACAGCAAATTTGCTCTTCTTCCCCTGATTCAAAAACTGCTGTCGGTAATTGATGATTTGGAAAGGGCTCTGGCTCAGTTTAGTAACAGCAAGGATCTGGAAGGCTTGAGCAAGGGTGTGGAGATGATTACCAGAAGTCTGCAGGAAATTATTAAGAACGAAGGGGTAGAGCCCATAGAAGCGCTGGGGCAAGCTTTTGACCCCCAGTATCACCAACCCCTGATAGTAGAGGAAAGCGATGAGCACCCTGAAAACACCATTATTGAGGAATTTCAGACCGGGTATATCCTTCATGGCCGGGTTATAAGGCCCAGCCTGGTGAAGGTGAGTAAATAAAACATAGCAAATCTTTCTATAATAATCTGGAGGTGTTGTAAATGAGTAGGGTTGTCGGGATTGACCTGGGTACTACCAACTCCTGTATTGCTGTCATGGAAGGCAGTGAAGCAGTCGTTATTGCTAATGCTGAGGGTGAACGTACTACCCCTTCAGTAGTTGGTTTTTCCAAATCCAATGAGAGATTGGTGGGGCGTATTGCCAGGAGGCAGGCTATTACCAACCCTGAAAGAACCGTATTATCCATAAAACGAAGGATGGGTACTGACTATAAAGCTGATATTGATGGCAAAAAATATACTCCCCAGGAAATTTCAGCTATGATTCTACAAAAAATGAAAACTGATGCTGAAGCTTATCTGGGTGAGAAAATAACCCAGGCGGTAATAACGGTTCCGGCCTATTTTACCGACTCCCAGCGTCAGGCTACCAAGGACGCCGGTAAAATAGCAGGTTTGGAAGTCTTAAGGATTATAAACGAGCCTACCGCAGCCGCTCTGGCTTATGGTTTGGATAAGGATGAGACCCAGACCATTCTGGTTTTCGACCTGGGTGGAGGAACCTTTGACGTATCCATACTGGAAATCGGAGATGGAGTGTTTGAAGTAAAGGCTACCAGCGGCAACAACCGTTTAGGCGGGGACGATTTTGATGATAAAATCATCAACTGGTTGGTTGACGAGTTCAAAAAAGAAAATGGAATTGATTTACGCAATGACAAGATGTCCCTGCACCGCCTGAAAGAAGCAGCAGAGAAATCTAAGCATGAGTTATCCGGAGTAATGAGTACCGATATAAATATTCCCTATATAACGGCTACCCAGGAGGGACCCCTGCATCTGGAGCGAACCTTGACCCGGGCTAAATTTAATGAAATGACCGCCGACCTGGTGGAAAAAACTATGGGACCCTTGCGTCAGGCTTTGAAAGACTCAGGTTTAAAGGGCACCCAGATTGATAAAGTTATACTGGTGGGAGGCTCTACCAGAATACCGGCGGTACAGGATGCTATTAAGAATTTTATCGGTAAAGAACCTTTCAAGGGCATTAACCCGGATGAAGTAGTGGCTGTAGGTGCGGCTATTCAGGCCGGGGTGCTGTCGGGAGAGGTTACCGATGTGGTACTGCTGGATGTTACCCCATTATCTCTGGGAATTGAAACCCTGGGTGGTGTCTTTACCCGGATTATTGACCGCAATACTACCATACCTACGGCCAAGAGCCAGGTGTTTACCACTGCGGGTGATAACCAGACTTCGGTAGACATTCATGTATTGCAGGGTGAAAGGAAAATGGCGCAGCATAACGTAACCCTGGGCCGATTCCAGCTTACTGGTATTCCGTCGGCGCCTCGGGGTGTACCGCAGGTAGAAGTTAAATTTGATATTGATGTTAATGGTATAGTCCACGTAACCGCCAAAGACCTGGCTACCAGTAAAGAACAAAAGATTACCATTACTTCCTCCAGCGGGCTAAGTGATGATGACATCGAAAAAATGGTTCAAGATGCTGAGAAATTTGCGGAAGAGGATGAAATACGCCTGAAAGAAATTGAGACCAGGAATAATGCTGATAGTATGATTTACCAGGCAGATAAGACCCTGAAAGAATTTGCCGATAAGATAGATGAGGAAACGAAGAGCAAGATTGAGACTGCCAAAGAGGAACTTAATCAAGCTCTGCAAGGGGACGATATGGCTGATATTGAAGCTAAAACCGAAGCCCTGACCGAAGCTATCTATGCTTTTACGGCTAAAATGTATGAAAAGGTAAATCAGCAGGAGCAGGAGCCGGGTTCCGAAGAGGTGTTTGACGCTGATTATAATATTCCCGATGATGATGACAAATAAAGCAAAACTCTTGCCAGACTGGTATTTATTAAACTATAATTTAATAGTTTAAAGATTAAAAATATTTGCCCCTGGTTTGGGCATAAAATATACAGGGACCCTGGACTTGGGAGGAGGATATTACCCGGAAGCTTCTATCGTTTCCGGGTTACCCTGTTTTTCAGGAAGGTGGGGAATAATGGCCACAAAACGAGATTTCTATGAGGTTCTGGGAGTATCTAAAAAGGCTACTGCCGAGGAAATAAAAAAAGCTTATCGGCAGATGGCGCGTAAGTATCATCCTGATGTTAACCGGGATGATCCCAATGCGGCAGATAAGTTCAAAGAGGTAAGTGATGCCTACGAGGTACTCAGCGACGATAACAAAAGGGCAGCTTATGACCGTTTTGGGCATGATGCCTTTGATCCAACTCGTAATGCCGGGGGATTCGGCGGAGGGTTCGGCGGTTTTGGCGATATGGGTGGCTTTGGCGATATCTTTGACCTCATTTTTGGCGCTAACGGTGCCGGTAGGCGCACCCGAACTGGACCGCAGCGGGGCGCGGACTTGGAAATGCGCCTGGAAGTTAACTTTGAAGACGCGGTTTTTGGTATGGAAAAGGATATTGAACTACCCCGGGTGGAAAAATGCGATAAATGTAACGGTAGTGGTGCCGAGCCTGGTTCCAATGTTAAAACCTGTCCTGATTGTCATGGTAGTGGTCAGGTGCGCAGCGTACAGAGCACACCTTTTGGACGCTTTGAAACGGTACGTCCCTGCAGCAGGTGCCATGGTGAAGGGAAAATTATCGAAAAGCCTTGCTCTGCCTGTCGGGGTAATGGTCAGGTCAGAAGAACTCGAAAGCTTCAGATCAGGATTCCCGCCGGTGTGGACAGTGGTTCCCGCCTGAGAATTCAGAATGAAGGTGAGCAGGGTATTCGGGGTGGCCCACCCGGAGATCTTTATATAACTATACTGGTACGGCCGCACCCGCGCCTGCAAAGAGACGGCTATAATCTAATTGCTACTGAGAGCATTGATTTTGTGCAGGCTGCAATGGGAGCACAGGTGGAAATACCCTTATTAGGAGGAGCCAGCCATGTACTAAATATCCCCGAAGGTACCCAGCCGGGTGATATCATCACGGTAAGGGGCAAAGGCATACCTCACCTCCACAGCCATCGTCAGGGAGATTTGAGGGTAATAATCGAAGTAACTATCCCCAAACGATTGAGTAAGAGGCAGAGAGAACTGCTTATGGTCTTTAATGATGATAACGAAGAGGAGAAGGCCGGTAAGAAAGGCCTATTTGATAAATTCAAGGATGCAATGGGATAGAGGCAAACAAGCGAAACAAGGGGACGGTTCTCTTGTTTGCTGAATAGAAGGATGCAATGGGATAGAGGTGCAAATATGAAATGGAAAGAAATCAGCGTACTTACCGAAGGCATAT
>CAZOIC010000067.1:0-7876 GCA_964579945.1 uncultured Syntrophomonas sp. | reverse complement strand
ATTTATCTATACCTCATTTTGCTTTTGTAATGAAACCGGGTTCCAATGGTCGGGGAGCTAGTATCAAGGCACTGCTGAAAATAGCTAACCACCTGGAGGCAGATTTGATTGTCATTGCTGCCGACCTCCGGCAGGAGCAAGGACGGGGATTTAAAGTTGAGTGGATTAAACAAATGGCTAAACCCATTCAGGGTGAATATGACCTTACCCTGGTGAATTTTAAGCGGCACCAATTAGAAGACTTACTGGGGCGACTTTTTACCTCTCCTTTAATGGAGGTTTTTTATGGCTACCGGATTAGTGATCCCCATAGTGGTATGTATGCTATTAGCCACGATTTAGTAGAAGATCTATGCCAGGATAGTAAATTCTGGCCGGATATAACTAATGGTTATGGTATCGATCCCTGGTTAATCACCAGAGCCCTGCGTTGGAACAAACGTATATGTGAAGTAGAGCTAGGAGCGAAATTGGCTTATATCTCCAAGGAAAAATTTAATTTTGTGTTTACCCAGACTGCTAATGCTCTTTTTGAATGCATCAACCGGGATAGTAAGATTTGGCTTTCCCGGGAACCAATATTCCGAAACCTTGACGTTTATGTTAGTACTACTTATCCGGATAAAGCCGAAGAAACCTGTTTTTCCTTTACCGATATGTTAACTTCATTTAAACAAAACTACAGCCAGTACGAACGTTTAAGTGATATGTTTTTATCTTCGAGGGTGACAGAGAATCTGCACCAGGCCCTGAATTCCTCCGGGACTGATTTTTCTTTTGATTACCGTCTATGGGTAGAGGTGGTTTATCACTTCCTCTTAGGGTACAGATTTAACCCTGGTGTTTCCAATGATGATCTCTTAAACAGCCTCACTTATATTTTTGATGGACGCATAGCTGGTTTTCTATCTACTCTGGAGAAATTTACTACCCTGGCTCCGGAAACAGAGCTGGAGGGTGAACTTATTATGCATTATGCATCTCAGTCACTTAAGGATGAACAGCGTAGCTGCTTTTTGGAATCGAGGGAGAATTTTCTGAAACAATGGCATTATATGGCCCAGGAAACCCGTCCACCGATTACTCCCGCTCACTTTATGGAATTTGTTCCAGGAGCCCCTTTGCTGCTGCCCAAGCAATTAAAGGGAGCAGGAGGCATTGACGTTTCCACAGAAGAAGTCTTCAACCAGGTACAGAATAACTACCAGGAGAAATTTGACCACTTTGTCCACGATAAATTGCATCTTCCTTTAAATGCTAGTCCGGAAAAATTAGTAGATGGAATGGCAAATTTTATGCAGTACGTAGAAGATACCCTGGCGGGTTTGTTGCCGGGTAACCTTTACAGTGAAGAAGGGCTACAAGCAGTACTGGACGGTCTTTTTGGTTTCCTACCAGTCCCACGCGTGTTTTCAATTAAAAACGAACTGCTGCAGGAATTTTTACTGCGCTTTCCCCCTATGAACGTTATGATACCGCTGGGATGTAAACACCCCCGGGAACTGCTGCAAAAAATTAATGTACGTGATGCCTGGAGTTTAGCTGGCCTCTTAGAAAACCAGATGTACGTGGAAAGAAGCCAGCGATATCTGCTGGATAATCTTACTCCGGAAAATATGGGTGAAGTAACTATTAAGCCCCTGATACTAGGTGCCAGAACTGATTATAGTTCCTATCATTTGCTCCCTACCTGCAACTATGACAAGCTATCCAACCGGATAGTGGTAAGCCCATACAGTAAAGGTATAGGTGGTAAATATCCGCATCTCTATTTTTGTTTAATGGTAGCTTACCAGGTAGGCATGGCAGTCAACTACTCCCGCTTATGGCGGGTTTACGCCCAGGAAAAAAGGAATCTGGGCCAAAAGGTGGGCAATTCTTTACTGGGATGGTATCAAGCTGGTACTTTCTCAGTCTACAATATTTTTGAAAATAACCACCAGCGTTTATTAGTAAATAATATTGAGGCTATGGCTAATACTCTAAAAACAGTGGGAAGAGAGAGGGAAGGTCAGGTTCTACAGTACCTGGTGGAATCATATGGCCTTAGCCAAATTTTAGAGGATGGAACCTTTCTACCCTGTTCAGCCTGGACCTGGGCAACTTACAGCTACAAAGGAGGACAATATGTCCCTACACCGTTATCTGCTGAAGTGGAAGAAAAATGGTTTAATCATGACTTGTTAGAGGAAATCTATACCGCCATGGAATATAATCCTGGTGAAATTGAAGACCAGATGATTCAATTAATCGGGGAAGGTAGAGCCAGCGCTGATCTGTTAGATGTGATTCTGGGGGTCATACCTGATGATGTAGTGGCAGTTCCACAAGAAAAGCTAGATTTTCCACCTGCCGGGGTACTAATTAGATATCCAGATAACCCAATTTTAAAACCAATTAAGGAACACCCCTGGGAATCCCGCTATGTACTTAATGCAGCTGCTATAAGAATTAATGGCCTGATTTATATACTTTACCGTGCTTTTGGTGATGATGAGATCTCTCGCATTGGTCTGGCCATAAGCGATGGCTACCACATTGTGGAGCGACTGCCCGAACCAGTATTTTCCCCCGCAGATGAAAAAGAAGAAAAAGGTTGTGAGGATCCCCGGGTAGTTATTATCGAGGATGAACTCTATATGTTATATACTGCCTATAACGGTGTTATAGCCCAGATTGCTGCTGCCTCCATATCGCTGGATGACTTTTTGAACCGCCGATTTGACCGCTGGCAAAGAAAAGGCCTGGCCTTCCAGGATATTTGGGATAAGGACGCCATTATTTTTCCAGAAAAGATTAATGGCCGCTATGTAATATATCACCGTATCGAACCTAGCATCTGGGTTTCCCACCTGGATAAGCTGGAGTTTCCCGCTCCCAAGGAACAACACCGAGTAATATTAGGCCCACGCTCCGGCCGTATGTGGGATTCGCTTAAGATAGGGGCAGGGACTCAGCCCCTGAAGACCAGGTACGGGTGGTTAATGATTTACCATGGAGTAGATAGAAATCGGGTTTACCGTTTAGGAGTAATGCTGGTTGATCTTAAAAACCCCGAACGGGTATTGTACCGTTCTCCCAATCCTATTCTATCCCCGGAAACTGAATACGAGATAGGTATACCTGGTGAACACTGGGTACCTAACGTGGTGTTCACCTGCGGAGCAGTTCCGGCTGAGGATAAGGAAATACTGGACGACGATGATGAGATTATTGTCTATTATGGTGCCGCGGACACCTACCTGTGTGCCGCCAGCGCTAAAGTGGGCGATCTCATTCCTGAAGAAATACGGGAAATAGTGAGGAGTGAGGCGTAAGGGTAAGCCCCTACACTCCCTCGCACCTCACTTTAATCTTTCTATGTTTCACGTGAAACAATGCGTCAATTAAACCCGCGTAAATCCTTAATTATCCGCTCCCTTAATGCTAGCGCGTTAGCGCTACATCAGTGTGCCCTTTGGGTACGCCATCCGCGTTAACTTCCCGATCTGTTTTCTTACTAAAATCAGCCATGGCCTGGTTAGCCAGAAGCAGGGAAAGAACTGCTTCCGCTCCCTGGTTGGCGTTTAAACCATCAGGGGTCAGAGCATCATGACAGCCCCCGCTTTCCTGATTATAGAGCGGCATTCCCACAATATTTTTTCCGCTATACCACGAATAAGCCATTTCACCCATTTGACGGAACTCATTACGGCCGGTAACTTCATAAGCTTGTTGGCAGGCTAAAACCAGGGAACAAGCATCTATGGGCTGCTGGTCAAACAGCGGAATTTCACCACCCCGCACCCACCAACCCCGGTTACCGACAACATTAAGATAACCCTGGGTAAAAAGCCGGTCACCCAGGAAGCGCAAAGAATCCTGGGCAGCGTTAAGAGTCTTTTTATCTGATTTTATACTATAGTAGGCAAAGAGAGCGTGTGGTAAAATAGCATTGCAGTATGTTAAACGGTCCTCAAACCATCTCCAGTGAACCACCCGATTGCGAAAGTAAAGGTTGGTTAAATTTTGCCCGACCCGTCTGGCCAGCTCAAAGCTTTCCCGACTATACTCGGGAAAGTCATTAACCAACCTGCTGCAACCAATAAGGGTATAAGCCATACTGCGTGGAAACTTAAGGTTTTTTGTCGCCGATAGTGCCTTCACCACCATTTGGCGGCAAAGCAGCCGCAGTTCTTCATCTATATCGGAGGACACTCCCAGGGAACAGGCCAGAAATCCACGGCCTATGCTATCATCCGAATCTATATCATTAACGAAACCACGTCCGGGGAGCAACCAGTTACACCAATCTCCCTCACTGCGCTGGGCTCGAAAAAGAAAACGGGCATAACGAAGAGCGTACTCGTTCCGGTCTTCCCAGTTAGACTGTAAAGCCACGATAAGAGCACGGGCATTATCGTCCACCGTATATCCACTGCTGGGGTCAGGGATACTACCGCAGCCAAATTGCAGCATCCCGCGTTCATCAGTCATCCGCTGCAGATGCCTATAATCCAAGTTTATGTGCATGCCCGGCATCATAACCCTCCAGTACCTCCTCCGCAATTTTCAAATAAATCTCGGCCACACTTTCCCAGCTAAATGATTGGCCGAACTCTGCTACTCTATGTTCCAACTCAATTTGAACAGTCGCATCCCCCAGGATGAGCTCCAGTTGCTCCGCCAGGGCTTCCGGTGTTGCTGCACGGGCAACCAAACCACGTCCCTGAGCCAGGATTTCCCGGGCATATTGATAGGGTGTAGCAATGATAGCCCTCCCGCATCCTACAGCAAAAGATAACGGTCCGGAAACCGCCTGGTCCATATTAGGATACGGACTCAAGTATATATCAGTCATATATAGATAATCTCCGATTTCGCCAATGTCCAGAAAGTGATTTACAAAAAGCACATTGTCTTGCAGCTTAAGCTCCTCAACTAATTGCAATATGCTATCACGATAGCTTTCGCCTTCACTTCTAAGCAGCATAGGGTGGGTATTCCCCGCAATCAGGTACAAAACGTTGGTATGCTTGTCTACCACTTTGGCCAGGGCCTTTAAACCATATTCCAATCCTTTACCCGGACCTATAAATCCAAAAGTAGTAATAATGCGGCGGTCCTCAAGACCATATTGGGCCTTCAAGCCTTCCCGCTCTTTTACCGGGAAATTAGGAACCCCGTGCGGTACCACAAAGATTTTCCCCACCGGTACGCTATATACATTAGATAGTAATCTACGCGCTCTGGCAGTCATACATATAATGCCGTTAACAGACTGAGCCAGCCTCGTCAGCACCTTCTTCTGATGCTCGTAGGGATGGGGAAGTACGGTATGGGTAACCAGCAAACATGGTTTTTGTAAATGGGAGACCAGTTCCAGTACATAATCGCCATCATGCCCTCCAAATATGCCGTATTCGTGCTGGATAATGACCGTTTCAATATCCGGATTATTATTGACCCACTGGGCACAGGCGATATAGTCGGCTTTTCTTTCCTGCCGGATTTTAAAGGCTACTTCTGAAGGATAAACATAAGAACTAAATGGTTCGGAAATAGCAGCGATAAGAACTTTTTGCCCTTTGGATAACAAGTTGTCCCTTAAATCATTGGAGAAGGTCGCAATTCCACACTTTCTCGGGGTATAAGTACTTACGACTAAACAAGCTTTCATTTCTGCCTCACCTCCTAGTTTTTTCGCAGAAACCACTTGCATAAATGCAACCCGGATTACAAAATCCCATCTTTCTGATTTTTGGATTAGCTATTGATACAAAGAGCCTTATCCCCCCCCCCTTTATACCTGATAACAATCAGCTTTATTTGTAGTTGTATTTAAGGACCTTTAAAAAAAGTCCTGCAAAAATGTACTGATTATACAAACGAAAGAAGTAAAGATGAGAAAACTTAAGCAAGTGAAATTGATTCCATGGTAATGGAAACGTCAGCAGGTTAACACTTTTCCTATTATCAATGATAGCATAAAAGTCAAGTTTAGTCAAAGGACCTGGGCGATTACGCCCGGCCCGGGTTTTTGCAGCGCAGTCATCTTCATACCCGCACTGAAATCTGATTTAAAAAGCTAAATAACTCATTTTTAATCCTTTCCAGCCCATCGGGCGTCTTCCCCTCGCACCTGAGAATAAGTTCAGGACCGGTATTTGAGGCCCTGACCAAACCCCAACCATCGGGGAAAAGGATACGGGCACCATCCACATCAATAACCTGGTAGCGACATTGGAAGTGCTCAAGCACCTGTTTTACTACCTGAAACTTTTCTTCATCAGTGCTCTTTACCCTGATTTCAGGAGTTGCATAGTATTTAGGCACATCAGCCAGCAGGGCGGTAATATCCTGCTCAGAGCAAGAAAGAATACGCAGCAATCTGGCTGCCGCATATAGAGCATCATCAAAACCATAATATTCATCCGCAAAAAATAGATGTCCCGACATCTCCCCGGTAAATACTGCTCCTATCTCCCGCATCCGGGCTTTGATTAAGGAGTGCCCGGTCTTATAAATCATGGGGGTTCCTCCCAGGCGATCTATTTCGTCAATCAAACTTTGCGAACACTTAACTTCTACAATGCACTTGCTATCAGGATATTGGGGCAGTATCTCCCGCCAGAAAAGGATCATCAGCATATCGCCCCAGATAATGTTACCCTGGCGGTCTACCACCCCCAGGCGATCGCCGTCCCCGTCCAAACCAATGCCCAGGTCAGCATCCTCCTCCTGCACCACCCGGATAAGATCCTGACAGTTTTCCACTGCCACCGGGTCGGGGTGATGATTGGGGAATTCCGGGTCCGACTCACAGTAGAGTTCCACCACCGAGCAGCCCAGTTCCCGGAAAAGTTGCGGGGCAAAAAGAGAAGCAGTTCCATTCCCACAGTCAACTACCAGCTTTATTTTTTTCGGCCCCAGCTGGATTTTTTCTTTTATCATATTCATGTAGTCATCAACCACATTAACCTCAGTCACTTCACCACTGAAGCTGGTTACAAACTCCCCGCTTTCAGCTAGACGATGCAGGGCCTGAATTTCTTCCCCGTAAATAGTACCCTCACCCATTAGTATTTTAAATCCGTTATATTCCGCCGGGTTGTGACTGGCGGTAATCATAAGGCCGGCATGAATATCCAGGTGACGAGCGGCAAAGTAAAATATGGGGGTCACCACTACTCCCAGGTCTACCACCTGGCAACCTGAATCAAGCAGCCCTTTTACGACTACTTCACGTAAACGTGGGGAAGACTTCCGGTTATCTCTCCCCAGTAAAATTTTATGCCAATTCCTGGCGGCGGCCTGAGTAGCTACGGCCCGGGCTATCCGGTAAGCTGCTTCCTCAGTTAACTCCTGGTCTACCACCCCGCGAATATCATATTGTCTAAAAATATTGGCCTTAATCATATTACCTTCTCCTCTCAACTCTTAACTGTTAAAACGAAGATAGACACTGAATATGTATGATCAACACTGAATTTTAATTATAATTGTTAAGGATACAGATTTACGTAGTTTTTGTAGGGGCAGACCCATGTGTCTGCCCGGCCGATTACTGGCCTCCGTAGGATGAATCCCATTGCATAGATAGCTGCCGTTCCAGGTGAACACATGGGTTCGCCCCTATGAGTTACGTGTATATCACGGGGACGGTCCTTTTGATATATTTTCATGCTTGTTTTGCTGTGTGCCCTTTAGGGTATGGCCTTCGGGCATGACGGGTTAATATAGAAGATAGACACTGAGTTTATATCACCTCATCATGGCCGGCCTGGCGCAGGGCTTCTACTACTTTTTTAATCTCCTGGTCCCGGTCTTTTTGGCAAATCAAAAGGCTATCACCTTCATCAACGATTAAAAGATCCTTAACCCCCAGAGTAGCTAC
>CAZOIC010000066.1:0-8157 GCA_964579945.1 uncultured Syntrophomonas sp. | reverse complement strand
AGGATACTGGCTCCCCGTAATATATCGCGCGCCTGGAAAGAGTTAAATATCAAAGTTGACCGGATTTCCCTGCAAAAGGGGCAGGTATTTCCCGCGGACTATCTTTATCTCCTGGATAAGCATCTGGTGGAAACCCATCTTTGCCAGGATGGTCAGGAAGATAACCTGATATTGCACGAAGAAGGGGATATTTTTATAATTCGGGTTGATGAACTGCTGGAGGAAGAAATGCCTTACCTGGTCATCGCCCAGAAGGGTTAAAGCTATGCATTTGGGAATAGACTTTGGAACTTCATACAGCAAATTGGGGTATATGGAGCAGGGTAAGTTTATTAACCTGGCCGGTAATGAAAACCAGATACCTACCCTGGTAGTTTACCTGCCCTCCCGCGGAAGGCTATATTTCGGCAACATGGCTATGCGGCTTAATCAACCGGAAGCTCAAGCAGCCCGTTTTTTTAAGCTGGAAATGAAGCGCAACCCCGGCTTTAAACTGGGGCCATTTGCCCTGCATGATATAGTAAGGGAATATTTTGATTTCCTACGAGATGAATATGTAAAGCCCTGGGGAAGGAATCTGGAATCAGTTACAGTTTCAGTCCCCAATTATTTTGGACTTGGCGCCAGAAAAATATTACTGGAAGCGGTCCGCCAAAGTTTTGGTCTGAACGAAGTCTATCTTCTACCTGAGCCGGTTGCTGCTTTGCTGGGATATAACGTAGTCCATCCCCAGGAATACCTGGAAGGGGACATCCTTTGTGTGGACATTGGTGGCGGAACTACTGATTTTAGTTTTCTGACTGTTACTCGTACGGGCAATGAAATTATCATGGAGAGCCAGTTTCAGATTGGGCATGATGCCTTTTCCGGCAGCGAATTGGATCGGGCAGTTCTACGCTTTATTCTCAACCCCCAGTTCAAGATGCAGCACGGCTATAATATACCTGCCCCTATTTTAAGCGAAAAAAACCTGCAGGGAGCAGACAGATACTGGTTTAACTCCCTGATGTTAACGGCGGAGAAGGTTAAGATAGAGATGGGTCAGCAGAGTAGCGTATATTTTAATATCCCGGGCTTCTACCAGCAGGATTCTTTGATTTTTGATTTGCCGGCAGAACTGTTTATGGCTCAACTAGAGCCTGTATTTGCCCGTTTACGCCATTATATAAATGAACATGTTCGGGAAAAAGCAGAATACCTGGGACTTTTCCGGGAGGGACGCTTTATGCTAGATTATCTCCTGCTACTGGGAGGAGCTTCACAAACCCGGGGAGTAGACCGGTTAATAGCTCAAATATGTCCCGGAGCACAGATTGCTTATCCCCAGGATCTCAGTTTTAATGTAGTTAGAGGGCTATCCCAGTGGAGACAAGCAGGCTTAGCCTCTGTTTTAAGTGTAAAAAGCATTTACCCTTTTAACTTTTATATTGAGAAATGGAATCCATCCCAGACCGGGACTATCCTGGAACGGCTACCCTTTGACACTGAGAACCTGGAACTTGATATTAACGGCCGGTATAAGGTTTTTTCCGTTCCCCTGGCTTCCCCTTATAACCTGGCAACTAATCCCGGGAGCCTGAAATTGCGAGTTTATGAGCTATCCTCAGCTGACTTGCAAACTAATGTGGAACAATTCATGGGACAGGATTTGATTTTACAGGTTGAT
This sequence comes from uncultured Syntrophomonas sp., assembly GCA_964579945.1. Classification (GTDB taxonomy): domain Bacteria; phylum Bacillota; class Syntrophomonadia; order Syntrophomonadales; family Syntrophomonadaceae; genus UBA4844. Next base: position 6,491 of record CAZOIC010000066.1, on the reverse strand, counting down.
GATGAGGAAATAAAGCGGGATGCGGTAGACCTCTACCTGAATCTAAGTAGCTCTACCATGGAAGTGGGCCGGGAGAATAACCTTTTTACCAGTACAGTCAGTGAGAGGCAGCTTTTCCCCCACCTGCTCTCTCGTCAGGAAACCGCCCTGGACTTAATTCGGCTCTATCCGAACACTAATCCCCGGTTGCTGCAGGACTTCGAGGAATACCTGAACGAGTTTTCGCGTCAACCCTACCCCGATTATTCCGTTCTATTAAAGTATAAACTGCTGGCCTTTCTGCAGTTAATGGGATAGGGAATAGACTTTATTAGACACTGAATAACACTGATTTTTTATGATTAACACTGAATTTTTTTAATAAGGAACCAGGCGGATTAGACGTACCCATGGGGCACACAGATGCTTCCTATTTAACAAATTTCAGTGTCCTTCATAGTTCTTCAGTATATTCCCCCTACGGGGACACGGATGTACCTATCGGTACGATTAAGGTAGCAGTGTCAAAAAAATCCGCGTAAATCCTGTCTCATCCGCGCGATCCGCGCGATCCGCGTGAATTAAACTTATTTACCCCTCAGCCGCGAGAGCCAGGATTTTTTTCCTTCCTGGTCGGCTTTCCAGAGAGCCAGAAACTCGTTAATCTTTTTTTCCCTTTCCAGATTACGCTGGTCAATTTTCTGTTCCAATTTCTCCATTCTCTGTTCCAGGCCTCGATTTTGCTGCATTAGTTCCGTATTTTGCTCCACAATCTGCCGAGCCAGGGATACTATTTCCACCAGGTCCTGAGCAGGTGCCCCACTTTGGGGAGCCAGGCTGGTTTCTTCACTTTCCTCGGTATTTTCTAGAGCCAGTTTTATAGCTGTGGTATTAAGTCCCTTGTTTTTTAGCTGCAGAACAAGTCTCAAGGTGTCAAGGTCGGAATCAGTATAGAGCCGATCACCCCGTTCGTTACGTTTTATTTTTAACTTAAGAGAGTTTTCCAGATAACGCAGGGTGTGCTGTTCTATTTCTAATGTTTCTGCTACTTCACCAATTTTATAAAATCTTTCTTCCAAAATAGCACCTTTCCTCCCTTCTCTTCATAAGTTGTTATCAGGTGGAGCAATAAAGTCTAAATCCCACAAAATCGTTAATCTTAAGCTGATAACAAATTATGAAGTACCCCTCATCGCAACTCAAAATCTCAGCTTGATTATCAAGTTAATAATCAACTTTATTGTAAGCCTTACTTTCCCTTCCCTCTTTCTAAAATGCTCATATAACAATTACTTGTTAATATATATGAGCATAACCGTCCTTATTAGGACGGTTTTTTTTTGCCCATAAAAAAACCCCCGCTTTCAGCGGGGGCCCTGGTAACAGGTTTTTAGTATTCAAATGCTCCAATAGGAACATCGAGAACCGAGGTATCTCCGTCTTTAACAATTTCAGCTACTGCCCATACATTGGGAACCACATTTCTTAGATAGTAACGGGCGGCAGCTACCTTACCGGTATAGAATTCATAGTCGTAATGTTCAGCGCCAACTTCTTTAGCCTTCTTAGCTGCCAGTAAAGCCTGATCAAGTATCAGACGGCCACAGTAGAGCTGAGAAGTAGCAGTCAGAATGCGGCGGGAAAAGGTCGGCATCATGCCATATTGCTTATTGCCGAAATAGCCGCCGATAGCCATCTGAATCTGGGTATAAGCATCCAGCGCCCGACCCAGGTTTTCAAATTCTTTTTCAAATCCTTCTGCACCCTTGTTAGCTTCAAAGAAATCTCTCATTTCCTGGACAAATGCCCCAAAAGTTGCGCCCTTCTTCATCAGCCATTTACGTCCAATCAGGTCCATGGACTGGATGTAGTTGGTTCCTTCCCAGATGGAGTAGATTTTTACATCACGAGCAATCTGGGCTACCGGGTATTCTTCACAGTATCCATAGCCGCCATAGCACTGAATGGCCTCACCAATCAGCCACCAGGCTTCATCGGAAGGATAAGCTTTACAGAGCGGAGTACTTACTTCTATCAGATCATTGGCTTTGGCTCTTTCTTCCTCATTAGGGTCATGGGCACGTACGTCGAAAGCGAAATAGGTCTTATACATCATAGCTCTCATAGCTTCAACATGAGCTTTACCGCAGAGAAGAGCCCGTTTGATATCTTCATGGTTTATAATGTTTATCCTATCGCCCTTGGGATTAGTCAGCGGACGTCCCTGAATTCTCTCTTTAGCATAGTCACGGGCATTGTAGTAAGCATTGGCAATACAGGACAGGGCAGCATGTCCGGTCTCCATACGAGCACCGTTCATCATCTGGAACATCTGGGCCATGCCGTCACCTTTACCATCGTTTTCCCGCGGATCTACACCCAGAAGCCAGCCGCGGCAGGTGTTATTTTCACCAAAAGATAGAGCCGCAGTGCAGGACCCATGCTGTCCCAGTTTATGTTCGGCAGCAGTAGTTTCTACATCATTTAGTTCACCCAGGCTGCCATCTTCGTTAACCCAGTATTTAGGTACTACAAAAAGTGAAATACCCTTGGTCCCCGGCTTGGAACCCTCAATACGAGCCAGGTAAAGATGAACAATATTTTCGGTAAAGTCATTGTCTCCACCAGTTATAAATATTTTACTTCCCTTAATCTTGAAAATACGAGGATCATCGGTAGGATAAGCCCGGGATAAAATGTCGCCTACGTCGGAACCGGCAGTAGGTTCAGTTAAACACATGGTTCCGGCCCAGGTCCCGTCCATCATCTTGGGCAAAAACATTTCTTTTAGATGATCATCGCCGAAACTCTGAATCAGTTCGGCGGAACCGCTGGTCAATATTATATAAGGACCAAAAGTGGGATTGGCAGCAGCCAGCATTTCCCATACCGATGAAAGCAGGATATGGGGTAATACCATGGCATCTTCAGATTCGTCGATATTGCTGGTCCCCCAGCCCTCCTCCTGCAGTTTCTTGAAAAGCGGTCCAAAGGATTTTGGCAAAGTAACTTTACCATTCTCCAATTTGACCGGATTAGCATCACCGTCTTCATTAGTAGGTTCCACAATCTCTTTAGCCATCTTCAGAATCGGTTGCAGAACTGATTTGATATCATCTTTGGAATAATAGTCAGCAAAGTTCGGATAATTAAAAATCTTTTCTGTAGGTAACCATTCTTGAATGATAAATTCAAAATCTCTTATGTTTTGATATGCAAAATTAGCAGCCATATTTTTATACTCCCTCCATTTTGAAGGAGGCCCCCCCATATGCATTGACAAAAGATATATAGGCTATATTGCTTATTTAAGGAAGCTCCCCCTTTTTTCTAATTTAAACTAAACTTCCCCAGATCATAGTACCTGTAGCACAAAAACTACTAAATTCTCCCTGAATCACCCCCTCAAACAGGAATAGTCCCCACAGGAGAATATCATAGCGGTCTTTGCTGCACATATTATGCTTTTGACCACACCCACCCTTATGGTATTCCGCTGTAGAGTTTCCTTTAAGGACATAAGTATCGCCGACTACGTGAGCTAAATTAGAATGGCACAAAGAATCCTTAAAATGTCTTTATTACCATACCATTCACATAATACCATTATATATTATTATAGCCTTACCCCATGCACGAGTAAAGAGAAAAGGAATTTCCGAATACGTAAAACCTTAAAAATTAGTAATTGTTTTGATTAGATTCGTAAGCTGGTTGCTGGAAGATAATTTTAAACTTTGTGTGTTATAATCCGAGTTAAAAAATGAAAAATGTCACAAACTCAACAGGATTTTAGGAAATAGTGTTGAATATACATGGGGAAATAAATAATATTTATATCTAATCTTGCAGAAAGGGGGTAAAGTAGTAGCTCTTTCTTTATTTAAAAAATTCTTTTAGTTATATTAGGGAGGGAATTATGGCAAAGGCAAGCGCAAACATTAATGAAACTCAGGTTAGTGGTCACATTCAAGAGGTAGTTGCCAATCCGTCACCACTCGGATTATTGGGATTAGCTATGGTAACCCTGGTAGCCTGTACACAAAAACTGGGGATTACTGAGGGAACCGCTTACATTATTCCCTGGGCGATATTTCTAGGAGCTACAGCCCAGTTTGTTGCCGGCTTGTTTGATTTTAAGCATAACAATACTTTTGGGGCCACAGCTTTTTGTGGTTACGGTTTCTTCTGGTTTGGCGTTGGCATGACCTGGATGATAGGCAACGGTATGTTTGGTATGAACCCGGGGGCGGTAATTGATGTTCACCAGCTGGGTTTTGCCTTCCTGGGTTATTTTATTTTTACAGTATACATGACCATAGGAGCTATGGGAGCTAATAAAGTACTATTTATTATTTTCTTCTTTATCGACCTGCTCTTCCTGGGATTATTCATGAACACCCTGGGCTGGGGCGGAGAAGCCTGGCATATGCTGGCCGGCTTTGCTGAATTGGGTGTTTCCATCTTTTCCTTCTATGGCTCAGCCGCCACCGTACTCAATTCTCACTATGGATATACTGTACTTCCTATAGGTGAACCCTTCGGTCCCTGGACTAAAGCTGCACAATCCAAATAGTTCAAAATAGATTCTTATAATAAAAAAGGCAGGTTTTACACCTGCTTTTTTTATTGCCTGGAAAGGATTTTCTAAACCCTTTCCAGGCCGATTTGTTGTGAAACTTACACCAGGAATGCCTCCTCGACAATATCGAGTACTGAAGTGTCTCCTTCTTTTACAACTTCCAGAGTTCTAAAGATATTAGGTACTATGTTTCTGACAAAATATTTAGCTGCATTTACCTTGCCGTTGTAGAAGGGGTAGTCATAATGGTCATTACCCAGTTCATCAATCTTCTTCTGAGCCACTAATGCTTGTTCCAGTATAACCTGCCCACAAATCAGTTCCCCGCTGGCCTGCAGTATCCTGGTAGCATAAAGCGGCATCATAGAAATCTTTTGATCCATAAAATACGAGGCTATTGTACTCTGAATTTCTTTATAGACATTAACTGCCCGCAGGAGTATGGCCATTTCTTTTTCAAAAACGGCTGCGCCGGCATTGACCGTAGCAAATTCTTCTATTTCACCCAGCCAGTCAGCAAAAACTTTCCCCTTACCCATCATCCATTTACGACCTATCAAGTCCATTGATTGTATATAGTTGGTACCTTCCCATATGGAGTATATTTTTACATCTCTACAGAGCTCGGCTACAGGATATTCTTCGGAATAACCATTACCACCAAACACTTGCATAGCTTCAGCCGTCAATTCCCAGGCCCGGTCGGAGCAATATGCCTTTACTATGGGAGTATTAACTTCCAGGCGGGCCTTCACCCTTTTTACTTCATCCGGGTCCTTGGAATACTGGACAATATCAAAGTAGTAATAAGTTTTAAATATTAAGGCACGCATGGCTTCTACATATGCTTTCAGGTCAAGTAGCATTCTGCGTACATCTTCGTGCTTGATAATGGGCATCCTTTCAGCTTTTAGGTTGGTCATGGGACGCCCCTGAATGCGTTCGGTGGCATAAGCGACTGCATTATTATATGCCAGGGCAGTCTCTGCCAGGGCGGCATGTCCAGTTTCCATACGGGCTCCATTCATCATCTGGAACATCTGGGCCATACCCTCACCCCGACCTTCAGCATCAGGAGAATTGCCCAGGATATATCCCCGGCACTGATTCTCCTCACCAAAAGCCATAACACAGGTAGCTGAGCCCTTGATTCCCATTTTATGTTCTATACCTACACAGTTTACATCATTACTGCCTGCAATGCTGCCATCATCATCCACCCACATTTTAGGCACCACAAATAAAGATATCCCTCTGGTACCTGGTTTGGCACCTTCTACCCGGGCCAGTACCAGGTGAATTATGTTTTCCGTAATATCCTGTTCCCCACCGGTAATAAAGCATTTTGTACCCTTGATACGATAAATTCCTTCTACTTCGGTAGGATAAGCCTTGGTTAACAAATCACCTACATCAGTACCAGCATTGGGTTCAGTCAGGCACATGGTACCGCTCCATTCCCCGCTATACATCTTCTCTTTATATAGCTTTTTTACCTGGTCACTACCAAAACTGGAAATAAGGGTTGCAGCCCCGGCAGTAGCCAGTATATAGGGCATTAAGGCGGCATTGGCTGCCATCTGATATTCAATACAAGCTCTAAAAAGGGTCTGTGGCAGGTGACCTTCGGCTTCCTCATCCTCATTGCTTCCGCCCCACCCATTCTGATTTAAAAACCAGTAAGCTTCTTTAAAGGATGGGGGAACCGTTACTTTACCTTCGTTAAATTGAGCCTGAATTAGTTCATTATCATCTCTACTAGGAGCAGTAACTTCCCGGGCTACTTTCAATGCCTGGTCCAGGATGTTATCTATATCGTCTACACTATAGTAGTCCTTAAAAGCATCGAACCCAAAAACTTTCCCCATGTCAAGCCATTCTTTAAATATAAACTTATGGTCTCGTGACGTATAAATATAATTTGATGCCA
>CAZOIC010000065.1:0-8400 GCA_964579945.1 uncultured Syntrophomonas sp. | reverse complement strand
ACCTGTTGCTCTGACCCCAACATACGACTTATCGTACCAGCAATAATCTTATGGACTTGATTATGGCATAATAGTGTGAGATTTTGAAAGCGGCGTTCGCCACTTCCATTCTGGGGAAGGAGATCTTTAAAGGCCATTACTTTATCAGGTGATTTCAAGCTCGGATCCAGAATGGGAAAGACCTTTACCAGTGGTTGTCCACTGGCTAGCAAAATTGTGATACAGCAATGTTCCCTGCATATCAGTAATACGGATAGCATCACTGCTGCTATTCATCGCCTGGGTAAGCCTATTAAGCTGTTCCTTGGCCAGGCGTAGCTCCTCTTTAAGGGTAACAGAATGTTTTTTAGACATAGACTTACCCCCATATTTCCATTTTTCTTGTTATATTACTTGTTTTCGCTATATAACTAATTGTTTCCTGCTAATTTTTCGGCAAAAATAGTTAGTTGGCGAGGGAGTGGGGAGAGGATAACGAAAAAGCCCGCCGGTAGCGGGCTATAATTATAATTCGAGATTCTAACTGTATACTTATTCCACCGTAACTGCTTTAGTAAGGTGGCGGGGATTATCTACTTCGGTACCCCGAAAGACAGCCATATAGTAGGCGAATAGTTGTAGAGGAATTACTGCCACCAGGGGTGCCAGTAAGGGATTAGTGTCGGGAATGACAATTCTGTTTTCATACTCCAGACAATGTTTCTGTAAACTCTCTGTGCATATAACAATAATTGTGGCTCCCCGGGATTTTATTTCATTGATATTGGGCATGGTCTTTTCGACTAGAACATCCTGGCTAACCAGAGCCATTACCAGAACGTCACCATTAAGCAAGGCAATGGGACCATGTTTTAGCTCCCCGGCAGCGTATGCTTCGGCGTGTACATAAGAGGTTTCTTTTAGCTTTAAAGCCCCCTCCATAGCAACGGGATAATCGTAGCCCCGGCCCAGGAAAAAAGCATTATTGGCATTGTGGTATTGGCTGGCTATTTCCTTAATGGTAGGTTGCTGACTCAAGGCTTTTTCTACTTGTTGGTCGATGGTGGCAATAGCATTAATATAGGCCTTAAGCTCTTCTGCCGGTAGGGTATCGTTTTCCTGTGCCAAATACAAGGCTAATAGATACAGAACTAGTAGCTGAGTCACATAAACTTTGGTTGAGGCAATGGAAATCTCCGGTCCCGCCTGGGTGTAAATTACTGTATCGGCCAAACGGGCTATGGTACTATCAGGGACATTTACTATAGCCAGAATAGGAATTCCCGCTTCTTTTGCCTTGTAAAGAGCAGCCAGGGTGTCGGCAGTTTCGCCGGACTGGCTAATAACTATGAGCAGGTCACCTTTCTGCCATAATACCTGGCGATAAGCAAATTCGGAGGCCAAATCAATTTCCACCGGAATATCGGCAAGTTCTTCAATAGCTTTGCGCCCCACCAGACCAGCATGGTAAGCGGTACCACACCCTGCAATAAATATTTTGTTTATATTGTTTACTTTAAGTTTGAGCTCGCTAAAGACTATTTTGTTATCCTTTATTCTACCGCTTAAAGTTTGCCGCAATGCTTCTGGTTCATCGAAAATCTCTTTAAGCATAAAGTGCTCAAAATCGCCCTTATCCCCACTAGTAAGATTCCCTACCACTAAAAACCCCTCCTTAAGTTGTTAACCTATTCATCTCTCTGGAGTTAGCCATAGACCAATGGATTTACAAGTTATATTCTACATAAACTCACCAATTGTAGCTATTAAAATTTTGAGTTTTTTATAGCTACTTTATACAATATGCAATTATGTTCAGGTTTTCTATTGGTTTTTAAACATAAGGGCTGATTTTAAACAAAAAAAGAGCCATCAACTAGATGACTCAGGGGTTATCCTTTTAGGCAATGCGTTTTTGGGTATGTTGCTCTCTGTTTTTTAGAACTTGCTTTACCAGGTTTTCTCTTTTTATAGCATATGATCTTACATAAAGTCCATTGTTACCCAGGAAATTGCCTTTATAAATAAATTTGGAGCGTTCTACCAGTCGTCTACCACCTTCGGAAACGGTAAAAGCTCCTACTGCTTTAATATTGGCCATTTTCCGTTTTTGCCCCAGGATAAATTGCCGGGCAAAGTCGCGTATCAGCTTTCGGGTGTAGGTTTTATGTTGCTTATCCGATAAGTCCACAATTACTGAATAAATATACAGGTAGACATCAGGCGCCTCAAACGATAGCAGATAGGGTATGGCATCATCCTCGAGAATTTGACCCTTAAGGACCTTTTTCCATATTTCATGTGGTAGTGGAAGGATTCCATAATAGCCTTTTAAAACATTGTCCACTTTACATAATCGAAACATCTTCGGGTCCTTTTCAATTAAATTCTTCAGGGTATTGGTTTTAGACTGCCAGCAGGTATCGAAATACTTCTTTTCAATACTTAACATAGCCGGGATATCTTGAACCGCTGCACACCCAACTGTACATGCTGGTTCATCCATGGTTTCACCTTCCTAATCATATTTTAAGCCCCGGGTTGAAAGCTCCCGGGGCTCTTGTTTAATTATAGCTCTTTTGCTTTTGTTATTCATGGTACAAGGGTTACAGCAAAGTGAAGGAAAACCAAGTATAACGGAGTAACTAAACTATTCAAGATGTTTAATTATATTAGAATAAAGTCTATTGGAAGAGATAGTCTCTATATGGGGTTTTCCCAATAAAACAAACGGTCCAGAGTTAGGTTTTCTCACCAAATCATAGTTTTACTCAAAATCTCATAATTCCAGCTGTTTCAAGCCGCCTTTTGCTCTAAATAGCTTTGCACTTGTACCTGGCCAGAATAGAAGGTGCCCGGCCCGGAACCGATGTTAAATAGAGTGAATAAGCAGTAACGCCACTTTGAGTTATTAGTTGGATAGTTTAATTATGCTTGATGGCGTTTCTAGTTTTTTAGCCAAAAGGGACATCTCTTTGACCCCTGTCATCATATTATCAATATTTCTCGACTGTTCGTCGGTTGAAGCCAGTATTTCCTGAGTAGCTGCTGCCGTTTCCTGGCTTACTGCCGCAATATTTCCCATTTCGCTATTAATATTATTAGTGCTACGGGTAATTTCCTGGCTTGCATTCGCTATATTTTGGATTTGCTGCGTAACTGGAATTATATATTCCTTTAATTTTAGTAATAAGTTTTCGTTATTTAAAACTACATTGGTCTGGCTCTCCAGGACTTCCCGGGCTGATGCCACATCTTCTACCACCTGGACAGTGCTATTTTGTATATCCCCTATTAATCCATAAATGCTGTGCGCAGTAGTTGATGTTTCCTCTGCTAGTTTTCGTACTTCTTCCGCAACTACTGCAAAGCCCCGTCCCTGTTCACCGGCACGGGCAGCTTCAATAGCTGCATTTAACGCCAGCAGGTTAGTCTGGTCAGCAATATCGGTTATAACATTAACAATCTGCCCAATCAAAGCGGATTTTCCTTCCAACTCACCTATGGATTCGCTTACCCTGGTAATAGAGGTCATGCTTTCGGTAACCTTTTGCCTTTGAAAACTAACATTATTTAACCCCTCAACTACTACAGCTTCGTTTTCCCCAGCGTGTATAGCAACAACAGAAAAATTCTGTGCAACTTGCTGTCCCAGATCTGCCATAAAAGCTGCAGATCTAGATGTTACTTGCATATTTGCGGCCTGCTCATTAGCCCCTCGAGCAATCTGGCCGATAAGACCAGTCATAGTATTTATATTCTGCGCAGTGTTGTTAGCAATTCGTACTGTTTCCGCTGAAGAATGGTTAATTTGAAAGCTGGCTTCTTTGATTTGGCTACCAATAGACCTTAGTCCTGTTACCATATGGTTAAAAACGTCACGCATTAATGCTAATTGCCCCATAGGCTGATTTAATGGCACCTGTGCGGTTAAGTCCCCCCTGGCAATCAGATTCGCTTGTTCCACCAGTGACCAGGTGGGATATATAAACTTCCTTGAGTTATTTTTGGTAGATATCCATGCTACTACCCCACCTGCCAACCAGGCTGAAAAAAACGATATCATCAATCCCCGCGGATTAAAACAATCTGCCATATAAGCTAATAATAAACCCAGGATAACGCCGGCAGTTATAGAGGAAAAGGCCATGGTTTTTAAAGTATAGTTAAGGGCTATTCTTCCAATTTCTTTATTATTAGTATTCATTAAGCATACCCTCCTCTATAATTTGGCTTCCATTTGGCCTGTTTCAAAATTTCCTACAGCGTTATTAAGACCTGCCAATATTGTGTCAAATCGTTTTATTTCTTTATATAATGACTCCATGTAGGCAGCTTGCTGTTCAGCAATTACGGATATCTCCTGTGCCCGAGCACTGCTTTCTTGAGTTATGCCATCAGTCTTTTGAGCAGCAATGGTAACCTCATCAACTGCCCGGCTAATATCCTGGCAACTGTTAGTTACATTTTCCATATCATGGCTTATGTTGCTGAAGTTGTCTGCTACCATGGTAATATACTGCTGGCTTTCCTCCATAGCTTTCTCTTGATCAGAAACTGCCTGCCTGGCAGCATTGGTTTCAGCAATTACCTGCGTTATGCTGAGCTGTATATTACCTGCCAACTGGCCTATCTCATAGGCAGCTTTTGCTGAAGCCTCCGCCAGTTTTCTAACCTCCTCAGCCACTACTTGAAAACCTTTGCCTCTATCTCCGCTACGCGCTGCTTCAATCGATGCATTAAGAGCCAGTAAATTAGTCTGGGAGGCAATATCGGCAATAACATCCATTATTGTTTTAATTTCACTGCTCTTAAGTTGTAATTCATTTATAGCAACACTCATTTTTTCGATTACTTGCCTATTTTCCAGCATACGTACTTTCTGTTGGGCTATAGCCTGTAATTCTTCTGCAGCCATAGTCCCTACGGATTGTAGACCCAAAGCGGTTTCATTACTGCTATTGGCTATGTTTTCAACCAGTTGAGCTATATTTCTGACTTCAATAACAATCTTTTGCACTACTTCGGCCTGGTCACTGCATCCAGCGGCTATTTGCTTGATGGCAGATGCAACTTCGTGAGCTTGTATATTACCACTATTAACCTGCTCGATCATTTGGTTTTTAACCTTTTCCGTCTCCATAATCCTTCTTTTAGTGACTAACATGAGTGTAATGATGCCATCTCCCATTTTATCGAATGCCGCCCGTATGGTATCCATCACCCCAAAATTAAGATCCTTTAATTTTGCATCCAGATTCCCTTGTTCAATTCCACTCACGTAGTCAATCATGGAGGCGATAGGAACAAAGAATCTCTTTTTATTAATTAAGGTGGCCAGAAAACCGACCAGGAGTCCACCAAATGCGCCTCCCAGGTATTGAATTATCCAGGCCTTGGTATCAGTTAATCCCAATAACCAAGCGTTAAGCAAACCGAAAGGGGCGGCAAGAAAGGCGCACCAAAATACGGTTGAGATAGAATAGGATCTGGAGATTCGTTGTACCTGCTCTTGACTATCCATAAATAGTTTCACCTCAATACTATAATTGGGGAAGTATACTATATATTAAGGATTTTACCATATTCAAGTAATTAAATATAGCATAAGGAAGTATGCTTCATTAAAACCTTTTCGTAATAAGGATATGACTTGAAGCTGGTATTTTATAACCTGGTTCTGGCAGAACATACAGGTGGTATATAGGATTTTGTAGCTAGGTAGATTATGATGATGTGCTGTCTACAATTCGGTACAATAAACAAAACCTACTGTTCCCAGTCCGGTATGCAAGCCTATTACTGGCCCAATGGAATGAATGCTAACTGGTACTGAATAGCGTTCTATCAAGGCTTGTGTGAGCTGGTGAGCTTTTTCTGGTGCGTTGATATGGTGAACAATAATTTCTCTTAAACCGTATTTTTGATGATCTTCTTCTATCAAGTCTAGCATACGCTTGATAGCCTTGGAAGTACCACGAGCTTTCTCCAACAAATGCGTCATACCCTTTTTCATATCTACTGTTAAAATGGGACGGATATTTAATAAAGATCCCAATAAAGCAGAGGCAGTGCCTATGCGCCCACCTTTTCTGAGATACTCAAGAGTTTCGGGGACAAAGTAGAACCGTACTCGGTCACGTGTGTTTTGAGCAGCCTCCAGGACTGTTTTAAAACTCTCCCCTGCTTGGGCTAAACGGGCAGCTGCCAGGACCTGTAAACCCATGGCCATACAGTTGGTATAGGAATCCATGATTTCTATTTGGGCATCTGGAAATTCATGTAAAATCATTTCTTTGGCTTTCAAAGCGGTAGCCCAGGTACCACTCATAGTAGATGAGATAAAGATACCCAGAATCTCATCTCCTCGGGCGACTATCTGCCGGAAGTTTTCGTGAATTTCTCCTAGCGAAGGTTGAGAAGAGGTAGGAATACATCCGGTGCTTTCAATTTTGTTGTAAAAATAATCATAATCGACTTCCGTTTCCTTAAATGATTCATCCTTGAAATGAACACTAAGAGGAATTATCCGAATATCCAGTTCCCTTTGCGTTTCTCCATTAATATATGCTGTACTATCACTTATTATTTTTATTGCCATTTTTGTTAACCTCCCAATTGAACTGATTTAGTATTCTATATATTTAAAGAAACTCCTTTAAGTTTAAGGGAAAAGATATATTAAACAGAATATTTATTACTTGCCTTATATGTATAATTTTTAGTATAATAAATGATAACAATCTAATACTAGAGTCAGGCTTTGTAGCCGGGCCCTAAGCGGGCAACGGAGTTACCGTGGGACTATTATGCAAAAGTAACAGTCTAACGGTATTTTTTTATCTATGGCGATTATTAATAAATAGGGAGTGTTAATTTTGGATCGGTTGACCACTTCTTTTACTAACTTCATGATTCGTAAAACCCTTAAAGAGGTACCTGCAGATAATACTATTGTTAACCCCATTCACCGAAATCAGGTGGCTTACCTGGAGGCGTGGTTTAGCATATTCGGTAATTTTGGGTTGGCGATTATCAAAGGCGTTCTGGGAGTAATGGTCAATAGTATCTCACTGATTGCTGATGCGGTCCATACCGCTTCCGATGTTATAACTTCCGCAGTGGTAATTGCCGGTTTTAAATTGGCGGCCATCCCTCCTGATGAAGAGCACCCCCATGGTCATGGCCGCATTGAATTTATTGCTACCCTGGTTATTTCAATACTTCTGGCAGCAGTAGGGGTTAAGTTTGGAATAGATTCCTATAAACGCTTAATTGCTAATACTCCTGTAGCGGGAAGTTACTTGGTAGTTGTAGTTATGCTGCTGGCGGCTTTGTTTAAAGAACTAATGTCTCGTTTCTCGATTGATTTGGGACAGAGGATTTCCTCCTCTACCCTGATAGCTGATGCCTGGCATCACCGTACTGATGCTATAGCTTCGGTATTGGTGGCAGTAGCCATTCTGGCTTCCCAGTTCGGATATTACCAGGTAGACGCCATATTAGGCTTCTGTGTATCGGGGCTTATTATCTGGACTGCCATAGAAATCTTCAGGGAGTCCTGTTCGAAGCTAATTGGTGAGAATGATCCGTATCAGGTAAATGAGATTAGCCGTTTAGCTCTTTCCGTACCAGGGGTCATGGCTACTCATGACATTAGTGTCCATGATTATGGGGCTAATAAAATGGTGGTAATTCACATTGAGGTGGATAAGAACCTTTCTCTGCTGCGGGCACATGATATTGCCGACCAGGTGGAGAATAGTATTAATGAAAAGCTGTTTACCTCAAATACAACCGTACACGTTGACAGTTGTGAGAGAGAATAGCATGAATTTTGAATTATAAATGCTGCTATTTCATCGATGGTTGCGTAGATTCGGAAAACATGTGGAGTTAATTAGGAGTGTTGACTTTGAAAATACTGGTAGATGCCGATGCCTGTCCTAAGTCAGTTCTGCAAATCTGTTTCCGACTGGCTCGTAAATATAATTTGGCGGTATGGACTGTTGCCAGTTTTAATCATAATATAGAATCCGACCATCATATAGTAGTCGGTAATGCTTCCCAGGAAGCTGATCTTAAAATAATGAATTTAACCGAACCTGGAGATATAGTTATTACTCAGGACTGGGGACTGGCAGCTATGGTTTTGGGTAAAGGAGCCAAATGCCTGAATCCAATGGGGCGCGAATATAATGTGGCTACCATGGACTTTCTTTTAGAGGAAAGAGAGGTCAAGGCGAAATTACGCAGGACAGGTGGCAGGACCAGGGGTCCTAAAAAAAGAAATACTAAAGATGATACGCGCTTTGAGCAGAGTTTACATAAGTGTATCTGCTCTTCAATGCGAAATAATTAGCAACATGGACATCAGCAAGGATAGCTGAATTCCCATAGTTTAAGCTGACCATCCTCCCC
>CAZOIC010000064.1:0-8637 GCA_964579945.1 uncultured Syntrophomonas sp. | reverse complement strand
CGCTGGCACTATCTTCATTTACCAGTACCACCAGGGGAATATCCACTTTACCCTTGCCGGCCTGATAAACCTTCTCATTACCCTGGGCATCGACAGCGCTGACCACCTTGTCCCCATCCAGGAATATACCTGCGATAGCAATAGAAACGTCGAAATCGCCCCCACCATTGTTGCGCAAATCCAGAATAAGTCCCCTGACCTTCTTTTTTTCCAACAGGTCATTAATACTCTCTTTCATTTCCTCGGCTGAACGGGAACCAAATTGGTTCAGGCTAATATAGCCAATTTGATTGGCACTATCAATAACCCGAGCCTCTACTGAAGGTACATTGATTATCTCCCGGATAATCCGGAAATCATGTTCTTTGCCATCAGAGCTCCGATAAACACTGAGCAATAACTGGGTTCCTGGGTCTCCCCGCATCAGATGCACAGCCTCATCCTGACTCATGCCGAGCGTACTTTCATTGTTTATCCTGGTAATAATATCCCCGTGCTTAATTCCAGCCTTATACGCAGGGGTACCTTTAATGGGCGAAAATATTTTCAGTTTACCCTGGTCATCCTGCAGGACATAGACACCAATACCACCGAACTTGGCATCCAGCCTGATTTGCAGATCCTGCCAGGTAGTTTTATCCAGGTATTCTGAATAAGGGTCATTGAGTGAAGATACTATCCCCGAAGCCGCACCCTCAAAAACTTTAGCATTATCAATATCATACAGAGATTGGGTCTTAACCAGGCCCAGCACACTGACAAAGGTACTTAAACCACCGGCATTGGTTAAAAATATATACACCATTCCGGCCACAAAAATAGCACCCATTACCGCCAGAAAGGTGCTCAAGCCTTTAATAAAAGCGTTTTTCTTCAAATCTCCACCACCATATATTATCTTATTAATCCATCTTTTAGAGTATACCAGTTACTTCTTTTAATACTAAACCTTGATGCACAAATTAATTATATAGATTTGTTGCACTTTTATCCAATAAAATAAAATAAGCCAGGGGGATCCCTGGCTCATCGCATATATTTTATTTAACGTAGCCGATAGGATTGGTGGGAGTTCCTTTGACGCGGACCTCGAAATGCAGGTGGGGACCGGTACTCCATCCCGTACTGCCTACTTTTCCTATCGCCTGCCCCTTACTTACATTGGTTCCCTTGCTTACCAGGAAACTGGATTGATGGGCATAAAGGGTAGATAAATCGTTGTTATGGTCAACAATTATTACCTGTCCATATCCCGACATCCAACCAGCAAATATAACGGTTCCGCTATCGGCAGCTACAATGGTAGCTCCCATGGGCGCTCCTATATCCATCCCGGTATGCATTCTTCTTTCATTTAATATGGGATGAAACCTCATACCATATGATGAGGTTATATTAGTATACCCTGGCGTAGGCCAGGTAAAGGTTCCGGTACCCGCCTGAGAACCGGTATTACCCGACTGGTATTGGCGGATTATGGTTTCCAATTGCCGGGATTCCTGTTCCAGTTCGTTAAGGGCTTGCTCCAGTTTTTTCTTTTCCAGGCGCACACTGCCTAAAAGCTTCTGCTTTTCTTCCTTCTGGGAGTCAAGTGTTTCCTTCTGACCTATTTGGTCAGTCTGAATATTTACCAGTTCTTGTTGCTTAATTTCCAAATCACATTTTTTTAAGGAAAGTTCTTTTTTCTCTTTATTTATAGATTTAATAAGCTCTACATCTTGCTCTACTATGATATTTAAAAGATCGTAGCGAGTTAAAAAATCTTTAATATCAGTAGCCGCAAGTAAAACTTCCAGATAGGACACATCTCCGCCTTTTTCATAAATAAATACCAGCCGTTTACCCAGGATATCGCTCTTTTCAGCCAAAGTTGCCTCACTAGCCTTTATCTCTTCTTGAATCTCATCAATATTGTGTTCCAGATAAGTCATGCGGTCGTCAATATACTTAATCTCCGACTCGGTCTTATTAATGTCCTTATCCAGGCTGGAAATCTGCCCCACAACTGTTTTTTCCTTTTGCCGTGCCTGGTTTACACTACTGCGCTGCCGATCAATCTGTTGGTTGACATCCTGCAACTTCCGCTGTTGTTCCTGAATGTTATCTGCATATACAGGGAAAATAACTGTAATTAAAAGCAACAATGATAAACAAACTGCCACCCCACTTTGTAACCTTCTCATCTCTTTAATCCTCCCCGTAAATTTTTAATTAAACGCGGGTTCCCCGCACTCAGTGTCTAATATTAACCCTGCACCAAGTCAAAATATTACTGAGTGCCGGGCCGCGGATATTTTTC
Source organism: uncultured Syntrophomonas sp. (assembly GCA_964579945.1). Classification (GTDB taxonomy): domain Bacteria; phylum Bacillota; class Syntrophomonadia; order Syntrophomonadales; family Syntrophomonadaceae; genus UBA4844. The sequence goes on along the minus strand of CAZOIC010000064.1, from coordinate 6,338 downwards.
CAATTGGTATCACACTTCTAGTCTATAAAAGTGTTTTTTATTTTAGACATCTAAAAATCTATTTAACGATATCCAGGTTCCCAGAATTCCCAGGACGGCTCCACATATCAAAAGCCCAGTATAAACGTTACTCAAAATTTTGGGGTTAGTAACCAGGGGCAAGAACAAAGGCATATCTATGTGGTTAATCAAAGACCCATAACCTGCTGCCAGTACTAGAATGGCCAGAACACCCCCAACTGCTCCCAAAAAGACACCTTCCATAAAAAATGGCCAGCGAATAAACCAGTCGGTAGAGCCAATTAGTTTCATCAGATAAATCTCTTTACGACGGGCAAATATGGCCAGGCGAATAGTAGTAGCAATCAAAAATACCGCCGCAAAAACCAGTAAAACAATAAATACCATACTGACAATGCGAACCCAATGGGTTACCTTAAATAACCTTTCTACCACGCCCTGCCCATAGTTAACCTTGTAAATCCCGTCAATTTTATTTACCTGGACAGCAATCTGGGGAACATTATGCGGATTGTTCGCCTTAATTTCATAACTGTTAGGCAACGGATTCTTACCCAGAGTTTCTTTTAGATTATATTCTTTGCCACCATAACTCTCTTGCAGTTTGGCTAGAGCCTGTTCCCGGGAAACAAATTTAACCGATTTTACACCATTAATAGCAATTAGGTCTTTCTTAACATCAGTAATCTGTGATTTGGTCAAATCCGTTTCCAAAAAGGCTACTATTTCTACATCTGATTCGAGGTAGTTCATAAGGGCACCGGCATTAATAGTCAATAAAACCGCAAAACCCAGTATAAGTATAGAGATCGCTACCGTGGAAATAGTGGCAATACTTAGCAAACGGTTACGAGACAGTGATTTGAAAGCTTCCCTTAAAAAATAGATAATGCTTCCTGGCCTCATAAAACTATCTCCCCGGGCGGGTTATCGGCTACGATTCTACCCTGTTCCAGCATAATTACCCGTTTGCCGGCAGTTCTCACCAATTCCCGGGCATGGGTAGCCATAATAACGGTAGTCCCAGCACGATTAATGTTAAATAATAATTCCATTATTTCATGAGAGGTATTTATATCCAGGTTCCCGGTCGGTTCGTCCGCTATCAGGATCAGGGGATAGTTAGTCAGAGCCCTGGCAATTCCTACCCGCTGTTGCTCCCCGCCGGAGAGTTCCCCGGGAAAGGATTTTTCCTTACCTTTTAGTCCTACCATATTTATTACTTCCGTAACTCTCTCTTTAATGTCCTTGCTGCTAGCACCAACTACTTCCATAGCAAAAGCTATATTCTCATATGTAGTTTTATTTTCTAATAATTTAAAATCCTGAAAAACAATCCCAATGTTTCGCCTTAACCGGGGCACCTCTCCCCGTTTCATTCTAACTATACTTCGGGAAGCCAGAAATATTTGTCCCCGGGTGGGAAGCTCCTCTCGGAACAGCATCCTAACCAGGGTAGATTTTCCAGCGCCACTAGGGCCCATAAGGAATAGAAATTCACCCCGATCTATTTTAAGCGAGATATCATCCAGTGCTTTAACCCCATTGGGATATATTTTGGAGACATTATAAAACTGAACTAGCATCCAATTACCTCCAAATAAAAAAACCACCAATAATGGTGGTTCTACAAAAACAATAGGAATTCCTTTTTATTTTGTCTTCTTTTTAAGTAAAACATGAATATTCTGGACAATTTTATCGACAGTTAACCCATAATGTTGCATTAGCTGGTCAGGAGTACCGGATTGTCCGAAAACATCATTAATTCCCATCCGCATTACCGGCACCGGACAATTTTCGCTCACTACTTCACAAACTGCACTGCCCAGCCCCCCAATAATACTATGTTCTTCAGCTGTGAGCAGGGCTCCGGTGTACTGCGCTAAGCGAACGATTAAATCCTTATCTAATGGCTTGATACTGTGCATATCCACCACTGACACCTGTACCCCTTCTGCAGCCAGAACTTCAGCGGCCTGCAGGGCCAAAGCCACCATAGCCCCGCAGGCAATAATAGTGGCGTCCTGGCCATGGCGAAGCTCTATCCCACGGCCAATCTGGAAGTCCATATTATCTTTATAAATAACAGGCAAGGCCGGCCGTCCCAAGCGCAGGTAAACCGGACCCTGATGCTCATAAAGCTGGAAAAGCGCCAGACGGGTGCTTACGCCATCCGAAGGAACAATTACAGTTAGATTAGGTATGCTACGCATGATGGCAATATCCTCTACCGACTGGTGGGAACCTCCATCTTCACCTACAGTTATACCGCTATGGGTGGCACAGATTTTTACATTTAAATTAGCATAAGCTATAGAATTACGCACCTGCTCAAAGGCCCGGCCCGCAGCAAAAATGGCAAAGGAACTGGCAAAGACTACTTTGCCTGCTGCTGCCAGTCCGGCAGCCATGCCCATCATGTTCTGCTCGGCAATGCCGGCATTAAAGAAGCGTTCCGGGAACTTTTTAGCAAAATCAGCGGTTTTAGTGGATTTGGAAAGGTCAGCATCCAGTACCACGATATCATCATGCAAACCACCTAATTCCACCAGAGCCTTCCCATATGCATCTCTTGTTGCCTGTTTATCCAAAATTACTTCAACTCCTGCTAAGAATTTTAATTATAAGAGTTCGGCCAGGGCTTTTTTGACTTCGTCGGGTTTGGGGGCTGTGCCGTGCCATTCTACCCGGTCCTCCATGAAGGAACAGCCCTTACCCTTCACCGTATGGGCAATTACGGCTGTAGGCTTGCCTTTCACCGTGCGGGCAAAATTTAATGCCTTCATTATCTGTTTATGGTCATGCCCATCTATCTCTAAAACCTCCCAACCAAAAGCCCTGAACTTATCGGGAATAGGCAGGGGGGACATAACCTCTTGTACCCGGCCATCAATCTGCAACCCGTTATGGTCAACAAAGGCCATAAGGTTGTCCAGTTTATAATGAGCTGCAGCCATGGCCGCCTCCCAGACCATACCTTCCTCAATTTCCCCGTCACCCAGCAGGGCATAAACCCGGTAAGATTTCTTATCGATTTTCCCGGCCAGGGCCATTCCCACCGCCCAGGATATTCCTTGTCCCAGGGAACCGGTCGAAGCTTCCACCCCGGGGACTTTTCGCATATCCGGGTGTCCTTGCAGGGGACTGCCCAGTTTTCTCAAATGATTGAGGTCATCGAGGGGAAAGAAACCTTTTTCCGCCAGCACCGCATAAAGTACCGGGGCCGCGTGACCTTTACTTAGTACAAAACGGTCCCGCTCCGCCCAATGGGGCTTGGCCGGGTCAATATTCATTTCCCAAAAATACAGGCACGCTACTATATCACTGGCGGAAAGCGACCCGCCGGTATGTCCTGAACCTGCCTGCCCCAGCATTTTAATGATATTACGGCGTATCTGCCGGGCCTTTTCGGTGGTGGTTGCTACTGCTTCTTCTGTAATCTCCTTCACCATCAGCGCTCCTTAAGTCTTAGTTGAATAGGTGACAGGGGACGGTTCCTGTGTCACCTTGAATTCAAGGTGACACAGGAACCGTCCCCTGTCACCTATTTCTGATGTAGCCGGGCGTAGATGAATTCGTCCAGGTCGCCGTCCAGTACGGCCTGAACATTACCTTCCTCCAGGTTAGTACGGTGGTCTTTGATAAGGCTGAAAGGATTCAAGGTATAAGTTCTAATCTGACTGCCCCAGGCTATTTCTTTATATTCTCCCTTAAGATTCTGTAAATTATTTTCCACTTCTTTTTGCTTCAGGTCATATAATTTAGCCGTCAATATCTTCATAGCAGACAATCGATTGGCGTGCTGAGACCGCTCATTTTGACATTGTACCACTATTCCAGTAGACAAGTGAGTAATGCGGACGGCGGAATCAGTTTTATTAACATGCTGCCCGCCGGCGCCGCTAGAGCGGTAGGTGTCTATCCGCAATTCTTCCGGATTAATATTTACCTCGACATTTTCAATTATCTCAGGAAGTACTGAAATGGAAGCAAAAGAAGTATGTCGGCGCCCAGATGAATCAAAGGGGGAAATCCGGATCAGCCGATGCACCCCTTCTTCGCATTTTAATTTACCATAGGCGTATTTGCCCTTGACCATAAAGGTCACGCTCTTGGTTCCTGCTTCATCGCCAGCAAGATAGTCCATAATTTCCACTGAATACCCGGTTGATTCCGCCCAGCGGGTGTACATACGCAAGAGCATCTCCACCCAGTCCTGAGCTTCGGTACCACCAGCACCGGCATGCAGGGAGACAATGGCGTCCCTTTCATCATGAATTCCAGAAAACAAAACCAGGAGCTCAAACTCCCAAAATTTCTTCTGTAATTCCTGTAATTCTATTACGGTATCATTCCAGAGTTCCTGTTCTCCCTCCTCCTGGGCCATATCCAGCAGATCCTTAAGATAATTGACTTTATCCCAGAGAGTACAATAATTATCAATATTGTCCTGCATCTCGCTGATGCTTTTCAGTATTTGCTGGGCTTCTTGACGCTCATTCCAGAAGTTTTCATTAAGAGTCTTTTTATGCAGTTGCTCTACTTTTTGTTTCTGGCCGTCAATGTCAAAGAGAAGCCCTCATTTCTCCAAGTCGTTTTATTATTTCGCTGCAAACTGCTTGCGGGTCTTCAATCAAGACTTTTCACTCCTTTTATGGTTGTGATTGGCTTACTGTTGGTTCGAAATAATCATATTTCTTCTTAAGTATAACAATATCTACCCGACGGTTCATTGCCCGGCTTATCGTATCCTCATTGGCAACTAACGGGCGATACTCGCCATACCCTATTATGGACATGCGTTCTGCCGGTATGCCGGCGTCTTCGTTAAGTACGTGAACTACATTGGAAGCTCGCAATGCCGAGAGCTCCCAGTTGGAAGGAAATTTGCCGGTATTTATTGGTACATCATCAGTGTGCCCTTCTACCCGAATATAGTTGGGTAACTTAACCAGAGTACTACCTATCTCCCGGATAATCATCTGCGCCCTGGGGGTCAACTGATCCGAAGCACTGGCAAAAAGCAGGGTATCCTTAAAACTTATTACCAATCCTCGTTCCTGTTCGTATACTATAATATGGTCACTTAATTTGGTAACCGCAGCATTACCCTGAGCCTCACCCTGACTGGCTTCCATGTCTTTAGTCTTAATAAATTCAGCTATCATTTGCTTAACTTCATCTAATTCACCCTGCTGGGCTGGTGCTGCTCCCGGTCCTTCCGGTACCTGCTGTCCTGATATGCCTTCTACCAGGGAAGGGCCCTGGGTTTCCAGCACGGAAAGGGCCTGGCCGGTTAAGACCACGCTGAGAGAATTGGCTACGGCTGCGTATTTTTGAGCATCAATCTGGCTCATGGTGTACATCAAGATAAAAAATATCATCAGGAGCGTAATCAAGTCAGCATATGTAATAAGCCAGCGTTCCATACCGCCTTCGCCTTCCGGTTCTTGCTTTTTTCGGCGCCTTGCCATTTAATCACATCCTCGCCTGGGCCTGCTGCTGTTCGACTGCAGCCTCCCGGGTCTGCGGCGGCAGGAAGGTCATGAGTTTTTCCCTTATTACCCGGGGATTCTCTCCCGCCTGAATGGAAAGTATACCTTCCAGGACCAGTTCCATTAAGAGAACCTCTTTGGCCGATTTAATTTTTATTTTAGTACCAAATGGAATCCACAAAACATTGGCCGAGGCCACACCATAAAGAGTGGCCAGGAATGCCACCGCAATAGCACCACCCAGTTTATCAGGTTCGGTCATACTGCCTAATACGTGCACCAGCCCCATAACTGTTCCTATAATACCCATGGTAGGGGCAAAACCACCGGCCGACATGAATATATCATGGCCTACCCTTTCTTTGGTTTCATAGGCCTCGATTTCCATTTCCAGCATGTTGCGGGTAAGCTCCGGGTCAGTTCCATCTATAACCAGTTGCAGTCCCCGGGCCAGGAAGGGGTTGTTTATTTCACCAAGCTGGCTTTCCAGACTGAGTAATCCTTCCCGCCGGGCTTTGTCGGCTGTTTCCACCAGGGAATCAAGGACGGTCAGATAATCAATCTTCTTATCAATAAATATTACTTTTAAAAAATAAGGGACAGTTTTTAGCTCCTCCATAGTAAAACTAATTATAACGGCTCCGAAGGTCCCCCCAAATACGATTACAGCAGCCGTTTTTACCAGCAGCGCACCGGCGTGGCCGCCTTCCCAAAGGAAACCGCCTATTAATCCCCCTAAGCCTATTAGTAAACCTAAAAGAGTGGCTATATCCATTAACTAACCCCTTTTCCACAACAGTTCTTATATTTTTTACCGCT
>CAZOIC010000063.1:0-8737 GCA_964579945.1 uncultured Syntrophomonas sp. | reverse complement strand
GTAGATAAGGGGTTGCTGGCACAGGCAACAACATCGGCTCCAGCGGCCTGCAGGGTTTGCAGGAGATAACCAGTTTTGGCCTCCAGGTGAAGGCAACAGGCTATAGTTTTATTTTTAAGCGGAAGGGTTTTTTCAAAATCCTCACGGAGGATATTTAATACCGGCATATATTGTTGTACCCATTCCAATTTCTTGTAGCCATATGGTGCCAGTGATAGGTCTTTAATAATGGATTGTCTGGCAGGAATCTGTTTTGAAGCAATATTCATCTAATAACCTCCAAAATTAATATGTTTAGATACTAAATTGCAAACTTATAGTACATATAGAACATTATAGCAAAAAAACGTACAATGAAAACCGATTATCTGGTAAAATTAATTAACAGTGGTTATTTAAATGAGGGAATATTTGTGAAGGTTTTATTATTTAGCTGGGAATATCCTCCCCATATGTTCGGGGGATTAGGTCAGCATGTTTTCGACCTGAGCCGTTTTATGGTGCAACAGGGAGCAGAAATACATATTATAACCCCTCGGGTAGAAAATTATCCTGATTACCAGGAAGAAAACGGAGTACATATTCATAGAGTCGGCAGTTCATACCTGGAGGGGGAGAACTTTAAATCCTGGACCTTCAGGTTTAATAGTGATGCCATCCGGGAAGCGGTAAATATAAATTCCTGCATTGGCGGTTTTGATGTTATACATGCTCATGACTGGCTGGTAGCCTACGCTGGTCGGGCAGTTACTAAAATATTTGAAATCCCTCTGGTTACCACCATCCATGCTACTGAACATGGGCGGAACCTGGGATTACATAATCGTATGCAAATGGAAATAAACGAAATCGAAAAAAACCTGGCACTGGAAGCTGACCGGGTTATATGCTGCAGTCAATATATGCAGGATGAGATTACCTCATTGTTCGGACGTCCCCGGGATGATATTGTCATAATTCCCAATGGAGTAGATCCGGACATTTTCTTGCCTATGCCTACCGATTCAAGATTTAATATAAGTGAAGAAGACAAAGTTATCGTCTTCCTGGGTAGACTGGTACCCGAAAAGGGGGTATGGTATCTGGTTAACAGTTTTCCTCGGGTACTGGCAGAAGTGCCGCAGGCTCGTCTGTATATCGGGGGAAAGGGACCTTTATTAGGTGAGCTAAAGAGGCTTACACAGAAACTAGGCCTGAAAGATAAGGTCGTATTTACTGGTTTTATTTATCACGAAGAGCGCAATTATATCTATCATAAGGCCCGGGTAGCAGTATTCCCTAGCCTGTACGAGCCGTTCGGCATAGTAGCACTTGAAGCTATGGCCACCAGCACACCAGTTATTGTAGGTGATGTGGGTGGATTGGCAGATATAGTAGAAGATGAGGTTACTGGTTTAAAGGTTATTCCGGCTAATGAAGAGGAGTTAGCCCAAGCTATTACCCGGGTGCTAAACGATGAAAGCCTGGCAGATAATCTTTGTAATAATGCCAGTAATATGATTTCTTCAGTTTACAACTGGGAAGTCATTGCCCGGTCCACTATCAGAATTTATGAACAGGTTTTAGAGAAAAAGGGGAAGCAGTTATTTAATTTAGGTTAGTTTCTGGTCTTAAATCTACGTACAATGGTGGAGGAAGGGTGGGGCCAGGTGAAATCAAAAATTTTGCTGGTATTACATAGCCATATTCCCTATGTTAAAAGGCAGGGAAGATGGCCATTTGGTGAAGTGTGGCTATTTGAAGCCATGGCTGAGACTTATATCCCTCTCATACAGGCCTGGATTCGTTTAGAGGATGCAGGTATCAATAATGCCCTCTCATTTAGTTTTAGTCCTACTCTCTTAGAACAGCTTAAATCTACATATATACAACAGGAGTTTATTTTTTATCTCCAAGAACGTGAAGCACTGGCACTTGAAGACGAACGTTATTATATGTCCCGGGGGGAAAAAGATATTGCTCGGATGGCATCTTTTTACCGGCGTTTTTACCGTGATATTAGGCGTGATTTCATAGTAGAGTTCGGGAAGGATATTGTAGGGACCATAAAAAGAGTGCAGGATAAGGGACGGGTTGAAATTATAACTACTGCTGCCACCCATGCCTATCTACCTTTACTAGATTCCAGAGGTCTGGAGTACCAGGTGCAATGGGGTAAAAGGGTATATGAGCATTATTTTAACCGTGAACCCCAGGGATTTTGGTTACCGGAATGTGGGTATTTTCACGGCATAGAGGACATTCTCATTGATAATGGTTTTAAATATTTCTATGTAGATAGTCATGCTATTGAAGGAGGGAAACCGATAGAGGTCTTCAGTGAGGGGGGCGAAGAAGCGGAGATAGAAATTGCCACTTTTGCTCGCACTGGCTTAAGTACCTACCGACCTTACCGTATTAAAGACAAAGATATAACTGTTTATGGACGAAATTCCATGGTGAGTCACCAGGTCTGGTCAGCTGACTATGGTTACCCTGGGGATTCGGACTACCGCGAGTTTCATAAACAGGATCAGCGTTCTGGTTTTAAATATTGGAAGGTTACAGATCGCAGAACCCTGAATGGAAAGCAGATATATAACCCGGAACAGGCAGCTCTACGAGCGAAACAGCATGCGGTTCATTTCGTTAAAAGTTTAGAAGGAAACAGCCGGGAAGCTCGGAAGCTAGGTTTTACAACCCCATCTATAGTAGGTTGTTATGATACTGAGCTCTTTGGCCACTGGTGGTGGGAAGGAGTAAGCTGGCTGGAAGAGGTAATAAAGGAGATATATTTTAGCAGTGAACTGGAATTGGCTCTGCCTTATGAGGTAGGACCAGCTAAACATCAGGCCCAGGTATTTGAATCTTCCTGGGGTATGGGAGGAAAACATTATGTCTGGGATAATAACGAGACTGCATGGATGTGGGAAATTATTAAAAAAGCTGGTAAGGAATATGAAGTTTTAAAAAATTATGCTGATGGCGGCGATATACAAAGGATGGCGGTGGGCCAGGCCCTTAAGGAATTGATGCTTATCCAGAGCAGCGATTGGTTGTTCATGGTAAGTAACAATCTTACCCGGGATTATGCTATGAAACGCTTTTTTGAACACTATACCAAGCTATTACGACTTAGCAATTGTTTGCGGAATAACAAAATTGATGAAGAATTTGTTAAATGGCTACACCAGATTGAATATGAGGATGATTTCTTTAACCAGATTGCGCCAGGAGGTTTAATATGAAAGGTTATATTGCATTTTGCCCCCATTTTCACCAACCCCATTTTCAACTACATAAAACCAGAGAGGAAGCTTTTACTAACTCGTATTTGCCATGGCTAAGATTACTTCAGGATGCTGTAAAGCTTGATTCTTTTTTTATTAATCTGCATTTTTCTGGACCTTTTCTATACTGGATTAGGGATCAGAAAAAGGAGTACCTGGATACATTTAACACCCTGATGGCCAGTGGAAAAGTAGGCATTATTGGAGGACTGGCTGATGAACCTTTTATTCAATTATCTTCCCGGGTCGATGACTACTTATACCAGCTAAAAAAATATGACCAATTACTGCAGGAAACTATAGGGATAAGCGCATCTGATTGGCAGGGTATCCACCTGGTTGAAAGAGAATGCGGTGAAAGTGTGCTTCGGGAAATTACTCGGGCAGCATCACTAATAAAAGCACCGGCTATATATTACCTGGACGTGGAGACTTTTTACCAGGAACATTTTTCTTATCCCGGTTCAGATAGCGATTATTGCCGCAAACATTTTGGTTTTAATGACCCGGTATCTATAACCACGATCAGCCATATTCCAGAACAGATGCTGTTCTTCCCTCTGCGTGATGAGATAGGGGGACAAGCATTTCATGTTATGCCCATACATAGTCAGTTTCGCTATCAGCTTTTAAAAAGGCAAAGTTTTACTGCCGATGATAACGTCATCATTAAACCAGCCCACTATTATTTTTATATCAAAGACGCCCTGGAAAATGCTTGTCAAATGGTTAAAAGCTATGGACGGGATATAAAACCGCTCCTGCTTATTTTCGAAGATGCCGAAAAATTTGGACAGTGGAGCAAAGACCCTGAAGGTGACCGGGAATGGTTAATGGAGTTTTTCCGCCTGGTCGACAATGACCCCGATATAAGTTTTACCGGGCTTAAAAGCTATCTTAAGTCCCAGGGTTATTTGGATAGCTACCCGGTTGCCAGCAGTCGCAGCTATATTGAGTGGGAGAATTGGACTGCCCAGAGGGGTATTAGGGGAGTAACTTATGGAGATGAAAGGCTGCGGCGGATGATTTGTCGCCTGCGGGATGTGGAACAGTTACAGGACCACCTGGAGAAAGCAATTTTGCAGTCATTTCGCCAGAGATTGGGGATTGAACTTCCACCGCTAATGGACGATATAATACAACGGTCTTTATTAGAATCAGCCGAGAGGTATGAATTTATTTCTTATATTCTCCAGCAATACTATGAGCCCCAGTTTAAAGAGGACTACGAACTACTTAACCGGGTTAGGAATCTGCTTTACCAGGAAGACCCTAAATGGGCGAGTCGCCATCCGGTTTATGGTTCATCACCCTATTATGATGTGCAGGGTCTAGCTTATATGGAAATGATGATAAAAATATTAAAATCCCAGCTTAAGAAGATTAATGCCCAGGATTTTAAACCCATATCTATAAGGGATTGGGATTATGATGGTAACGACGAGGTAGTGCTGGAGAATGAAGAACAGACTCTAGTTTTAGACAGTGAAGGCGGCTGTATCAGCTACTATCATGTTCTAGCTCCATCTTTAAGGGGTGATTACCCTGGAATGCGAGAGATTGTTTCTCGTGATTTGGGTACGGTTAAGGCCTATAATTCCGTTTTCCGCCATTCCTACCCTCTGGTATTTACCGAGACGGATAGTAGCCTGAGCTACCAGTTTTACGAAGAAGGGGGGCGGCGTGAGCGCTGCCGTAATTCAATGCGTTGTGAAGTATTAATAGAGAGTAATAACGAACTTTTCAGCCTGGGTGATTTCGATATGGGAACTTATACTATTGATGAACAATCTGGCCATTTTCTAAATCAGAGGGTAAAAATGAGCTATTCCCAGACTATTGATATTATAGACAATATGCCTTTAAGCATAGATATAGTAAAGGAATTCTTTCTAAGGGAGGGATCTTTACAAGTAAATATTAAGGCTCAATACACTGGAGAGGAGAAATTTAACTTAGTTCTGGTTCCCCAATTGGTATCTTCAGCCACACCATCAGATGAGCTCGAGTTCAGCCCTCTAGCTGGTTTAGGTTTAGTATCTGGGCCAGACGAGGATCAAAGTGAATGTTATGTCCAGAACCTATCCCGGAGTACTGAGGATGGGTTAGAGTTTTATAACCAGAAAACCATAGTTAAACGACCGCAACGAATCGACTACATTTACCAGATTCGTAGTGGTGATGGTAATTGCTTTAACAACCGCTTAAGCTTCAGCTTAACAACAAATAACCGCTTGCCTTATCTATATGTCGAACCGGCAGTAAAACATTACTATAAAAACTACGTTTTTCCCGAGCAAAGCCAATTGGGCTATCATAGCTCAGGTATAATGATCAGACCCTTTATGCGTTTCGAAAATGGTAAAGCAGCTTGTGACATCCTCATAAGCTGGGATCTGGATACTGATTTTAAGGAACACGATTATAAACAGTTCATCTGGTTGGTAGGTGGAAATGAATTTGGTTTAGGCCAGCACAAATAAAAGGGGGTTATATAATGATTTTAGAGCAGTTTTTTAATTATTATTTTCAGTCCATAGATGGGGATACATTAAAACAGTATCGTGAACTCCTTCCCACCACCGATTTGGCCGCAGCTTATGCTGACCTGTTTTCTCGCAGTGATGAAGAGGCTATTGCCTTTCTATTAGATTTTCACGATCTTACTGCCCGTTTACGCCAGGAAAAGCCGGAACAGGCTATACTTTTTAACGTACATAATAACATCTGTTTTCCTTTCTTCATGGAATACATCTGGAAGGTAATTAGTGAAGAAGAACGGTTAAAAATCCAGGCAGCCTCAGGTAAACAAGATATTAAAGAGATAACTGCCACGCTGCAGGAAGATTTAGCCCTGCGTAATTGGTTCCGACAAGAAATCGGTTCTTCTTTAAGCCAGCAGGATTTATTTACTCTAAATGAGATTATTGCTCTGCAAAACTTTTCTTCCGGTGGGGAATATTCCTTTCTTAAATACGTTTACCCCCTGGTACAAAGCATGCAGGGTCGGGTTTTGGATGCCGGCTGTGGAGCAGGTTTTGCCACTCTGGTAATGAGTCAGTTCCTTACGGTACACTCTGTAGACGCTTGCAAGGCCAGGTTGGAAAGAGCTATGGCTTTGTCCTCTATGATGAAAAAGGGAGAGAAGAAGACCTTTCCCCGGGTTATCAGGCTGATTGAGGAAGAACTGGGAACTATGGCAGTACAATGTGAATTTCCCAGTGCTGAGGAATTGTTGGCGGGTACTTCCCAGGAAGTAACCTTTACAGAAGGCAGTATTGATAGCCTGCCCTACCAGGAAAGCTATTTTGATAGTATAAACTGCCTGGATGTTCTGGAACATACTTATTCACCTGAGGAAATAGTTAAAGAATTTGCCCGGGTGCTTAAACCCGGGGGAAGAGTTTTTATTACTGCCCCAACCCGTTACGGTGAAGTTGAACAGCGCATTTGGGAGAGTATAGAAGGTACCATTTTCCCGGCAATGTTACATATGCATCATTTTGACCCACAATCACTGACCGCAATGTTTGAGCGCAATGGGTTTAAAGAGGTGGAAGTGGTACCTTTTGATTTCATGAGTTGGAAGGAATTTCTGGAGATTGGCGAAAAATCCCCGGCCCGGGAACTGGTTGACGAATTGAGAGCTCATCCTTTTAAACAAGTAGCCCTGCAGTTATTTGCTGTATATGAAAAAAAATAATTGGATTATATTAGAAATATATTCTTATTGGCAGGAATATTCAGGTATTTATCGAATACTGAAGTAAGTTGTCCATGGGGGGGTCGGTGCATGAATAACAATATTCCGCTTCCCAGAGGGATCTCGAGTTTTCAAGATTTACTTAATCAACTGGCCGATATGATATTTACATTGGATGCAGATGGAAATATCGGCTACGTAAATCCTGCCTGCAGTCAAGTTACTGGTTATTCTGAAAAAGAACTGCTACAGATGAATATCTTTTACCTCATAGATACTGGTCATCAGGAGACTTTTAGGAATAAGCTTTTTAATCATCTTTCCGGAAAGTCTTTTCCTCCTTATGAGATTATAATTACTGCACAAAATGGCGAAAAAATTACATTGGAATTTAATGTTGCCCGGTCAAAAACAGCAGTCTCACCGCAATTGATTATTGTTGCTAGAGATATAAGGGAAAAGGTCAGTGTACGAAATAAACTGCGTTATCTTAGCGAACATGATGCCTTAAGTGGTTTATATAATCGTAGCTATTTTGAACAGGAAATTAAGCGTTTGGAATTAGAAGAAATCATTCCCTTAAGCATTATAATATGTGACGTTAATGGTTTAAAGTTAATAAATGATACTATGGGCCATGCGCAGGGCGACCGTATTATTAGCATAATGGGTTTCATTCTACAGGAAATTTCTATGCCCGAATATGTGGCCGCTCGCATTGGCGGGGATGAATTTGCCGTCATTATGCCAGGAGTCGATGAGATAAAGGTTGGCACTACCAAGACCCGTATTCAAAACATGATTAACCAAATTAATAAAAATGATGAAGGCATCTACCTTAGCGTAGCTATTGGTAGTTTTACTCGCAGTTCAGTTGAACAGCCCCTGGATATTGTGGTACGCAATGCTGATAATGCCATGTACCGGGCAAAACTATTTGAACAAATGAGTGCTCGGAATAATATTTTGCGCACACTCGAATCTACGTTAAGCGTACGCGACCATATGACGGAAGAACATGCCGAGCGCATGAAAGAAATGGCCATGGGCTTTGGTCGCATAATAGATGTAAGTGGAGAAGATCTAGAAATATTGGCATTACTTGCAGTTACTCATGATATAGGTAAAATTGGGGTTCCAGATGAGGTTCTTTTTAAAAATGGCCCCTTAAACGATTATGAATGGGAAATTATGCGCAGTCATAGTGAAATTGGTTATCGCATTGCTATAGAGTCCAAGGTGCTGGCAGGTGTGGCCGATTACATCCTTCATCATCATGAACACTGGGATGGCAATGGTTACCCTTATCAGTTAAAGGGGCATGATATTCCGCTGGTTTGCCGAATACTGTCTATTATCGATGCTTATGATGCTATGATTAATAACCGTCCTTACCGCAGTGCCTTATCTCCTACTGAAGCGATTGGAGAACTGCTCAATGATCGGGGCCGAAAATTTCAGCCCATACTGGTGGATAAATTCATAATGTATCTGGAGTTAACCCAGGGAGCGGAGATTAACTGGGGTAAAATAATGTAAAATTGGTTTTACCCAAATATTAAATAATATATTTGGGCAATACTTATAAAAGTGAATGTATTTAATATTCTATTGATTCTATCAGGCTTTGCTGATATGATTCTACTATATTAAAATGTGACTACCGTACAGGTTTGAATTAAGGAGGATTTAAAATGGCAAACGAAGGACCAGTCCTGGTAGAAGTATTATATGGTAGCCATGCCCCCAGCGGTGGTGGTTGAGC
>CAZOIC010000062.1:0-9029 GCA_964579945.1 uncultured Syntrophomonas sp. | reverse complement strand
TCATTGGCCTGACCAATGCTCGTTTAAGCATCGAGGTTCCCGGGGCCATTCGTAATAGTAATGCAGAAGCAAGCCAGGATTCCCTTGCTATTTGGAATTTAGCTAGCCTGCAGTCATCACCCGTAAAACTTGATGCCGTTATTTTTGACGGAATTTTTCTAGGTATTACGTTTTTCGCCTTGTGCTTTATTATTATCTTCATTATATATTTGAATCGTATCAGGCGGGTATACCGGTTAATTGCCGAGGAATATTCTCTGGAACGGGCGGCGCTGGAATTTACTCAGGGTGAAATTGAAAACCAGGAAGAGGAAGAATAAAAAGCCCATTTATATGCTTGACTGGAATTAATGTATATGCTAACATTAATAATTGCCATTTATGCTGATGTTCAAGCTATTTTCTGGACTTCCAGTGTCAGGCTTTACTTACGAGAGCGAGGTTTATACTTAGGCCTTGCTTTTCACTCTTTTGGGGAAATAAAAAAAGGGGTGAATTATTAATGCCTCAATTAGAAGAATACGGTAAGGTGAAAAGGTTAAGTTACTCCCGAATTGACCAACCCATCGAATTACCCAATCTTATTCAAGTGCAGCTCAGTTCTTATGACTGGTTTCTCAAGCATGGCTTAAGGGAGGCTTTGCATGAAGTTTTCCCTATCTCCGATTTTACTGGTAACCTGGAGCTTGATTTCATTGACTACAATCTGGGCGAGCCCAAGTACCAGGTTCATGAATGCAAAGAGCGAGATGTTAGCTACCAGGCTCCCATGAAACTTAAGGTCAGGTTAACCGACAAGGAGACCGGGGAAATTAAGGAATCAGAAGTTTATATGGGTGACCTTCCTTTAATGACTGAAAAAGGAACCTTTATTATCAATGGTGCAGAAAGAGTTGTAGTTAGCCAATTGGTCAAATCCCCAGGAGTTTATTTTAATGACCGGGTTGATGTTTCCGGTAGAAATCTATACGGAGCGACCATTATTCCTAACCGGGGCGCCTGGTTCGAATTAGAAATGGATAGTGCCGGGCTTGTTTATACACGTATCGATAAAACCAGAAAAATACCAGTAACCGTTCTATTACGTTCTCTAGGCTATGAAACTAATGAAGCCATCCAGGAATTGTATGGCAATGACGAAAGTATTGAAAAAACCCTGGAAAAAGATAGCAGTACCAATAAAAAAGAAGCCTTGATTGAGTTTTACCGCCGCTTAAGGCCTGGGGAGATGGCTACTGAGGATGCTGCCGAACAGCTTCTTAAGAACCTCTTCTTTGATCCCCGGCGTTATGATTTGGCGGTAGTAGGACGTTATAAAATTAACAAAAAATTGGGACTTGATATTCCTATGGATAACAGGCACCTTACTCACCAGGATATCACAGAGACTATAGGGTATCTCCTTAAACTGATTAAGGGCGAAGGAAAAACTGATGTAATTGATCACCTGGGTAATAGAAGGTTGCGTTCTATAGGTGAACTGCTGCAAAACCAATTCCGTACTGGTTTGGTACGTATGGAGAGAGTTGTGCGGGAGCGGATGAGTATTCATGACGTTGAGACCTTAACGCCCCAGGTTTTAATAAACATAAGACCGATAACTGCAGCAGTTAAGGAATTTTTCGGCAGTTCCCAGTTATCCCAGTTCATGGACCAGACTAATCCCCTGGCGGAACTGACCCATAAAAGGCGCCTGAGTGCCCTGGGACCAGGTGGATTAACCAGAGAAAGGGCTGGTTTCCAGGTTCGTGACGTCCACCATTCCCATTATGGCAGAATCTGCCCTATAGAGACTCCTGAAGGTCCTAATATTGGGCTAATAGGATCACTGGCTACTTTTGGTCGGGTAAATGATTTCGGTTTTATTGAAACCCCCTATCGTAAGGTAGATAAAGAGTTGGGAAGAGTATTAAACGAAATTCATTATCTTTCGGCCGATGAAGAAGACGAATTTATGGTAGCCCAGGCTAACGCTCCCCTTGATGAAAACGGCTATTTTAAAGAGGATAGGGTTGAAGCCAGATACTTTGAAGAAATTTTAGAGATTTCGGTAAACAAAGTAGATTACATGGACGTTTCCCCCAAACAGGTGTTTAGTGTAGCTACATCGCTCATTCCTTTCCTGGAAAATGATGATGCTAACCGTGCGCTTATGGGTGCCAATATGCAGAGGCAGGCGGTACCCCTTATTAAAACGGAAGCACCTATTATAGGTACTGGTCTGGAATATAAATCGGCCAAGGATTCCGGCGCCGTGGTAGTATGTAAAAAACCTGGAATTGTAAAAAGGGTTTGTGCTGACCAGGTTATTGTCGCCAATGATGAAGGCACTACCGATACCTATACCCTGTTAAAATTTATTCGTTCCAACCAGGGTACCTGCTATAACCAGCGCCCCATTGTAGCAGTAGGAGAAAGGCTAGAAAGCGGCGATGTTATTGCCGATGGCCCCAGCACCTGCCTGGGTGAACTGGCTTTAGGCCGTAATGTCCTGGTAGCTTTTATGCCCTGGGAAGGCTACAACTACGAAGACGCCATCCTTATTTCAGAAAAACTAGTAAAAGATGATGTATTTACCTCCATTCATATAGAAGAATACGAGTGTGAGGCTCGCGATACTAAATTAGGCCCAGAGGAAATTACCCGGGACATACCCAACGTTTCTGAAGATATGCTCAAAAACCTGGATGACCAGGGGGTTATCAGAGTGGGTGCTGACGTACGCCCCGATGATATTCTAGTAGGTAAAGTAACCCCTAAAGGAGAAACTGAATTAACCCCGGAGGAAAGATTGCTCAGGGCTATTTTCGGTGAGAAGGCCCGCGAAGTCAGAGACTCCTCCCTGCGGGTGCCCCATGGTGAAGCAGGTAAGATAGTGGCCGTAAAACGATTCACCCGGGAAAAGGGCGATGAGCTTTCTCCTGGTGTAAACCAGCTGGTACGGGTATATATAGCTCAAAAGAGAAAAATCTCTGAAGGTGACAAAATGGCCGGGCGTCATGGTAACAAAGGCGTTATCTCCCGTATTTTGCCAGAAGAGGATATGCCTTTCCTGGAGGATGGTACCCCGGTGGAAATTGTTTTAAATCCCCTGGGAGTTCCCTCCCGCATGAATATTGGACAAATCCTGGAATGTCACCTTGGATGGGCGGCTAAAACTCTGGGGATGAACATAGCTACCCCAGTTTTTGATGGTGCCAATGAGGATGACATATTTGCCAAGTTACGCGAGGCCAACCTGCCCGAAAATGGTAAGGCTAAACTGTATGACGGGCGTACCGGTGCAACCTTTGACCATGATATAACGGTTGGCTATGTTTATATGCTTAAACTGGCCCATCTGGTTGATGATAAAATTCATGCCCGGTCTATTGGGCCTTACTCGCTGGTAACCCAGCAGCCGCTGGGTGGGAAAGCCCAGTTTGGCGGTCAGAGGTTTGGTGAGATGGAGGTTTGGGCTTTGGAAGCTTACGGAGCTGCCTATACTCTGCAGGAAATATTAACGGTCAAGTCTGATGATGTAGTAGGCCGTCTGAAAACCTATGAATCTATCGTTAAAGGTGATAATATTCCTGAACCCGGAGTTCCCGAGGGTTTCAAGGTACTAATCAAGGAACTCCAGAGTTTGGCCCTGGATATAAGAATACTTTCCGGTAACGACCAGGAAATTCAGATAAGGGATATTGACTATGAGCTAAATGAAAAGGAAAAAGCGCGGGAACTGGGGGTGGAAATCCCCGAAACCATGGTAGGCGGACCGGACGCCATTGATGGTGAAGTAGAAGACCCGGATGACAGTCTCATGGAGGATGAATAATGTCAGGGCTTATTGAATAGTCGGCAACAGGACGTGTTTCCTAAAGATAAATCGACTGCCGGATAAGCGGCACTAATCATCTAGAAGGGAGAGACTTGTTTGTTAGATGTAAATAATTTTGAAAGAATTAAAATTGCCCTGGCTTCACCGGAACAAATTCGTTCCTGGAGCAGTGGCGAGGTTAAGAAACCAGAAACTATAAATTACCGTACCCTGAGACCGGAAAAAGAAGGACTGTTTTGTGAAAAGATTTTTGGACCCGTTAAGGACTGGGAATGTCATTGCGGTAAATACAAGCGAGTTCGGCACAAAGGGATAGTATGCGATCGTTGTGGTGTAGAAGTAACTACCTCCAAGGTAAGAAGAGAAAGAATGGGGCATATAGAACTGGCTGCTCCCGTCTGTCATATTTGGTATCTTAAAGGAATACCTAGCCGGATGGGATTACTGCTGGATATGTCACCTAAAGTTTTAGAAAAGGTAATATATTTCGTTAACTATATAGTAATTAACCCGGGTGATACACCATTACTAAAGAAACAATTATTAAATGAAAGAGAATATCGGGAAGCCCGGGAAAGGTACGGCGAATCTTTTTCTGCAGGTATTGGAGCTGAAGCTATTAAGGTTCTATTACAAGAAGTGGAACTGGAGAGCATGTCTGCCGATTTGAAAGAAGAAATAGCCACTACTACCGGCCAGAGAAAAGGTAGGGCTATCAAGAGGCTGGAAGTAGAGGAATCCTTCCGCCTTTCCGGTAATTACCCGGAATGGATGATACTTGATGTTCTACCGGTAATACCACCAGAATTGAGGCCCATGGTACAGTTGGACGGTGGCCGTTTTGCCACTTCTGACTTAAACGACCTCTATCGTAGGGTAATTAATCGTAATAATCGCCTAAAAAGGCTATTGGATTTAGGAGCTCCCGACATAATAGTTCGTAATGAAAAGAGAATGCTGCAGGAGGCCGTCGATGCATTGGTCGATAACGGCAGAAGGGGCAGACCAGTAACCGGACCAGGTAACCGCCCCCTGAAATCCTTAAGCGACATGCTAAAAGGCAAACAGGGAAGATTCCGTCAGAACCTGCTGGGGAAACGGGTGGACTACTCGGGTAGATCAGTTATAGTGGTTGGTCCCAACCTGCAAATGCACCAGTGCGGATTGCCTAAAGAAATGGCCCTGGAGTTGTTTAAACCGTTTGTTATGAAAAAATTGGTAGACCAGGCTATTGCTTCCAATATTAAGAGCGCTAAAAAAATGGTGGAAAGAGGCCGGGAAGAAGTATGGGATATTCTCGATGACGTTATTAAAGAACATCCGGTACTTTTAAACCGTGCACCCACTCTGCACCGGCTGGGAATCCAGGCATTTGAACCGGTGCTGGTTGAAGGCAGGGCCCTGCAGCTCCATCCTCTGGTATGTACAGCTTATAATGCTGACTTTGACGGTGACCAGATGGCGGTACATGTTCCCCTGTCGGCTGAAGCCCAGACTGAGGCCCGGCTCTTAATGTTGGCCAGTAACAACATCTTGAATCCCAAAGATGGCAAGCCGGTTGTAACCCCTACCCAGGATATGGTTATCGGACTTTATTATCTGACCTACATGGGCGAAAAAGACTGGAAGAAAGAAAAAGTCAGGTCTTTCCGTGATCCTGACGAAGCCCTTATAGCATATGAAATGGAAGTAATTAAGCTGCATGAAAAAATTAGGGTTAAAATGAAGGTACCCCAAATTTCAGCTAAAGATATGCTCAGAAAACATTGTGAGCAGGAATCCAAAGAAGAGATGATGGAGACTTCGGTAGGCAGGCTCATATTTAATGATGCCATTCCTGATAGCCTGGGTTTTTTCAATCAGGTAATTGACAAGAAAAAGCTGGGCGACCTGGTTTATGAATGCTATCGCCTGGAGGGCAATGCTCGGACTGCCGAAATGCTGGATGGTATTAAGCGATTAGGTTTTCAGTATAGTACTCAGGCGGGAATAAGTGTGGGGGTCACTGATTTTGAGACCCCGGTAGCCAAGGCGGCGATACTGAGTGAGGCAGATAAAGCAGTAGATGCCATTCAACAGGACTACCTGGTGGGTCTGATTACCGATAACGAACGACATACCCAGGTAGTTGAAATATGGAATCAGGCTACCGATGATGTAACTGAAGCCTTAAAAGAATCATTATCCGAAGACAACCCGGTATATATGATGGCTATTTCTGGTGCCCGCGGAAACTTCCAGCAGATACGCCAGCTAGCCGGGATGCGTGGGCTCATGGCCGATCCATCTGGTAAAATTATCGATCTGCCCATCAAAGCTAATTTCCGTGAAGGTCTGACTGTTCTGGAATATTTTATATCCACTCATGGGGCCAGAAAAGGTTTGGCTGACACTGCTTTGCGTACGGCTGATTCCGGCTATCTGACCCGTCGCCTGGTAGACGTTTCCCAGGATGTAATCGTAAGAGAAGATGACTGTGAATCGGTCGAAGGCATCTGGTTGGAAAAAATCATGGAAGGCTCGCAGCTAATTGAGCCCCTGCACCAGAGAATTATTGGGCGGGTATCAGTAGATACCATCCTTCATCCCGAAACTGGGGAGGTACTGGTAGAAGAAAATGAAATGATAGATGACCATGTAGGTTTTGAAATTGAAAGGGCCGGTATTGAAAGGGTTAAAATCAGAACCGTCCTGACCTGTAAAACCAGACACGGGGTTTGTAAAAAATGTTATGGACGTAACCTGGCTACCGGCTATGAGGTAGAGATAGGTGAAGCCGTTGGAACCCTGGCAGCCCAATCTATCGGTGAACCTGGTACCCAGCTTACCATGCGTACCTTCCATACCGGAGGAGTAGCTGGCGAAGATATCACCCGCGGTCTACCCCGGGTAGAAGAGCTTTTCGAAGTACGCAAGCCCAAGGGGCAGGCGGTAGTAGCTGAAGTTTCCGGTATAGCCAGGTTTGGTGAAAATAAAGGCCGGCGGGAAGTGGCAGTGTTGGGAGAAAATGATGAGGTTTTAGGTGCTTACCCAGTTCACTACGGTTCTCGCTTGAAGATTAGTGAAGATGATTATGTTGATATCGGCGATGCCTTAACCGAAGGACCGCTTAACCCCCACGATATACTGAAGACCAAAGGGCTGCAGGAAGTACAGCGCTACCTCTTGCAGGAAGTACAAAAGGTTTACCGTTCGCAAGGCGTTGATATCAGTGACAAGCATATAGAAATAATGATACGCCAGATGCTAAAAAAGGTAAGGGTGGAAGATTCCGGGGATACTTCCATGTTGCCCGGTTCCTTTGCCGATATATCCGCCTTCGAGGAAGAAAACCAGTGGGTTATGCAGCACCAGGGCTTGCCGGCAGTATGTAGCCCAATGCTTCTGGGTATTACCAAGGCATCTTTGAACACCGATTCCTTCCTCTCGGCGGCTTCATTCCAGGAGACCACCAAGGTTCTCACTGAAGCTGCTATAAAAGGTAAGGTGGATTACCTGATAGGCCTTAAGGAAAACGTTATTATCGGCAAACTTATACCGGCGGGTACCGGTTATCCCCTGTATCGCAAAACCGAAATCTGTATAAACCAGGAGCCACATACAACCGGGGAATAACTGCCAGTTATAGAGGAAGAAAAAGAAACCCCGGTAAGCCAATAGAATAAAATATAAGCTTTAGTTGACTGAGAGGCCTGCAGGTGCTAAAATATCTAAGTGCGCGGCAAATAAGCGGTGATAATGCGATGTGTCCGGGTTTATTTGCTGGAGGAGGTATCGCTTTGGTACTGCCAGAGATAAAAAACACTCCAAAAGTAATTGGTGCCAAGCAAGTCAAAAAGGCAATCAACAAAGGTATAGCCCAAAAAGTATTCATAGCTGAAGATGCTGAACCGCACATTATCGAACCTATAAAAGAACTATGCCGGCAGAATCTGGTCGAGGTCTTCATGGTTAAAAACATGGACTCACTGGGGAATGCCTGTGGCATAGAAGTGGGTGCAGCAACAGTGGCGTTGATTAATACTGAACCATAGGGAGAGGGATACCCTTTAATCTCTGGTTCCATTAAATGAGAAGGGAGGTGCAGACATGCCGACTATAAACCAACTGGTCAGAAAAGGACGCGAAAAAGGAGAAAAGAAATCAGCCGCACCAGCCCTAAAGAGCTGTCCGCAAAAAAGAGGGGTATGTACCCGGGTGTATACTACTACTCCCAAAAAGCCTAATTCAGCCCTGCGGAAAATAGCCAGGGTAAGATTAACCAACGGTATTGAGGCAACCGCTTATATTCCCGGTATTGGGCATAACCTTCAGGAACACTCGGTTGTGCTGATAAGAGGAGGCAGGGTAAAAGACCTGCCCGGGGTAAGATATCATATTGTCCGCGGCACTCTGGATGCTGCTGGCGTTCAGAACCGTAACCAGGGCAGATCCAAATATGGAACCAAGAGACCCAAGAAAAAATAGGAGGGAGGAACGACATGCCTAGGAAAGGTCCCGTCCCCAAGCGAGACGTACTACCAGATCCTATTTACAACAGCAAACTATTTACCAAACTGGTAAATCAGGTAATGTGGGATGGTAAGAAAAGCCTGGCCGAGAACATTTGTTATGGTGCATTTGAACTAGTAGAAAAACGTACTGGTAAAAACGCCATGGAAGTTTTTGAAGAAGCCATGAAGAACATCACCCCGATAGTAGAAGTAAAAGCCCGGCGGGTAGGTGGAGCAAACTACCAGGTTCCGGTCGAGGTCAGGCCAGATAGAAGGCAGACATTGGCCATCAGATGGCTGATTGGATACTCCCGCAAACGTGGCGAGAAAACTATGGCGGAGCGCCTGGCGGGTGAAATAGTAGATGCTCATAACAGTACCGGTGGTTCCGTTAAGAAAAAAGAAGATACCCATAAGATGGCTGAAGCCAATAAGGCTTTTGCTCATTACCGCTGGTAGAATCGCAACTTGTTGGAGTAAATTCTTGATAACAAATTAAGAATTGATTTGAGGACAATAAATGGCTGATATATCCGACTTAGCAACAATTAGAAATATTGGAATAATGGCTCATATAGATGCTGGAAAGACTACCACTACCGAAAGAATACTATACTATTCCGGCAGAGTTCATCGGATTGGCGAAGTGGACAAAGGGACAGCCACCATGGACTGGATGAGTCAGGAACAGGAAAGAGGTATAACCATAACCTCGG
>CAZOIC010000061.1:6235-9256 GCA_964579945.1 uncultured Syntrophomonas sp. | reverse complement strand
TCCATCTTTATCCCCCGGGCGCTTTGAAAACTATCGACTGGGGCTAGCAGGTTAAATTTTTCTATCTGCAAAGAACTGGGTTCATAGGGCAAATCCAGCTGGAAAGTAACTGGACCTCCACCAAATTGAACCCCTTGTAAGTTTTGTTCACAATGATTAGCCTTAACCTCGATTATGCGACCATTTATTATCCCGGGGGGGATCGATACTTTATCATTATGCAAGAGGTTAACCGGCATTGGTGATATATAGGCCGTGGAGGGGTACACTTTACCTAATCCACTACTATCCAAAATACCTTTAACCTCTTCCTCCGACCAGCCAATAAACAACAATTTATCACTATCCTGCCCTTGTCCTCTATTAAAGTACATTTCCATAATCCTCATTTTACTGTTGGTTTCAGCCCTGAACGGGTAAAATCCTCGTGGATAATGAATGGGATAGGATTCAAACAAACGATAGTAGACCGGGCGGTTCTGCATTGATAAATATACCATCAGGTCCACCTGGGCCGTTTCTCCGGGTTTAAGCTTATTAAGTTTCTGATAACCATGGCGGCTAAAAATCATGCAATCCTTCAAGGTTTGCGATGTATTATTAGTTATGGAACCAGTAATCCTATTACCCTGGCTGTTAAGTTTAGCTTCAATATTACCCGGCTGGTAAATACTACTACTGGTTCCGATAGAACGGGTTGACCAGCGGCTAAGATCATCGAAGCTAACCCTGGTATCCGCTCCCTGCTCCACCCTGGCCAATACCGGCAAACTGTCATTATCTATCACCGGACCATCCCGATAGTAATCCATTGGCAATATATCTACCAGCAAGTTACCGCTCAAATTAATGGAAAAATCCCGGTGGGTAGGAGCAAATGCGCCTATATATGAATTTACCCGGGCATAATCAAATCCCGGTTCCATCTGTACCACGGAAATAACCCGGGTAAAGACATCACGCCCTTTACTTTTGAAACCCATATAATAGGTAGCACCAAAAAGCAATATAGCCATAAGGGGTATGACTATCCAGCCCAGTTCCCGACGGTCAATCTTTTTCAACAACAGATAAGCCCCTGGCCCCAGTATAAGAATGTAGAGTAATAATACAGCAGCCAGTAATCCCCGCGAAGGCAAATCAGATGCCGGAATAGTACGCAGGGCCCAGCCTATCTCATGGCGCCGCTGCTCCATCATCATGGAGCGCAAGTGGGGTGCACTTATGGTCTGGTGAGGGTCACCCTGGGTAATAATATTAAGCCACAGATTTTCGTTACCGGACCAATTATCAAAGGGACTGGCACCTGGATCAAAGGCCAGGTAATAAACATTTCCATGACCCAGTTTTGAGGCAACCAGCACCGGATTTTGTCCGCTGGCTAATAGTGTAGTACCTCGATTAATCTGACCCTGGCTAAGAATAATATTCTTTCCCGCTGGAAGCTTTTGCCCGGTCCATTTTTCCAGTTCCGCCAGAGAGCTGACCTGGATACTGCCGGAAACTTGTACTGGAAGTAATGACTTGGGCAGGGAGCCCAGTGTTTTTTGCCAGCTGGCACCGCCACAAGTTACCAGCGCCCCCCCGCTTTCTACCCAGCTTTGTATCGAGGCTAGTTGTTCGGGATTAAGGTTATGGCTGGAAAAATCAGAGAGAGCCAGAACATCTATACTTTCCAACATTACGGAGTTGGATGGTATATCTTTAGCAGTCAGGTGTATTACCGTAACCCTCTGGGCATTTCCAGGTAGCTTTACTGCCCCCAGATGGTTTAAAGCTTCCAGGTTACTTGATAGTACTCCCACTATCATTTCCTGTGGTGGAAGGCGGTTAACTTT
Source organism: uncultured Syntrophomonas sp. (assembly GCA_964579945.1). Classification (GTDB taxonomy): domain Bacteria; phylum Bacillota; class Syntrophomonadia; order Syntrophomonadales; family Syntrophomonadaceae; genus UBA4844. The sequence goes on along the minus strand of CAZOIC010000061.1, from coordinate 7,418 downwards.
AACCCGGCTGGAAGCCAGCTCTTTATCTCCTACCATAAGGCGAAGGTTAAAACTCTGGCTCTGATCATCAGAGGCATAGATGCTAAAACTCTTGTGTGCGCCCCGGGGTAAAACTACCTGCCGGCTATAAACCACCCGGGAACCAGATTGATTACAGCTTACCTGCAAGCTACCCTTGATTTCCGGCCCCGGATTCTTAATTTCCACCGTAAAAGATACGGGTTCACCGGTACGTACATAACCATTAAAACCTGCTTTGGCAGTCATAGAAAGGGTGTCTTCGGCCCCTGCCCCTTCGGGTAAGCTCAAGATTATAAATAAAATAATTATCAGACTGATTAAACCAAAACCACCAGAGCTCTTTCTCAGGTAATCCATACTCATCTTAATTCCTCCCCTCGCCTGTTACCGTAGCTTTTACCGCCGGAGCTACAGGTCGGGGTATAGCGGTTTCAGCCTTTTCCTTAACAGCATCGCCAGTTTTATCTCGGGCCGTTGCCGGAATATCCAACTGGTAACGCAGGTTAAGCGTCTTCATCAATACCGGTGAATCCTGTTCATCATCCAGGGTAATTATCCCGGCTTGCAAGCCTTTTTGCTCATTGCTAGCCAGATATACTGCTTCTATCTCACTAGCTGGAACTTCGGCGTTTAAGATATTTTTCTGCTCTATTCCTAAAACCTCTAATTGTTTTAAATCTTTCATACCCACAAAAATAACCGGAATACCTGCCTTCACCAGTTCTGTGAGTTTTGCCGCCCGCTCATTTTCCAGGCTCTTTTTCTGCTGGTCGGGAAACACCCAGACCGCATTAACCATCCCCGGACTCAGGATATCAATTTCTTCTGCGCTCATGTTCCACCACTCCAGGGGATAATTATTATACTGGCGGTAATACTTCTCGTTCTGGGAAACAAATGCAATCTTCATACCCCAGGTTTGCTCTATCTCCATCCCGGCCTTATCATAAAACCGGGGAGTTAACTCGATTTGGCCCTTTGGTATTTGGGCCAGTATAACCCGGTTTTGCATCTTAGCCTCAATCTTGCTACCCTCATTCAGTTCCAAAACTACCCGGTCTACCCGGGGATCTTTGCAAAAACCATAAAATACTCCATCAGGCATTAGCCCGCATTCCGCCGGATTAGCACCACTTATCATTTCCGTGGTAAACTCCATACC
>CAZOIC010000061.1:0-6135 GCA_964579945.1 uncultured Syntrophomonas sp. | reverse complement strand
TTTTCTGCCTGCTCTGTTATTTGAGCTTCCGACAGCTTCGGAGGGAAATAATAAAAATAGTTAAAAATCCACAGCCCCAACACCACTAAAACTATTGCGGCTCCAATCCCCAGCAGCCTCTTCACTCTTTAGCCTCCCCGCTCATAGCTTAATCTCCACCTTGCTATATAGTAACATTTTCCACGTTAACAAATAATACAACCTATTTCCCTTTTTCTTTCACCCAAAAAGGTGACAGGGGACGGTTCCTCCGTCACCTAAAATTAGGTGACGGAGGAACCGTCCCCTGTCACCTTTAGCGAGGACGCATTCTTGGGTCAGTTTCAACCGGCTGGTTTTCGTCACTCTGCTCGGTTGATGCAGTCTCTTCTTCCAACCCGACTTTTTCATCAGCCAGGTGGTCCTTGATGCCAAAATAGTGTTCAAGTACATCCCGGGCTACATAACCTACTGAAACTCCACCGCTGTATCCATATTCAATTACTCCGGCGAATGCAATTTCGGGGTCATCGAAAGGTGCAAAAGCAACGAATACCCCATGAAATTCCTTTTTCTGATTATCTCCCTGCCTGCCCGTTTCAACTGTTCCGGTCTTGGCTGCAATCTGCAACTCGGGCGGGAAGTGAGCAAAAAGAAAATGGGCGGTACCTCCAGGCTGGGTAACTGCCAGCATAGCTCTCCTGGTTATGGCAATACTTTCGGGTGAAACATCAACCTCGTTAATTACCTCTGGTTCTGCCGTTTTCAGAGTTTTACCCTCATGAGAAACTAAACTTTTCATTACATATGGGCGCATTAAATAACCACCATTAGCTATGGCTGCTATATAGTTTACAATCTGTATAACGGTATAGTCATTGTAACCCTGACCGATAGACATATTAAAAGTATCATACTGTTGCCAGTTGGTATCGAAACGGAATCTAATATCATGTTCGGCATCTATCTGGTTTCTTTCCTTTTGTTTTTGCTGTTTTAGTTTCTCCAGCTCTTCTTGATTGCCCTGAGCCTCTTGCTCTAAAGCATCATATTTTTCCTCCAGGCGCTTTAGCAGGGCTGCATAACGTTGATTTAAAATGATTTCATTCACCTCTTTTTTCCACTGAGGTGTAGGCAGCAGACCCTGGCTTTCATCGGGTAGATCAATACCGGTTTTGCTTCCCAATCCAAATTCCCGGGCTACATAAATAATATTATCCTTGCCTGCCCGGCGTCCTATCTCCTGAAAATAGGTGTTACAGGATTTTGCCATGCCTGAATAATAGTTTACATTGCCATGAACTCCGGTACATTTTATATTAGGTTTTATCCAATAGGCACCGCCACAATTAACCAAACTTAGTGGATCTACTGAGCCTCTATCCAGAGCTGCCATGCCGGTAATAGGCTTAAAGGTGGAGCCAGGCGGATAACTATCTTGAATAACGCGATTAGTTTCCGCTCCTGGATTCATAGGGTCGTACTTGCCGGGAGGATAATAGTAGGATGCTTTTTCATTGCTGAGCTTACCTTTCCAATCATCCGGATTTAAGGCGGGCCTGCTGCACATAGCCAGTACTTCACCCGTTTTAACATTCATTACTACAGCCGAACCCACCTTGGCTTTGGGATACCTCACCTGCAATTGCTTCAGCATGTCATCCATACTCTTCTCCAGTACTTTCTGCAGCTCCATATCCAGGGTAAGATAAAGATTGTTACCGGGCGAAGGTTCCATAGTAAATAACTCTTGAACCGGCCTGCCGTTGGCATCAACTTCTACCCGACGAGCCCCATCTTTACCCCGCAATTCTTTTTCATACTGCTTTTCAATTCCCGATTTCCCAATCAAACTATTTATACTGTACTTGGATTCTTCATTACTGGTTAATTCTTCAGCACTGATAGAATGAATGTATCCCATTACGTGCCCGGCTAAAGTTGCCTCAGGATAAGCACGTAATGGCTCCACTGTAATGGTAACTCCAGGAAGTGTCTGGCGGTTCTCTTCTATCTCCACGACTAGCTCCCAGGGAACGTCGCGCACAATTATAAGGGGTTCAAACAAACGATATTTTTGCAGATTGATTTTTTCTTCGATATATTTTTTGTCTATTTCCGGATAGTGGGATTGCAGTAACTGGGCCAGATTGTCCACCACATTATCCTGACCCTTTAAACCCAGGTAACTTAAACTCAAGGTATAGACCAGCTCATTGTTAGCCAGTATTTCCCCATCGCGAGCATATATTTCCCCCCGCGGAGCTTTTACTGCAACCAGGCGGATACGGTTTTCCTTAGCCTGGGTCTGGTAGGCCTGCTGATGAAAAAGCTGAACTACTGCCAGCCTTACACATAATACCGCCAGTAATGCTATAACTATATAAGAATATACTTTTAGCCTGGTTTGAATAGTTTTAGGTTTCATGTCAAACTCTCCAAGGGGTCCTCAATACACCACTATTAGAGGAATTATAATACCAAACATAAAGGGGTATGGCTACAATAGTATTATAAACAGCCTGGTACAGAATGTGGTATAACATGCCTGTATCAATATGAAACACATCAAATACCATAATGCTAATCAGGAATAGAAAAAGAGAATTTAGCACAGTAGCCACCAGTACTCCGAGAACGCCTACAAATATATTTTCCTTAAAAACATTACCCTGTACCTTACCTACAATATAAGCGGTTAATCCTTTAGATAAAGCATTTAAACCTATAAATCGTCCCATATACAGGTCTTCCAGAAGACCACAGAAAAAGGCATAGCCACTACCTTTCTTGGCAGAGTTAAAAAGCGCAAAAAAGGTAACGAAAACCAGAACCAAATCTGGAGTCGTACCTTTTATATTATAAAAACTAAATATGGTCGATTGTAAAAATATTGCCAGCCAGGGCAATAAGACTAGAACCAGGATACGCAATATGGTTACTCCTCTTCCACCTCAAAACCTTCCACTGGGTGGTAACTGGTAATAACAAAGACTTCCTCCAGTTTGTTAAAATTTACTGTCGGTTTAATCATTGCCACCAGTAATAGCCCGTTGGGTTCCCGGGAAACTTTCGTCACCGTACCTATATTAATTCCCGTGGGATATGTAGCCGAAAGTCCGGAACTAATAATTCGGTCACCTTCATTAATTTTCGAGTAATACGGAATGTTAATCATTCTTAGCTCATTACTGTCGCCCAGACCTTCAACAATGCCATTAGTTTCGCGGGTTTTCTGAATTATTGCTCCTACCGCCATTTCGCGGTCAGTAATTAAACTAACCTGGGCCGAGTTCTCACTCACACTGCCTACTCGTCCAACCAGACCGTGGGGACTGATTACCGGCATACCCTTTTGTACGCCTTGACGGGCACCCCGGTCAATAGTGATACACTCATACCAATTGTTGGGACTGCGAGCAATCAAGTGGGCTGGAAGTAAATCGTAGTTCTCCCGGTTAGCATTATCGAAGTTTAACATCTTGCGCAGACGAAAACTTTCCTGTTTATATTCCTGTAAAGACTGGTTTTCCAGGGAAAGCTGGCTGTTTTTAGCTTCCAGCACTTTAATTTGCTGCTGTAGATGGCTTTTATCACTGAAAACAGCAGTCCACCCATCCCAGTTATTTCTGAAACTGCTTACCCCACTTTGTAGTGGAACATAAGTATCCCGAATTACTTTTTCCAAAAAGGTAATGTTGCTGCGCTGGGCAGCAGTTGCATTCATTACTATTAGGGAAACTATTATGACTAGTAGCAGCAACCAGAAGAACTTGCTTTTAAACAGCTTAAACAAAATTCCTCACCTTAGTCTCACATACTTTTTTTCGGTTGTATTAATACTCTCTTCAAAACCTCAATATTCTCCAGTACTTTGCCTGTCCCCCGGGCAACAGCCAGCAGCGGGTCTTCACAGGCATAAACCGGAATATTGGTTTCCTGACTGATAAGCTTATCCAACCCTTTTAAGAGAGCTCCGCCACCAGCCATTACAATTCCCCGGTCGATTATATCTGACGCCAACTCCGGCGGTGTTTTTTCCAGGCATACCTTAATACCCTCGATTATATGGTCTACCGTCTCTTTCAAGGCTTTCTGAATCTCTGCCGAAGACACCTTTATAGTTTTAGGCAGACCACTTACCAGATCACGGCCTCGTACTTCGTAATATTCTTCGTCACCTTCCCAAAGAGCTGAACCAATAGATATTTTAATATCCTCAGCGGTGCGTTCACCAATGAGTAAGTTATAATTCTTCTTAAGATGCTGCATAATGTCCGCATCCATATTATCACCAGCTACCCTGACTGACCTGGCCGTAACTATACCTCCCAGAGATATTACCGCTACCTCAGTAGTTCCGCCTCCTATGTCCACTATTAAATTTCCGGTAGGTTCATATACAGGTAAACCAGCACCTATGGCAGCAGCCATAGGTTCCTCTATCAAATAAGCTTCTTTGGCCCCAGCTTGCAGAGCAGCTTCTTTTACCGCTCTTTCTTCAACAGTAGTACATCCAGTAGGTATGCTAATGATTACCCGGGGGCGCATAAATGGATTTCTGGGCCCCAGCACTTTATTTATAAAGTAATTTAGCATGGCCTGAGTAACATCAAAATCAGCAATTACGCCATCCTTCATGGGGCGTATAGCAATGATATTACCAGGTGTACGGCCTATCATCCTTTTCGCGTCATTACCCACAGCCAGAACCCTGCCATTATCACTTTGTATAGCCACTACTGATGGTTCCGTAAGAATTACTCCCTTACCCTTTAAATGAACCAGAGTATTGGCCGTACCCAAATCTATTCCCATGTCTTTACCAAACACCATGTTTCCTCCTTAAATTAAATTAATCCCCTGGCTTTTAAACTACAGTAGGTATTATCACCAATTATTACATGATCCAGCACTTCTATGCCCATCAATTTACCAGCTTCAATCAATCTATTAGTTATATCGACATCCTCCCGACTGGGAGTAGGATCTCCGCTGGGATGATTATGAATTAGTATCATGGAGGCAGCACTTTTCTTAACCGCAGTCTTAAACACCTCCCGGGGATGCACTATGGAACTATGCAGTCCCCCTACGGATACATCTTCCATAACTAATAATCCACCCTTACGGTCCAAATACATAACCCGAAAATGTTCCCGGTCGAAATATCTCATCTCTTCCATATTCGCACCAGTGGCTGCATTGATTGCATCCTCAGGAGATTTGATGTACATCCGAGTGGGAGTATCCACCGCTGCCCGCCGACCTAACTCCAAGGCAGCTTTAATGCTTACCGCCTTGGCTGGCCCTATTCCCTTTACCTCCATAAGTTCTTCCAGACTGGCTTCTTTTAACTGTCTTAAATTCTTATATTCTGATAATAGCAGTGTAGCTAAATCTACAGCATTAATCTTTTTAGTTCCACCACCTAGCACAATGGCCAAAAGCTCAGCTTCACTAAGGATAGTTTCCCCCTTGAGCATAAGTTTTTCCCGAGGTCGCATGCTCTCAGGCATGTCCTTTATACATACGTAATATTCGCCCACCGGCTTACACCTCCAACAAATCTACTCCATGTTTTTTTAACATAAGGTAAAGTCGGCTCATAGGCAATCCTACTACATTAAAATAACAACCTTCTATTTTATCGACCAGAAGCCCACCTCGTCCTTGTATTCCATAGGCCCCGGCTTTATCTGCCGGTTCACCACTGGCTACATAAGCTCGAATTTCCTCTTCACTCAGATGCCGAAAATAAACCCGGGTAGTTTCATCTTCAACTTCGCATTCTCCGGCTGTTCTTATGCAAATAGCTGTTATCACCTCATGACAGCGACCACTTAGCTGGGTCAACATTTCCAAAGCATCATCTTCACTGCCGGGTTTTCCCATTACCTGTCCATCCAGAACAACAATAGTATCGGCAGCAAGAAGCAGGCAATCTTCTCTTAATACTGGAACAGCCCTTTCAGCCTTTAGCCTGGCTAATCTTCTAACCGCATTACGGGGAGACTCCTGGGGCAGGAAACTTTCATCGATGTTTGTTGATATGGTTGAAAAGCATATGCCCAGATTTTTGAGCAGGCTTTGACGCCTCGGGGAACTGGATGCCAGGATAATCTCTTTCAAAAACTATACCTCACCCTTATATCT
>CAZOIC010000060.1:0-9303 GCA_964579945.1 uncultured Syntrophomonas sp. | reverse complement strand
ACCTCGATAAATAGCCAAAACGGTAATCCCCAGGTGCTTGCGTAAATCAATTTCTGCCAGGCTCTTACCATTTACCCCATACCATGGTTCCACCCATATGGTTACTATATCTACTCCACTTAAAGTCAGAGGCAGCTGACCAGCTGCATTACGGGAGCGACTGCGAAACATCTGGTAATCTTCTTTCCTGACCCGGTCGATGTAGCGCTCAATTTCATCATCAGGTATCAGGTAGCTGCTTAAAACCCGGGCGAAAATCTCTACTGAAGTCTCATATTCTTCGGGAATCACTTCACTGGCCCCCAGTTCATATAAATCATGGACATCAGCAACGAATCTGGTTCTAACGATCAGATGGATGGTGGGATTCAATCGCTTGATAGTATAGGTAATTCTGCGGGTAGCAACCGGGTCGGATATAGCTATAACTACTACCCGAGCAGAATCTATATTGACTTTGTTTAAAACCACTTCGTGGGTGGCATCTCCATAAAAAATAGGTTCTCCGTTTTCCTTTTCTTTGCGTACAGTTTCACCATTAATTTCCAATATAACATAGGGTACCCCAACGAATGAAGCTGCCCGGGAAAGGTTCCTGCCGTTAATGCCATAGCCAATTATAATCAAGTGGTCCCTCATTTGAGCATCCTCATCCAAGTCAGCTACCCATGGTAAAATTCCGCTGCGCAATCTTTCCGGTATGGGCCACTTATATATAATAGTTGCCAGTCGGGGAGCAAAGTTCATCATAAACGGAGTAAGCATCATGGTTAAAATTGATGCCGCCAGGAATACCTGGTAAAGACTTTCCCCTATAAGACCATTACTAATTCCGGTCTGAGCCAGGATAAAGGAAAATTCCCCTACCTGGCAGAGGCTAAAGCCCACTATTATAGCAGTCCGTAGCGGATAGCCCAGAACAATCGTAGTAAACAGGGCCACCAAACTTTTGAGCATTAAGAGCAAAAGGGTAAAAGCAGCTACCAGAGCAATGTTATCCAGCATGCTTCCAGCATTTAAAAGCATGCCGATAGAAACAAAAAAGATACTGGTAAAGGTATCAATGAAAGGTAAAATATTGGCCATGGCCTGGTGACTGTATTCAGATTCAGCGATGATCAAACCTGCCAGGAAGGCCCCCAGAGCAAGTGACAACCCCGCACTGGAAGTTAGCCAGGCTACCGAAAAACAGATAAGAATGATACTTAAAAGAAACAATTCCCGGCTCTGGGTTCGGGTAATCTGATAAAGCAACGGGGGAACAATATATAAAGCCAGCACTATTACCAGGATAATAACGCCGGCGGTCTTGGCCAGAATAAGAAGCGGTGAATGCAGCGCTGCCGCTCCGGTTCCTAGTAGCGGAGTAAATAGCATCATGGCTACAACAATAATATCCTGATAAATTAAAATGCCCAGGTTTATTTTGCCCTGGGGTGTATCCATTTCACCTTTTTCACCCAATTGTTTAAGCACTATAGCGGTACTGCTAAGAGAGATTAAGAAACCCAGAAAAATAGCCTGATTGAGGGGCATTCCCATCGCCCAGGCAATTACTGCAGTAAAGCTGATAGTAAGTAATACCTGCAAACTGCCTCCCAGCAAGACCGTTTTTTTAATATCCATCAGGCTTTTAAAGGAAAATTCCAGCCCGATACTAAACAGCAGCAGAATAACCCCAAATTCAGCAATTACTTGCACCTGTTCGGTAGATTCAATTAGAGCCAGGCCATGAGGCCCGGCCAATATTCCCGTAAGCAGGAAACCAACGATAGCCGGTATTTTCAGGCGATAACAGACGAAGACAACTCCGACTGCCAGGCCAAATATAATTGCGATATCGCCCAAAAAGCCCATTGCCGATACCAGCCCCTTTAACTAATTTCCTTTTTGTACAATTCCCTCTTTCCTGGCGGCATTAATTATTAGTGTTAAAAAGGCTGTAGCCGATACTCCTATAGCCATCAAGTAGGCATAACTCAAGTTGATATCCAGCATAAAACCACCCAGTGAAGGTCCAATTACTCTTCCCAGGCTGTCATAACCCTGTAAAATCCCCATGGCACTCCCCTGTTGCATGGTAGTCCTTTTAGATATGGCTGCCGATATAGAAGGGCGAATTAATCCTATCCCGCCGGAAAATACACCCATAAAAATAATCAGACCCACCAGGTTGGTAGACATCAGAAAACCTGCCAGGCTTGATATCAGGATGATTATTCCCACTCCGATGGTCTTTTCTTCTCCTATGCGGTTGATAAGCCGACCCACCAGCAAACCTTGAACCAGCGCCATTACTATACCGGCACAGGTAAAAACTATACCGACATCGGTGGCGCCTATAGCTAATTTACCCTCAGCATACAAAGCAAAGGTGCCGTGGTTAGTTGATTCCGCCAGACTACAAAATAACATAACTACAAAAAGAAAGGCTAGCGGGGTTTTTAATCCTTTTAACAGGGATTCACGCCTGATTCCTTTATAAGGAATACGCTTTTCGATAGCCAAAGATTCTTTAATGAAAGCCATAATACCCAGGCTGTTAAGCGCACATAATGCTCCCGCAATGAAAAATGGAAAGGCAAGGGATATGTGGGCCAGGCCACTGCCTATAGCCGGACCAAAAATCATGCCCATACCCATAGATGCTCCTACCATTCCCATGCTGGCCCCTCGTTTTTCCTCACTGGTGGTATCACCAACATAGGCCATAGCTGTAGGGATGGTAGCACAGGAAAATATGCCTCCGGCAATACGAGACACAAATAGCATCCACAGACTGTTGGCCATGGCAAAAAGAAAAAAGGTCAGGGCAAAACCGATCATGCCCATCAGCAAAACCGGTTTTCTGCCTACTTTATCGGAATAAGCTCCCCAGACCGGGGCAAATATGAATTGGCAAAGAGCATAAACGGTCATCAAAAGTCCCAGTTGAAAAGCACTGGCACCCATAGATTCCGCATAATAAGGTAAAATGGGCATAATGATAGAAAATCCTATCCCTACCATAAAGATGGATGCATATAGAATCATCATGCTTTGGCGATTAGTTTGATTTTCCGTTGCTAAACCCTCCGAATCGTTTTTGTCCCAGTTGAGCCAGGCCTTCAATCTCATTTACCATTTTTCTGAAATTTTCCGGAGTAAGTGACTGCTTGCCATCAGACAGTGCCTTATCCGGATCCTGGTGAACTTCAACCATAATCCCATCCGCACCCGCGGCTATCGCTGCCCGGGCAACGGGTCCTACCATATACCATTTACCGGTGGCATGGCTGGGGTCTACCATAATAGGCAGATGGGACAGGTGTTTTATCAGGGGAACCGAGCCAATATCGACAGTATTACGGGTATATGGCTCAAAAGTTCTGATACCCCGCTCACAAAGGATAACCTTATCATTACCCCCGTTTAGAATATATTCAGCAGCCAGCAGCCATTCCTCAATAGTAGCGGAAAGTCCCCGTTTAAGCAGTACCGGTTTATCCAGTTTGCCCATTTCCTGCAGCAGGGAAAAGTTTTGCATGTTCCTGCTGCCTACCTGCAATATGTCAGCAGTCTCATATAAGACCTCTAAATCGCGGACATCCATTATCTCAGTCGCTACCGGTAATCCCGTAACCCGGCGGGCTTCCTTTATAATATCTATGCCGGGACTACCCAAACCTTTAAAAGAATAAGGTGAGGTGCGCGGTTTAAATAGCCCTCCCCTTAATATATGAGCACCTGCCTCCTGCAGGATTTTAGCCATCTCAATATAGGATTCCCGGCATTCAACTGCACAGGGACCGGCAATAATAGTACAATAGCCTTCTCCAATAATTACTGGTTTGGCCGCGGTTTTAATTTCTATTACAGTATCGGTCCCCCGACATTCACGGGAAGCCATTTTAAACGGTTTCATTAAAGTATCCTCCAGATGTCAAGTGCCAAGCCTAATTTGTAGTTTGTTTTAGTATAACATGAGTTCTTAGAACATTTTATGATATATTATCGGTAAGAGACAAGCAGCTTTATATGGGAGGAAATTTATGCATAATATAAAAGTTGGCGTCATTCAAATGTCGGTGACTGATGATAAGGACGCTAATCTTAAAAAAGCTCAAGCTATGATTATAAAAGCCTGCCAGCAAGGAGCACAGATGGTGGTTTTGCCGGAGGTATTTAATTCCCCTTATCAAACGGAGCTATTCCCCGATTATGCTGAGCCTTATCCGGGGCCAACTACCCGGTTATTGTCCCGCCTGGCAGCAGAACAAGAGGTTTTACTGGTAGGAGGGTCCATCATAGAAAAGGACGGAGATGGCAAGCTTTACAACAGCAGTTTTGTCTTTGACGAAAAAGGTCAGCTGCTAGGTCGACATCACAAGGTTCATCTTTTCGATATTAACCTTCCCGGTAAAATTACCTTCCGGGAATCAGATACCCTTAATTCCGGGGATAGTATTACTGTTATCCGGCATCAGGAACTATGTTTCGGCTTAATGATATGCTATGATTGCCGTTTCCCGGAATTGGCCCGGGCGGCTGTGCTTGAAGGTGCGAAATTACTAGTAGTACCGGCTGCCTTTACGGTTACTACCGGTGAAGCCCACTGGGAATTATTGATGCGCAGCCGGGCAGTGGATAACCAGTGTTTTGTTATTGCAGCTTCACCTGCCCGCAACCCGAAGTCCTCTTATCAGGCCTGGGGCCATTCCATGGTAGTAGACCCCTGGGGCCGGATTATAGCTGAAGCCGGGGAGGAAGAGGGTATTATTTATGCAGAACTTGATTTCGAGCAGCTAGAACAAATACGGCAGCAGTTACCCCTGCTTGAGCACCGCCGCCAAGATTTGTATCAGCTAAATTACAGCCCCACAGGTCTACCGGGATGACACAGAGGGACGTTTTTGCTGTGTCATTAAAATTACGGGAGGTCAATGTAATGAAGTTTCATACTGAGTATTTGTGGTTTAACACGGAAAAGAGGCGGGAGTATATCCGTATAACCGACAAGGTAAGGGAGGCTTGTAAGAAAAGCGGCATCCAGGAAGGTATGATTCTGGTAAGTGCCATGCACATAAGTGCGGGGGTATTCGTTAATGACAATGAAAGAGGAATACTTACCGATATAGATAATATACTGGAATCCATTGCCCCCTTTGGCCCTGATTACCTGCACCACCGTACCGGTGAAGATAACGGTGATGCTCATTTAAAAAGCATACTGGTACACCACCAGATAATAGTACCGGTAACCGGAGGCGACCTGGATCTGGGTCCATGGCAACAGATATTCTATGCCGAGTTTGATGGCAGAAGGAAAAAACGGGTAATTATAAAGGCAATGGGGGAATAAACTAGTTTAGGAACGAGTAAGACGCAGAGAAAGCTGAAGAACGCAGAATCTTTTTTAAATAAACCTAACTCCAACTGAGTGCCGGGGAGCATCAGTGGTACCCGTAGGGTGAATGACGCTGACAAAATTTAAGGAAAAATATCTGCGCAAATCTGCGTGAATCTGCGTCAAACTGTTTACTCTTCGATAAGGTCCTGCCTGAGATTGCGGGCTTCCTTTAGATAAATATGTTTGATTTCCTGCTGGCTTTTTTCAGTGTTTACATGGACCAGAACCCGGATACACAGTGGCAGGGATCCGGGTACCTCAATTTCCTGAAAGCACATCAGGGGCACTTTGTCCCAGCCTATGGACCGGGCCGCAGCAGCGGGGAAAACTGCCCTTAAATCGGAAGTAACAGTAAAAAGGGCACTGGCAACATCATTAATAGCAAAAGCATTTTCCTGTTGCATAATTTGCAGCAACTCCCGGGTTGCCTGCATAATTTCTTCCACGCTGTCTTCTTTTACGGTTGTTGCTCCCCTGATACCTCTCATCATCATATTTGCAACTGTCACTCCTTATTAACCCCCCTCAACCGGAGGACGTACTCTAAAAGCACACAGTAACCACCCACGAAAATTCCCGTCGCTTTCGTGCGTGTCATCCAGCGTAGCGAAGGATCTGATATGATATTCCGGTGAAAGATCCTTCACTTCGTTCAGGATGACAAGGAAAGTTATTTTCTTATTAACCCGTTATGGGTCCCAGGAACACACAACCACCTATGAAAATAGAAGTTAGGGTTAGGTTTATTAAAAAATATCAGCGTTAATCTGTGTCCGAAGGGTCCGCGTAATCCGCGTCTATTAAAGCCTATTTTCTTGTTAATCTATTAAGATACGGCCCGGTGTCCTAATCCGATAGCGACCTCATCCAGATGCAGCAGACCTATACCCATAAATATAGCAACACTGACATGGTCATGATGGCGGGCAATACCAATCTTCCCCCCTACATTTAAACCCAGCGCTTTGGGCATAATCTGGGCAATAGCTTCCCGAGCTGCACCGGCTATGGCACCCTCTTCAGCATGACTCTCCTTGATAACGTTTTCCCGTTTAGCTGCAACTACTGCCCGCTCCACAATCTTTCCTACCGAACTGATAAATTCACCACCATAATCCACCGCCACCGCCCTTACTCCTTGCTCCTCCAACAATGCCTTTTTTAATTGCATTTCTTCTGGCCGAGAAGAGGAAAGTGCCATTTTTATTGCTGCGGTAGCAACTATTTTGCTTCCTGTTTCCAAAGTAATCACACCTTTATATAGACTGTAAATCTATTTTACTATAATTTTACCAATCATTACTATGCTCTGGTTAGCTGTATACATTGTTTCTTTTTCAGGAAAGGCCAGATTGTCAGAAGAATTCTTAATGCAGTACGTAATCGGGAAGTTATAGGCGCGAGAGTCAATCTCCACCACATCGGCAGCTTGTAGGAGAAGTTTTACTTCTTTATTATTAAACCGGGCTTTTTCACGACCATTTATAAGAACTACAGTTCGAGGTAGCGAGGAAAACTCCTCTATTTCCAGTACCAGATAGGTTTCCGGTGAAATAGCCTTCAGCTTTTCCGGCTTATCCTTTTTCACTGTTTTTATATCGCCGGCAACCGGATACTCCACCACCTGTCCTTCCAGCCTTTCACTCCAGGAGAGGTACAGGCGCAGTGGATCGTGGGTCATCATACCCTGTACCACCACAATCACCAGCAAACTTAAAACTATTGTACGAATAAGGTATTTTTCTACCTTATCAATAATTCTTTTCAAGCCATCATCTCCCCGGGCATTTGTGTTTCTCCTCTATCTTATGCCCCAAGAGAAAAGATTATCCATGCGTGGAAGCGAGGGAAGCACGGGGACGGTTCTTTTGCTTCCATATATGGAAGCAAAAGAACCGTCCCCGTGCTTCCGATGACTACCAGTTTTTCTTAGCCCATTCTACTCCAGTCAGGAAAGCTTCGCGGTTCTTCTGTATGATTTTTTCTTTCTTACCTTTATAAATCACTTCAAAGTGTTGCAAAGCATCTTCTACCCTTACTACAGCGGTCTTTTCCAAATAGGCCCCCAGCAATATCATATTAGACCCGCGGGTATTTCCTATTTCTTCTGCCAGTTCGTTAACCGGAATTTTTAAAACCATTAAATCCGTACGCTCCGGGTCCCGATCTACCATGGAAGTGTTAATAACCAGGCACCCATCCGGTTTTACCCGCGGTTCAAATCTATCAAGAGATGGCCGGTTTAATACTACTGCCATGAGGGGATTCTCGGTTAACGGGGAATAAATTTCCTCACTGGAAATGGTAACCAGGCAATTGGCTGTCCCCCCACGCATTTCCGCCCCGTAGGAGGGAACCCAGGAAACGTGTTTACCGGTACTCATAGCAGCATAAGCTAAAAATTGCCCCATGGACAGAACTCCCTGACCACCAAACCCTGCAAATAGAATCTGTTTTTCGTCTTCCATGCTACTTATCCTCCTTGACCTTGAACTCTCCCAGCGGGTAATAGGGAATCATATTATCTTCCATCCATTTCATAGCGTCTACCGGATTAAGTCCCCAGTTGGTGGGGCAGGTAGATAATATTTCCACCATGGAAAAGCCCAGCCCTTTAGCCTGGGTTTCGAAAGCCTTTTTAATAGCCTTTTTAGCCTTTACTACATTGGCCGGTGAATTAACTGCCACTCGACTAATGTAGGCAGAACCTTCATTGCCCGCTAAAAGCTCCGCCATCTTTACCGGATAACCCTCGTTCTCCACCTTACGACCATAGGGGCAGGTGGTAGCTACCTGTCCCAGCAGTGTAGTAGGCGCCATTTGTCCGCCGGTCATCCCGTACAGAGTATTGTTTATGAAAAACACGCTAATCTTTTCACCCCGGGCGGAAGCATGGACAATCTCACCCATGCCTATGGAAGCCAAATCGCCATCACCCTGGTAGGTAAAAAGATAGCAATCCGGTTTAAGTCTCTTGATAGCAGTTGCTATAGCTGGGGCCCTGCCGTGAGCTGCCTCCAGCATATCACAGTTAAAATAATCATAAGCTAAAACTGAACAACCCACCGGACAGATGCCTACAGTCTTTTCCCTTATGTTCAGTTCATCCATACACTCAGCTACTAAGCGATGTATAATTCCATGAGTACACCCGGGGCAATAGTGAAATTTGGCATTGGTAAGGCTTTCCGGTCGTTTAAATACTGTAGCCATTATAATCCCTTCCTTTCTGCCAGGGTTATTATCTCCCGGGTAAGTTCTTCAGGGTTAGGAAGAAAACCTATTCTCCCGTAGAATTCAACTGGCACCCTGCCTTCTACGGCCAGTCTTATATCCTGTATCATCTGTCCCATGCTTATTTCCATTGATAGCATAACCTTACAAGTGTCGGCAACCGCCTTTATGTGTTCATCTGGGAAGGGCCACAGGGTCATGGGTCTGATTAAGCCAGCTTTAATACCATGTTTACGAGCATCTATAACCGAACGCTTAATTACCCGGGCCAACAGGCCAAAAGCCACCACAACTATATCGGCGTCTTCTACCATAAATGTCTCCGCCCGCTTCTCATTCGTTTGAATTTCTCTATATTTGCTAAACAGATGCCGGTTTCTACTCTCTAAACTTTCCGCAGTCAGGTGCAAGGTGTTAATTATGTTAGGTTTTCTTCCCTGGCATCCGCTTATGGCCCAGGGCTTTTCCACAAAACTGGTTACTTCATCTCGAACAATTACTGGTTCCATTAAATTACCCAGAGTGCCCTCGGCCATTATGACCACCGGTATACGATAACGGTCAGCCAGTTCATATCCTAAAATAGCAAAGTCCATCATTTCCTGAGTACTGGCAGGAGCCAGGACCATAGTATGATAGTCACCGTGCCCGCCGCCCCGGGTAGCCTGAAAATAATCTCC
>CAZOIC010000059.1:7339-9410 GCA_964579945.1 uncultured Syntrophomonas sp. | reverse complement strand
GGACGGTTCTTTTGCTTCCATTCATGGAAGCAAAAGAACCGTCCCCTTGCTTCCCCGAGTAGGAAGGTAGTTTCAAAGGAGGAATTTATATGTCGTATGTAAGCGAACTAATGGAAAGGGTAGTTAGGCGTAATCCAGGGGAGCCTGAATTTCACCAGGCGGTACACGAGGTACTGGAATCACTAGAGCCAGTAATTGACAGGCATCCGGAGTATATCTCAAGTGGGGTATTAGAAAGAATAGTAGAGCCGGAAAGGCAAGTAATTTTCCGGGTTCCCTGGGTTAATGACCAGGGAGAGGTTCAGGTTAACCGGGGATTCAGAGTGCAGTTTAATAGCGCTATAGGGCCTTATAAGGGTGGATTGCGTTTTCATCCTTCAGTTAATCTGGGGATTATAAAGTTTCTCGGTTTTGAGCAGATTTTCAAGAACTCCCTTACTGGTCTGCCCATGGGAGGAGCTAAAGGGGGCAGTGATTTTGACCCCCGGGGTAAATCAGACGGTGAAGTAATGCGATTTTGTCAGAGCTTTATGACTGAACTTTATCGCCATATTGGGCCGGATACCGACGTACCCGCAGGTGATATTGGAGTGGGAAGACGAGAGATTGGTTATCTTTTTGGACAGTATAAGAGAATTGTAAATAACTTCGAAGGTGTTTTCACCGGTAAAGGCTTAAGCTGGGGAGGAAGCCTGGCACGCCCGGAAGCTACCGGTTACGGCACGGTTTACTTTATAGAGGAAATGCTGAAAGCAAAAGGAGATAGTATTAAAGGAAAGACTATCACTATTTCCGGATATGGTAATGTAGGCACCTTTTTTATAGAAAAGGCTAACCAGCTGGGAGCTAAAGTAGTAACTATAGCTGATGAATTCGGTTATGTTTATGACCCGGAGGGCATAAAAGGTGAAAAACTGGATATGTTAATGGATCTGTGGTGT
Organism: uncultured Syntrophomonas sp.; assembly: GCA_964579945.1. Classification (GTDB taxonomy): domain Bacteria; phylum Bacillota; class Syntrophomonadia; order Syntrophomonadales; family Syntrophomonadaceae; genus UBA4844. The sequence goes on along the minus strand of CAZOIC010000059.1, from coordinate 8,469 downwards.
GTTTACCGGCGTCCGGCCCGGGCTTATGCCGACCAGTTTGGACTGCAATGGGTGGAAGGCAAATCACCCTGGGAAGTTCCCTGTGATATTGCGGTACCAACCGCTACTCAGAATGAATTAAAATTTAAAGATGCTGAAAAGCTTATTGCTAATGGTTGTATATGTGTAGCTGAGGCTGCAAATATGCCTTGTTGTGCTGAAGCCGTTGAGCTTTTCCTGAAGAAAGGCATTCTTTTTGGCCCGGCCAAAGCGGTTAATGCCGGGGGAGTATCAGTCTCCGGCCTGGAAATGTCGCAGAACAGTATGCGTTACTCCTGGAGTTTTGAGGAAGTTGACGCCAAATTAAAGGATATAATGGTTGATATCTACCGTAAATCCAGTGAAGCGGCCCGGGAATACGGGATGGAAGGAAACCTGGTAGCCGGCGCCAATATTGCCGGTTTTACCAAAGTAGCTGATGCCATGATGGCCCAGGGAATTGTATAAATAGTGGAGGAGTACAATAAGTCCGGGGACAGTCCCCGGACTTATTTAGTATGGGGGTGAAGTGTGTTATAATTCTTTCAATTAGATGGGGAGGAGTATTTTTAATGAATAGAAAGATAGTCTTGATAGCAGTGTTAATAATGGGTTTGATATTGGCTGGATGCAAATCAGATGGCGTTCAGGAGCAGACCAGCGGTCAGGAGCAGGCCAAGATTATTGGTGAGGTAAATGGAGATAAGATAAGCCAGACTGAATTTGACGAGCATTTAAAGATTCTTAAACTTTTTTACGAACAACAGATGTGGGGGGGCTCGCAAAAATTAGATGAAAGCAAAGATAAAGAAACTATAGAGAAATTAGAAGAGCAGACTTTTAAAGAAATGGTTATGCAAAAAATACTCTGGCAGCATGCTAAAGAGCAGGATATAAAGATTAGCGACAGCGAAATTGATAAAATCATGAAACAGCAAGATTACAAGACATTCCTGGAGGAAAGCGGCCTGGATGAAAAATATTTTCGCCAGGAATTAAAAACCCAGCTGCTTTACGGGAAACTTCACGATAAGGTAACGGGCAAAACTAAAGTGAACGATGAAGAAGCTAAAGCCTACTATGAAGAAAATATTAGTAAATATAGTGAAGAA
>CAZOIC010000059.1:5064-7239 GCA_964579945.1 uncultured Syntrophomonas sp. | reverse complement strand
ATGAATAGTATCAAAGAAAAATTAAAAGATAGTAATTATAGAATTACCGGACAACGGGCAGCAATCCTGGAAGTTATGATGGATAACCAGGGTAAGCACCTCAGTGCTGAAGAGGTGCTGTATAAAGCGCGGGAGAAGATGCCCAACATTGGTATGGCTACCGTATATAGAACCCTGGATAAACTTGCCAGTATTGAGGTGCTTTACAAAACTATGTTTGATGAAGGACGTTATCGGTATGAGCTTTGTGATGAAGGAATGCACCAGCATCATCATATTATTTGTCCCAGTTGCGGTAACATCACTGAAATGGAGGATGACTTGCTAAATAGTTTGGAGCAAAAGCTTGAGAGTAAGGGCTACGAAATTATTGATCATGACCTCAAATTTTATGCCTATTGTCCCGAATGCCGCAACAAGGAATAAATTTTTTTTATATACCTATTGAAAATGATTATCAGTATCTGAAATGAGGGAACATATGGCAATCGTATTTATTGGTCAACCTAATACCGGGAAAAGCGTTATTTTTAATTCTTTAACCGGTGCTGAAAACATTGTATCCAACTATGCCGGAACTTCAATGGAGATAAGTAAAGTAGTAGTGGATTGGGAAGGCATGAAGGTTAGTGTTTTTGATACCCCGGGAGTCTATTCGCTGCATACCTCTGACCCGGCTGTAGAACAGGTAAAAAAGCTGCTACAGGAGGAAAAGATTGACCTTATTGTAAATGTGGTTGATGCCAGTCGTTTGGAAGTAAACCTGGCCTTAACCCTTGAATTACTGGAGCTTTCTCACCCAGTAGTGGTGGCGCTTAACCAGGTTGACCAGGCCGAAAATCTGGGACTTAAAATTGATAGCCCGGCTCTGGCAGGTCTTCTGGGTTGTCCGGTAATTGAAACTTCCATTCACAATAGCCAGGAGTTAAAAGCCATCATTAATAATTATATTGTAAAAGGAATTGGGGGAATAAAGCGGCCTGCATTAATATCTTGTACTGCTTGTGGTAATACTGGTTCGTGCAGTAATTGTAGTATGGGCGATGGCATAATGGAACGTTCGCAAAGGGCCAGGATTATAGCCGGGCAGGTTGTAGATGCAGCTACTAATAAACGTTATGGCTGGCTGGAGAAAATGCAAACCCTGATTGATTCACCTTTTCCCGGGGGAGTTATTCTGCTTCTTATAGGGTACCTGGGCTTTGTGCTATTGCTAAAATCTATTCAGCTAGCGGAAGGCCCCTTGACTGCATTACTACAACCCCTTAATCACTATATAGCAGAATCAATTAAATCTTTGCTACCACCCGGCCTGTTATCTAATATACTAAGCCTGGCGGTACCGGAAGGCTTAATAATACCGTTTACTATTGTTATGCCGGCTATGCTTATGGTTTCAATTATTATGGCACTTCTGGAGGATAGCGGTCTGCTACCCAGATATTCGGTAGCCTTTGCCCGTGTGGGCAGTTTGGTAGGGATATCCGGAGAAGCAGTCATCCCTCTTTCTTTGGGCTTTGGTTGTCGTACCCCGGCAGTTGTGGCCAGTCGAATGATAACCCGGGAACGTGAACGCTTTATTGTTATTACTATACTGAGCATAGTTATACCCTGTGCCGCTACCCTGGGTATACTAACTTCAGTTATAGCTGCTTTTCATGTTTCTCCGGCTATTATAGTTGCCACCATGTTAATCACTCTGGTAGTACTCGGGCTTATTCTTAATCGCCTGCTTCCTCAGGAAAAGCTTTTTGTTTGTGAGTTACCCCCGTTAAGAATTCCTACCTGGGGTAACTTATTAAATAAAGTAAAGATTCGTTTTGCCGGGTTTTTTACCGAGGTTTTGCCCTTGCTATTAGTTATGAGTATAGCGGTGCGGGCTTTGCTTGAATCCGGTGTATTAGAGCACTTATATGCGCTTGAAGGCATAAGCCGTACTTTATTTGGAATACCTGCAGAGGCTTTGGTAGCAGTCTTAGTTACAATTTTTCAGCGTTATCTGGCCCCCCTGATTTTGCTGCATATGACCCTTACACCACGGGAAGCTACTATTGCTATTGCTATGATTAGTCTGTCATTGCCCTGCTTACCGGCTATGGTAATGATTATACGAGAAATTGGAGCCCGGGGATTGCTTAAGATATTGGGAATGGGATTTCTAACTTCATTCATAGT
>CAZOIC010000059.1:0-4964 GCA_964579945.1 uncultured Syntrophomonas sp. | reverse complement strand
GAGCCCGGGGATTGCTTAAGATATTGGGAATGGGATTTCTAACTTCATTCATAGTGGGAATAGGCCTGAATATGGTCTTGCCGGTTTAAAGGGAGAGGTAAAAAATGACTATTAATGAATTATTGCCAGGGCAGAAAGCAACCATAATTAAAATTAACAAAGGAGAAGCAGCCCGTAACCGTCTAATGGCAATGGGGATAACCCCTGGTACCAGTATAACTATATTAGCCCGGCATCCGTTCAGGGGTCCAGTTACAGTCGACCTGGGTAATAACCGTATCGCTATTGGCCAGGAAATAGCACGGGCGATAGAGGTAAAACCACAATAATTATTTGCAATTAGACTATAACCCGAAGTTATGGTAAAATAAACGTCGAAATAACTGTCAAGCCTGTAAATATGGAGGTATAAAAAATATGCTTAAACTGGAAAATGTAAGCATGACGGTTAACAATTCCAATGGTTCCCGGCGAGAAATTATTCGTAATATAAATATTGATTTTGAACCGGGTAAGCTCTATGCCATAACCGGTCCTAATGGTGGTGGAAAAACTACTCTGGCCAAAGTTATTATGGGGATTTATCAGCATAGTACCGGTCATATTTATCTTAATGGGGAGGACATCAGCGAATTGGGTGTTACCGAGCGTGCCCGCCGCGGTATTGCCTATGCATTTCAACAACCCCCCCGGTTTAAAGGCCTGAATGTCTCGGAACTCATTAAAATTGCTTCTCCAGGCATAGATGGAATGGGCTTACGCAAGAAACTACGAGATGTTGGACTTTGTCCGGAAGATTATTTGGACCGTGACATGGGCCCCGGGCTGAGCGGGGGAGAAGCAAAACGCATAGAAATTGCCCAGGTACTATCTCGTGATAGTATTTTCAGCATTTTTGATGAACCGGAAGCAGGGGTAGACCTGTGGACGGTGCAGCGGCTTATTGGCCTTATTGTGCAAAAATACCAGGATAATCCTGAATCAACAGCAATTATTATTACCCACCATGAAAATGTATTGCCCATTTGTGATGAGATTATTGTCCTGGAAGAGGGATTAATTAAACTACGCGGTTCTACAGAAGAAATATGGCCGCTGATTAGGAATGATGTCCAGTGTAAAATGAGAGAGCAGTGCAGGGGAGAAGTATGCTATGAACTTTAAACCAGTAGATATGCAACTATTAGATGTAATTAGTAATATCAAATCCATTCCTGCAGGAGCTATTAATATCAGACGGGATGGCGAAGCAGTTATCCGGCAATCTTCTCCAAATATTAGAGTAGGTACTAATGCCGATAATAATGGTTTACTGGTGGAAATAAAACCAGGTACCCGCAATGAATCAGTCCATGTACCGGTGATTGTAACCAGAGCGGGATTTCACGATAAGGTCTATAACACTTTTGTTGTAGGTGAAGATGCTGATGTAACCATAATTGCCGGTTGTGGTATCCATAACGATAGCCACAGCGATTCCGGCCATGATGGTATACATGAAATAATAGTTAAAAAAGGTGCCCGTATGAAGTATGTGGAGAAACATTACGGGGAGGGAAGCGGGCAAGGGAAAAGGATATTGAATCCTACCACTAATATATTCCTGGAAACTGGTGCCGTAGCTGAGATGGAAATGGTACAGATTAAGGGTGTGGATGATACTGTCCGCACTACTAATGCCCATATAGGGGACAAGGCTAATCTAAAAATTGTGGAAAGGCTTATGACCCATGGTGAGCAGAAAGCAGTATCAGATATCAGGTTATGTATAGAAGGTCAGGGAGGGAGTGGGCAAATTATCTCCCGTTCAGTAGCCCGGGATGATTCTGTTCAGGTTTTTAAAGCTGCCCTGGTGGGCAAAAATGAATGCCTGGGTCATGTAGAATGTGACGCCATTATAATGGATCGGGCTCGTATTCAGTCCATTCCTGAACTAATAGCTGAGAATGCAGAAGCCGTACTTACTCATGAGGCAGCTATTGGTAAGATAGCGGGAGAACAGTTAATCAAACTTATGTCACTGGGGATGACTGAAAAAGAAGCTATTGATACTATTCTGGAAGGTTTCCTCAGGTAAAAAAGAGAGGGCGGGTGAAAGTGAACTTAAATCTTTTTAAAACCTATGTCAGAGTAGTGGAAACCCAAAATCTATCCAAAACAGCGGAAGAGTTTGGGCTTTCCCAGCCGGCGGTTACCAAGCAGATACAAAGCCTGGAGGATATTTATGGAGTATTGTTGCTGGAGAGATCGGGACGGCGCCTAAAAACTACAGAGGCCGGGGAAACTCTATACTATTGTGCTCGGGATATTATTAAAGCCATGGAAAAGACTGAGAAGGCTATGGAAGAAGTGTCAGAAAGCCGCCGGGGAAACTTGAGCCTGGGAGCGAGCAATATACCGGGGGAATATATTCTACCCCTGCTTATAAAAAGATTTAAGGAGAAACACCCCAATGTAAGCATTAGCATAGATATTGCAGATACGGAAAAAATATTCTCGCGCCTGGCGGAAAGGGAACTGGATGTAGCTATTGTAGGCGGATGGATAAATAACCGTAAAGTAGAAGGTTTCGAATGGTTGGAAGATGAACTGGTGGTGGTAATGCCAGAGCATCATAAACTGGCCCACTCAAGCGAGATTAACCTGGAAAGTATCGTAAACGATAAGTGGATAATCCGGGAGAAGGGCTCCGGTACCCGCAAGGCGGTAGAGGATTTACTGACAGCCCATGGAATAAAAAGAGAAGATTTGCATGTTTATATTGAAGCCGGCAGTACGGAAGCGGTTTTGGCCAGTGTTGAAGCGGGAATGGGAATTTCTATAGTATCCCACTGGGCGGTTAAGAAGGCTGAAGGTTACCGCAAGATTCATAGTGCCAGGATAAGCAATCCCCTGGTAAAAAGACATTTTTATGTTATTTATCCCCGCCAGAAGGCACGCCGCAAGTCAGTCAATAACTTTCTCGATTATGTTAAAAAGTTGGAGGAACCCGGAAAAAGCGGCAGCCATAATATTGGATTGTAGGGGCAGACGTATGTGTCTGCCCTGCCGATCACTCAAACCTGTGGGTTTTAGACCTGTGCTTATAGAGTTGCCGACTTCGGGCGAACACATGGGTTCGCCCCTACAGGTTCTTGTTCTTGCCTCTCGTTTAGAGAAGGGAAATACCGAACCCCCTCACCCCTCACTTCATCTATTTTCATCTATAAATAATATTATTTTATTTTGCCAGGTGTTTGTATATAATGTATCTATTGCGCGTATCTGTCGCGTCCAAAATAACTCCGGAGGTGTTTTTATAATGTTACCGTTACCAAAAAAGTATTTTCTTACTGCGGCCTCAGCTGAAGGAGAAACAGAACTTACAGCCTTTGATGGGGCTTTGTTAAATGCTCGGGTGGGAAATACTAATCTTTTAAAAGTAAGTAGTATTTTACCTCCAGGTTGTGAATATGAACCTGATCTAATAATTCCCCCTGGTTCTCTTTTACCAATTGCATTTGGTACTATAACCAGTACTGTCCCCGGGGAGATTATTTCTGCCGCAGTGGCAGTAGGCATAAAGCAGAATAGTTTTGGAGTAATTATGGAGTTTGAAGGTACATGTCCCGCCGAAGAAGCCGAAGCCCGGGTAAGACGAATGGTAGAAGAGGCTTTCCGTATAAGGAATTTGGAACTGGATGAGATTAAAGTAGCCTCAACTGAGCATACCGTGAAAAAAATCGGTTGTGCTTTTGCTGCCGTACCCCTGTGGTATTAATTAAGAATAACAAGGAGGAAAATAGCTTGGAATTATGGGTAACTGAATATCAAACCCCGGCTTTAGGATTTAGCTGCAAGGCAACCGAGACTTTACGGGTTGAACAAACTGCTTTTCAACACCTGGCAGTTGTGCATACGGAACAGTTTGGCAAAATGCTGCTTTTGGATGGTATGGTACAAACTACGGAAAAAGATGAATTTGTCTACCATGAAATGATAACCATGGTTGCTCTGAATGCTCATCCCGCGCCGGAAAATGTTCTGGTTATTGGCGGAGGGGACGGCGGCGCTTTAAGGGAAGTAGTACGTCATCCCGGTGTTAGCAGGGGTACACTGGTAGAAATAGATGAGCGGGTAGTGCAGGCCTCCCGGGACTTTTTCCCGGATCATTCCTGTTCCTTTAATGATCCCAAAGCCCAGCTAATTATTGCTGATGGCATTCAATTTATAAAGGATCATAGCAATACCTTCGACGTGGTTATTGTAGATTCCACCGAACCGGTAGGACCAGCCCAGGCTTTGTTTTCCCCGGCTTTTTATGAAAGCGTTTTTCAGGCGCTTAAGGATGATGGCATACTGGTAGTGCAGAGCGAATCCCCGTTTTTTAATGAGGATGTAATTAAAATGGCTTATGGTGGAATCAATAAGTATTTCCCCATTACCAGGTTATACCTGGCGGCCATACCTACTTATCCCAGCGGATTATGGAGCTTTACGGTGGGCTCCAAACGTTATGACCCGGAAAAGCCGGTATTTACCGGAGAACTGGATTTTAAGTACTATACTCCGGAAATCCACCAGGCTGCATTTAAACTACCAGCCTTTGTTAAGAAGATAATTACTGAAGGTGAATAATTATGAGCGAAGATTTCCGGCAACTGTTAGAAGAGAAGGCCCGCTTTATGGCCAGTGGCAGGGACTATGAGCAGTGCGCTAAAGTGATTATAGGTATCCCCATGGATGCCACCACCAGTTTTCGCCCTGGTACCCGTTTGGCGCCTTACCGGGTGCGAGAAGTATCTGAAAGCATTGAAGAATACAGTATTTATCAGGATAAATCCCTGGAAGAGATTGATTTTTATGACGCTGGCGATATAATTATTCCTTTTGGTAATGTGGGTGAAAGTTTACGGCGTATTGAGATAGTAAGCCAGGGTCTGGTGGAAGCAGGTAAACAGGTATATGCTATCGGGGGTGAGCAT